>NZ_QVGZ01000011.1:0-88598 GCF_003603345.1 Faecalibacterium sp. AM43-5AT
TGAACTGACCGAGAAGATTGAGCAGTACGAGCGGGAAGGCCGTGCTGAACACGGTCAGCTGGACAAGATTCAGGATTTTATTGATGAAGTCAGCAAGTACGCTGGCATCACCGAACTGAACTATAAGATTCTGCATCAGCTGATTGACAAGATTCTGGTATCCAAAGCGGAAAAGGTCGATGGCGAATACGTCCAGAAAATCCAGATTTTCTACCGCTTTATCGGCCCATTGGATGCCATCGAGTAACAATGTCAGAAAAGTCACCTCCGAGAACTATCCTGCAGACGCAGGGCGCGAGGGCGAAGCGATTTTCCGCCGTGTGTATGCTCTTGCCGGAAGCAAACTCCCCATCAAGCGGCTGTGGATCAGCAGCATGGAGGATGCCGCTATCCAGCAGGGCTTTGAGAACCTGAGAGATGGCGCGGCCTATGATAACCTGTTTGCAGCGTCCGAGTGCAGGGCAAAAGCGGACTGGCTGATCGGCATGAACGGAACCCGTGCTTTTACGAAAAAGTACGGCAGAAAACAGACCATTGGCCGTGTGCAGACCCCGACGCTGGCGATGCTGACCGAACGGCAGACCAAAATCCAGAACTTTGTAAAGGAACCCTATTATAAAGTGGAACTGTCCGGTGCGGGTGTCGTGGCGGCATCGGAACAGATGGCGCAGGAGCAGGATGCCGATACCGTTCAGGCAGCTTGCGATGGACAGTGTGCTGTGGTTGGCAGCATTGAAAGCAAAAGGGTGGAAAAGAAACCTCCGAAGCTGTATGATCTGACAACCTTACAGCGAGAAGCAAACCGATACTACGGCCTGACCGCCAGCCAGACCTTACAGGCTGCGCAGGAACTGTATGAAGAAAAACTGGTGACATATCCCAGAACGGACAGCCAGTTTGTGACCGAGGATATGCGCAAGACGGTGGAATCTCTGGTGCTGGCTCTGGATGGCCAGACCGTGGATGTGAGCTACGTTATCAACAACAGCAAGGTCGCAGACCATCATGCGATCCTGCCGACGATGCAGGGCGCAAAGTGTAATAAGGAAAAGTTGTCCGAAACCAAGCAGAAGATTCTTTCGCTTATTATCTGGAAACTGGTGCAGGCCGTGCAGCCGCCGTTTATCTATGAGGATGTGCTTGTGACGGTATGCTGCCAGGGCAGGAACTTCACGGCAAAATATAAGGATGTTCTGCAGCCCGGATACACGGCAAAGCCTGTTCCGTTTGCAGAGCCGGAAAAGGACAAAGATGTACCGCTTCCGAAAAAGATGGAGCAGGGAATGGTTCTTCCTGTGGTACGGGCAGAGAAAAAGCAGGGCTTTACTTCGCCGCCGAAAGTCTACACCGAAGATACCCTGCTGTCCGCAATGGAAACGGCAGGCAACAAAGAATTTGAAAAGGACACTGAGAAGAAAGGTCTGGGAACCCCTGCAACGCGCGCCGCGATTCTGGAAAAGCTGGTATCCTCCGGCTATGTACAGCGCAAGGGCAAGCAGATGATTCCCACGGAGGACGGTGTGGCCGCGATCCGCAATATCCCGGACTACCTGAAATCTGCCAGCATGACAGCTGAGTGGGAAAATGACCTGCTACGGATGGAGCGTGGCGAAATCAAGCCCCACGATTTTATGCAGGGCATCCATGGACTGATCGATAAGATGCTGGCCGACTTGCGGCAGATTCCTACCGTCGCGGCGGCTCCCTATTATAATAAGGTAAGCGTGGGAAGCTGCCCGGTCTGCGGAAATCCTGTACATGAGAACAAACTCAGCTTTTGTTGTGCAGACCGCAGCTGCAAATTTGCCCTCTGGAAAGAAAGCAGATACTTGTCCAACATGAGAAAAACGCTGGACAAGAAGATGGCGGTAGACCTTTTGAAGAAGGGACGCACCCATGTAAAAGACTTTTATTCCGCGAAAAAAGATAAGACATTCGCCGCTGACCTTGTGCTGCGCGTCGAAGAGGGCCGCGCACAGTACAGCCTGGAATTTCCTAAAACACCGATGCAAACGAAAACGTAAAGGAGGTTTGACCCTTGCCACAGATTAACGATATTCGAGAATTGGCGCAGCAGAACGCCCGGTATGTCAGTAACTCGCCACAGGACTGGATGAGTTATCTGGATGTGGCGGCGCGGCTGTACCGCTATTCGTTCACCGATGCACTCCTGATCCACGCGCAGCGGCCCGATGCAACAGCCTGCGCAGAACTGGAACTCTGGAATCAGAAAATGAGCCGATGGGTCAACCGTGGCGCAAAAGGCATCGCGCTTCTGGATGATACCGGACCGCGTACCAAGCTGCGGTATGTGTTCGATATTGCAGACACTCATCTGGTGCGCGGTGGAAAAACACCGCTCTTATGGAATCTGGACAGCCACGAGCATGAGCAGGCTATCTTAGACCATCTGGCAGATACCTATGGTTTATCCCAGACAGACAGCATGAATACTGCCCTGATGGAACTGGCACAGCAGTTGACCGCCGACAATCTGGATGAAGCGATGGACGGTCTGGCCTATGAGGTGGCAGGCACTTTTCTGGAAGAACTGGACGAAGATAACATCCGCGTCCGCTTCCGGGAACTGATGACCAACAGTATTTTCTATACGCTTTCCCGCCGCTGCGGGCAGGAGCCTATGGATGTGCTGGACGATGATGACTTTATCCGCATTGTGGATTTCAACAAGCTGCCGGTGCTGTCGTTCCTTGGCAACGCGGTTTCCGAACAGTGCGAAGCGGTTCTTTTTGACATTGGCCGTGAGATGCGGAAAATTTACAAAAAAGAAATCACGCAGCAGCTTGAAAAATCCGTTGACAGCTTGTATAATACCAATACGGACTTTAACACATTAAAGCACGAAACCAAAGAAAACACGACCAAAGGAGGACAAGAAAATGGAGTTGACGTATTACCGCAAGGGAGATTATCTGTTCCCGAATCTGGCCGTGAAGGACGAGCCGCAGACCATCGGGAAGTACGGGATGCTGCGCAGGACGTACCTGAAAGAGAACCGCAAGAACTGGTATCAGAGTATGCTGATGAGCGGCAGGCTGAACCAGCATCTGGCGGAGATCGAGGAAGCAGCGGAGAGTCGGGTGGAAACCCTGCTGGACAGCCTGAACGAGAAGTTTCCGGCACCGAGCAAGGAAAAGGACCCGCTGGCATGGGCGGCGCACCAGAACAACCTGACGGCGATGGCAGAGGAGATCGTCTTGAAGGAGTTGGTGTACAATTAACCGAACCGACAACAGAACAAGATTTGAGCGAAGCAGAGGAAGAAATTGCCTCTGCTTTTTCTTTTCCTGATTTGCCGACCGTGGAACAGCAGATTCGCGCCATTGAAGCACCGATCCAGGCGCGGTATGCGGATGAAATTGCACTTGATCCCGAAGTGGTTGATGAAATTCTGCGCACGGGCAGTAACCGCAGCAAAGGTCAGCTTCGTCTGATCTACAATTTCATGGTTGAGAAAACCCCGGAAGAATACACGGAGTTCGTGAAAAACGAATACGGCACGGGAGGAAAAGGCTTTGAAATTGACGGCGCAAAGTATGCGGTCTGGTTCGATGATTTGGGGTTGCACATTGCGGCAGGCGGTACGGCAAAGGGCGGTACGATTGTCAATGCGTTTTTGTCATGGGAGGATGTGAGCAACCGCATCCATGAACTGCTCCGGCAGGGCGAGTATGCGCCGCAGGCGGTTCTGGATGCTGCACGGCAGAATGCTTTGCAGGAACACGCGCAGACGGTGGCTTATATGGAACGTGACTTGGCAGACGGTGTTGCCGAAGCAGTGTTTCAGGATACAGCAATCTTCAGGGGCGGTTTCCCGGAACTGACAGACAGGCTGGCAGGCTTGCTGGATGATACGGATTTTCTGACTGACCTAAACGACAGATTATCTGCGCTGGGGGAAGCCTACGCCGAAGATAAAGACCTGATGCGGATGCACTTTTATAAGCCGGATAAAGTGGCAGCTCTGTTCCAGCAGTTTGCAAAGCCTTATCAGAACTACTCGGCGCGGGATGGCTTTCACTGGAATGAGTACAAACGATTCATCACGGAAGATGAAATCAATGGATATTTCACGCGGGGAAGCAATTACTCGGATAGTCGGCTGGCAATCTATTCGTTCTTTCTGAATCATGAGGACAAAAAAGAACGGGCTGACTTCCTGAAAGAGCATTACGGGATCGGCGGCAGCAGCCATGCACTCTGCGGGGCAGACGATTCTCACGAAGATCACGATGGCAGGGGCATTTCTTTGGAGCGTGGCTCATACGGGAACCCGGATGCAAGCGTTCATCTGAACTGGAATCAGGCCGCAGGCCGGATCGACCAGCTTATCCGTGACAGTGAGTATTTGAAGCCGGCAGACTACTCCCGGATGCCTGCTTATGAGCGCGAGCGGATGGCAATGCGGGTGATGGGATTCTATCACCATCTGCCGAACGAAGTGGAACGGCCTTATCCGCAAGACCTTTACCATGAAGATGGTCGAACGGCTCTCGTCGAAAAGCTGGCAGACCCTGAACAAGCAACGGAACTTCTGGAGCAGATGGACACTGCACTGCTGTCTGTGCCAATGGATTCCGAAGAATATGAGCGCAAGGCAGAATCCCTCTCTATCCTGCACCAGTATGTCGAGGGAACGTACACGATTTTCCCGGAAAAAAAGAGGGCTGTTGAGATTGCGGTTCCTGAACAGGGGCAAATTTCCATGTTTGACTTCATGGAGCAGGAGCCGCAATCGAAAGAGCAGTCAACCGCCGCAGCGGTTGAGAAACCCAAAAAAGATGCGCCTCTTGCAGATGAAAAGTATTCGGAGCAGACGCTGCAGCCCCTGCCACTGGATGCCGCCAACGAATATAACGCACTGAAAGAGCGCTACCCGGATGCTCTGGTCGGCTATGAGCAGTACGGAAACTTTGAGTTCTACGGCGAGGATGCAAAGCGCATTTCGGAACTTCTTGGCAGCAAGCTGTTGGAAAAGGAAACCGCACTCGGCAAGGTTGAGGTATCTGGTTTTCCGCGTGAACAGTGGGTTTCACAGGCAATGAAGCTCTGGAAGCAGGGGGAGAGTGTCTATCTGTCCGGCCAGCAGGAAGATGGAACCCATGCCCAAACGAAATACTTCCGCAGAGAGGAATATCTGCCTGTTAATACCATCATCGAACTGGACGATAGAGAGTTCCGTGTGGATTCGGTGGACTTTGGAAATGGAACGGTCAGTTTGCAGGACATGACCCTTGCAAAAGAAGCCCGGTATCCGATTTTCCGAACGGAACAGCTGGAGTACATTCGGCATCTGTACGAACAGGCAGATGTACCGATGGAAGAAGCGGTTGAAATCACAGTCTTTACGGCTCTGCACAATGCGGGTGTGGCCTACGAGGATTTCTCCCCGGAGCAGATGGATGTGATCTATTCGGTGGCAGAAGCAGGCGGCGAGCTGGAAGAACTGCTGAATCCCGACTTCCCGCCAGAACAGATGCAGCTGATCGCAGATGTGCAGAACCGAACGGATGCCATCAGCCGTGCAGCAGCAGAGGAAGCCCTTGAACCGCTGACCCAGCAGCCTATGACCCCGGCAGAGGTCAACCATGCACGGCGGCAGCACAATCTTCCGCTGGACAGTGGAGCAGAAACAGAACAGCCTGCACAGCCCAAACAGAAACCTATTAACTTCCGCATTACGGACGATGATCTCGGTGCAGGAGGGCCGAAAACAAAGTATAAAGCCAATGTGGAGGCGATTCGAGTGCTGCAAACACTGGATGCAGAGCAGCGGCAGGCCACTGCAGAGGAGCAGGAGATTCTTTCTCGGTATGTGGGCTGGGGCGGCATTCCGCAGGCGTTCGATGAAAACAATGCGGACTGGTCAAAGGAATATGCCGAACTGCAGTCCCTGCTCACGGCGGATGAGTATAAGGAAGCCCGTGCCAGTACCCTGAATGCGTTTTACACCTCTCCTACGGTCATCAAGGCAATGTATGAAGCCCTGGGCAATATGGGATTGTCCAAAGGCAATGTGCTGGAACCGTCCTGTGGTGTCGGTAATTTCATGGGTCTGGTGCCGGACAGCATGGAGAAGATTCGGATGTACGGTGTGGAGCTGGACAGCATTTCGGGCCGCATTGCACAGCAGTTGTACCAGAAAAACAAAATTGCGGTGCAGGGCTTTGAAACGATGCAGTTCCCAGACAGCTTCTTTGACTGTGTTGTGGGCAACGTACCGTTCGGCAATTACAAAGTGCCGGACAAGCGGTATGACCGCCACAATTTTCTCATCCACGATTATTTTATTGCGAAAAGTCTTGACCTTGTGCGTCCGGGCGGTGTGGTAGCGGTGGTAACGTCCAGCGGTACGATGGATAAGAAGGATTCCTCTGTCCGTGAGTACCTTGCCAACCGTGCCGATCTGGTAGGTGCGATTCGTCTGCCGAACAATGCGTTCCAGCGCAATGCCAACACGGGCGTGGTTGCTGACATTCTGTTCCTGCAGAAGCGTGACCGTGCAGCGGTGGAGCGGGCAGAATGGGTGGATCTCGGTGAAACGCCGGAAGGATATTCCATCAACCAGTATTTTGCAAAGCATCCTGAGATGGTGCTGGGCGAGATCACCACGGAAAGCACCCAGTACGGCAAGCAGGAAACCACGGTCAAACCCATCGAAGGCGCAGACCTTGCCAAGCAGTTAAAAGAGGTGGTCGGCAACATCCATGCCACCATCACGGAGCCGGAAATCTCCGACGATGAACTGGATGTGCAGGAAGAACCTATCCCGGCAGACCCCAGCGTGAAGAATTTCAGCTTTACGAACGTGGATGGACAGATTTACTACCGTGAAAATTCTTTTATGAACAAGGTGGAACTGCCTGCCGTTACTGCAGAGCGAGTGCTGGGCATGATCGCTCTGCGGGAAACCACCCGGAAACTGTTGGATTGTCAGCTGCATGATGGTTCGGATGCGGAAGTACAGCTTTTGCAAAATGAACTGAAACGGCAGTACACCGCATTTAAGGCGCAGTACGGTCTGATCAACAGCACTGCCAATAAGCGGGCGTTCCGACAGGACAGCAGCTATTGTCTGCTGGCATCACTGGAAATTCTGGATGAAGAGAAGAATCTCAAACGACTTGCCGATATTTTTACCAAACGTACCATCCGTAAGCCGGAGCCTGTTACCTCGGTGGACACGCCAAGCGAAGCTCTGGCACTTTCCATTGGAGAAAAAGCAAAGGTGGATATACCGTTTATGGTGCAGCTCTGCGGTAAACCGGAACAGGAGATCACGGATGAACTGGCAGGTGCGATTTTCCGAAATCCTGTGACACAGCAGTGGGAAACCTCGGATGAATACCTGTCAGGCAATGTTCGTGAAAAACTGGCCACAGCAGAAACCTTTGCTGCAAACCATGCAGAGTATCAGATCAATGTGGACTACCTGAAACGGGTACAGCCCAAGGATTTGGATGCTTCAGAAATTGAAGTACGGCTGGGTGCGAACTGGGTGAAGCCGGAGTACATCACGCAGTTTATGAAGGAAGTGTTCAAAACACCGAACTACTATGCTGGTATTGACATTAAAGCAACCTATTCCGAAATTTCAGGTGCATGGAACATTTCGGGCAAGTCGCTGGATCGCGGCAATCCGCTTGTCACCAATACCTACGGAACCCTGCGCGTCAATGCTTATAAGCTGTTGGAAGATGCCCTGAACCTCCGGGATACCAAGATCTACGATACGATTCACGATGCGGATGGCGACCACCGTGTACTGAATAAGCAGGAAACCATGCTTGCACAGCAGGCACAGGAATCCATTCGGGAAGCGTTCAAGCAGTGGATTTTCAAGGATTTAGACCGCCGCGAGGATTTGTGTGCGACCTATAACCGGATTTTCAATGCGATTCGTCCTCGTGAGTACGATGGCAGTCATATTCGTTTTGAGGGCATGACCCCAGAAATTTCCCTGATGCCGCATCAGAAAAATGCCGTTGCGCACATTCTGTACGGTAACAATACGCTGCTGGCGCATTGCGTGGGTGCAGGCAAGACCTTCCAGATGATTGCTGCCGGTATGGAAAGCCGCAGGCTGGGCTTATCGCAGAAAAACCTCTATGTGGTGCCAAACCACCTCACAGAGCAGTGGGGCGCAGACTTCCTGCGGCTCTATCCCAATGCCAATGTGTTGGTGGCAACGAAAAAGGATTTTGAACCCAGCAATCGAAAGCAGTTCTGCTCCCGCATTGCAACCGGCGATTACGATGCCATCGTGATCGGTCATTCGCAGTTTGAGCGAGTGCCGCTCTCCCCGGAACGGCAGAAAGCCATTGTAGAGCGTCAGATCGACGACATTACGCTGGCTCTGGCCGATGCCCGGAGTGAGGACAGCCGCAGTTTTACGGTCAAGCAGATGGAAAAAACAAAGAAAACACTGGAAGCAAAGCTGCAAAAGCTGAACGACCAGACGAGAAAGGATGATGTGGTTACATTTGAGGAACTGGGGGTTGACCGCCTGTTTGTGGACGAGTCACATTTCTATAAAAATATGTTCCTCTACACAAAAATGCGGAATATCGCAGGTATCGCCCAGACCGATGCACAGAAGTCCAGCGATATGTTTGCAAAGTGCCAGTATCTGGACGAACTGACAGGCGGCAAGGGTGTGACCTTTGCAACCGGAACCCCGGTCAGCAACTCGATGGTGGAGCTGTACACCATTATGCGGTATCTCCAGTATGACACCCTGCAGAAGATGGGGCTGAGTCACTTCGATGATTGGGCGGCATCCTTTGGTGAAACCGTCACGGCAATCGAGCTTTCCCCGGAAGGAACGGGCTACCGTGCGAAAACACGTTTTGCCAGGTTCTTTAATCTGCCGGAGCTGATTTCTCTGTTCAAGGAATCGGCGGATGTGCAGACGGCAGATATGCTGAACCTGCCTGTGCCGCAAGCAGAGTACATTAACGAAGTGCTGAAACCGAGCGAAACGCAGGAAGAAATGGTAAGTTCCTTTGCAGACCGCGCTGAGGCTGTACGCAACGGCAGCGTGAATCCCAGATTCGATAATATGCTCAAAATCACGAACGATGGCAGAAAACTGGCACTCGACCAGCGGCTTATGAATGATATGCTGCCGGATGAGCCAGAGAGTAAAGTGAATCGCTGTGTGGACAATGCGTTCAAGGTCTGGGAAGAATCTGCCCCGGATAAGGGAACACAGTTGATTTTCTGCGATTTATCGACACCAAAAGCCGATGGCACATTCAACGTCTACGATGATGTGCGGGAAAAACTGGTGGCGAGAGGTGTTCCCCGTGAAGAAGTGGCGTTCATCCACGAGTACAACACGGAAACGAAAAAGGCAGACTTGTTTGCAAAGGTGCGCGCAGGACAGGTGCGTGTCCTGATGGGGTCTACGCCGAAACTTGGCGCAGGAACCAATATTCAGGATCGGCTGATTGCCCTGCATCATCTGGATTGCCCGTGGAAGCCGTCTGACCTAGAACAGCAGGAAGGACGTATTCTCCGGCAGGGAAACCGGAATAATCAGGTGAAAATCTATCGTTACGTCACTGAAAATACGTTTGATTCGTATATGTGGCAGATTCTGGAAAATAAGCAGAAGTTCATAAGCCAAATCATGACTTCTAAATCGCCTGTCCGTGCCTGCGATGATGTGGACGATACCGCACTGTCCTATGCCGAAATCAAGGCACTGGCAACGGGCAATCCCTACATCAAGGAAAAGATGGATCTGGATATTCAGGTCAGCAAGCTGAAGCTGCTGAAAGCCAATCACACCAGTCAGATTTATAGCTTGGAATCGGATATTGCGCGCCGTTATCCGCGAGAAATCGCTGCGGCAAAGGGTCAGATCGAAGCCCTGAAAACCGATATAGAAGCGGCAAAACCGCTTCTGGCGCAGGACAAAGACCACTTCTCTATGGAGATCAGCGGCAAGGTGTACACCGAACGCAAGGAAGCGGGTGCAGCCATCATTGAGGCTTGCAAGGCTTTGAAAGCGGCTGGCACCGAGGGAAGGATTGGCAGCTACGGTGCGTTTGAACTGCATTCCCGGTTTGACAACTTCGATAAGACGTTCCGCTTATCCATCAAGGGCGCATGGAACTACTCTATGGAAGTCGGCAAGGACCCGCAAGGCAACATTCTGCGTGTTACCAATGCACTGGCAGGCATCGAAAGAGCATTGCCACAGGTGGAACGCAGACTGGAAACCTTGGAACAGCAGTTGGCGCAGGCAAGGGAAGAAGCCAAACGTCCTTTTGCACAGGAAGCGGAATTGGCTGAAAAATCTGCGCGCCTTGCGGAGCTGAACTCTCTGCTCAACATGGATGAAAAGGGCAGTGAGGATGCACTGGGCGTGGACGAGGATGCAGCCGAAACCGAGGTTGCAGATAAGCCGCGCCAGCCTGTGAACTATGCAGGCCGCGTTGCGGAGCGCACTGCGGACAATGTGCGGAAACCCTCTGTGCTGGCACAGCTTCATGCAAAGCAGGCAGAGCGCACCGCCGAACCGCAGAAATCCCAGAAGCGGAAAAGTTACGATATGGAACTGTAAATAGGATAACCCCGTTAGATCTCTGCAAGAAATCTGGCGGGGGTATTTTTGAGGAAGGAGGGCATTTGCTGACATTAACACCGATCAACCTGAAAACGGCAAACGCATTTGTGCAGCAGTATCACCGTCACCATAAGCCGACACGAGGGCATAAGTTCTCCATCGGCGTATCGGAGAATGGCGCATTGGTGGGCGTTGCTATCTGCGGCAGACCTGTGGCGCGGCGGTTGGATGACGGCTATACGCTGGAGGTCAACCGTCTGTGTACAGATGGAACACCAAACGCCTGCAGCATCCTGTATGCGGCGGCATACCGCGCAGCACGGGCAATTGGTTACAACAGAGTTATTACCTACATTCTGGATACGGAAAATGGAGCATCCCTGAAAGCTGCCGGGTACACCTGTGAGGGCAAGGCCGGGGGATTGGAGTGGAACGGCGTAAAAGCACCGAAACAGGCTGACCAATATCCGCGCCAGATGAAAACACGATGGGTCAAGAAAAAGGAGGGGTTGCATGGCAGTTGACCGCAAACAGCAGATGAAAGAAATCACGGAACGGCTGGAGCAGGGCGTAAAGGACATTTTTACATCGGAAATGTACACGACGTATCTGCGCACGATGGCAAAATTCCACAATTACAGTTTCAACAATACGCTGCTGATCGCTATGCAGCGGCCTGATGCCACACTGGTGGCAGGGTTCAACGCATGGAAAAACAAGTTTAACCGCTACGTTAAAAAAGGCGAAAAGGGCATCCAGATCATCGCTCCAGCTCCCATTAAGGAAGTCGAGGAGCGAGAGAAAATCGACAAGGATACGGGTCTGGTTGTGCTGAACGAAAATGGCGAGCCGGAAATTGAACGTGTGGAGTATGTGGTTCCGCGCTTCCGAGTGACGACGGTTTTTGATGTTTCGCAGACCGATGGTGAACCGATTCCGTCGTTGGAAGTGAACGAACTGACGGCCAGTGTCAAAGATTACGCTTTGCTTACAGCGGCAATTGAGCAGGTATCACCTGTGCCGATGCGATTTGATGAAATCGAAGGAGAGGCTAAAGGCTATTATAGTGATGCAGACAAAGAAATCTGCATTCAGGTCGGCATGGGCGAGAGCCAGACCATAAAAACGATGATCCACGAGGTCGCTCATGCGATGCTGCATAATAGTGATTTAATGAAACAGCGCGGGGAAGAAAAAGACAGGCTCACGAAAGAAACCGAAGCCGAAAGTATTGCATTTACGGTCTGCTCGGCTTTGGGCATTGATACGTCCGATTATTCATTTCCTTATGTAGCAAGCTGGGCCAGCGGCAAGGAGATGAAGGAACTGAAAGATTCGATGGATACGATTCGATTGACCGCAGCCGACTTTCTGGAAAAGCTGGAAGCGGCAGTCGCGGAAAGGAGCGCAGAGCGTATGACTGCGATGCAGTATGCGGAAAAGTTGATTACCGAAAAGGAGCAGGGAAAAACGATTTTCGATGATGAGCAGCGAAACCTCATCGCGAATTTTGCTTTCAAGCTGGATGACCGGGCTGCAACGGAAGAACTGGTGAATGGTCTGGCGGCTGCACTGACCGAGGATGACAAAGAAGAAGCCAACCGCCTGATGTACGAAGCACAGGAGAAAATCGAAAATCTGCCGGATAGAATGATTGGCCTTTCGGAGATGCACGACTATGGTTATCGGAAGGATGATATGCTGCCGCTGATGAAAGACGCTGCGCTGGAATGGCATCGGGCTGGCGAGAAAATTTATCCTCTGTTTTCGGATGGTACGGCAGGCGAGTTTGCCAGCAAGGAGCAAATCGCACAGCATGACGGTATTTTCGGCATCCGAACAGATGTATGGCAGAGTATTCTGCTGGAACAGCAGGAAAGTTATCTGGAAGATGATTTTACATATCCGCAGTTCCCGTTTTCGCCCATCACCAGAGAACAAGCCCTGCAGCTGTACGATGAGGGAAAGCAGATCTACTTAGTCCGCACAAGTCTGCGGCCAACGATTGTCACGGAACGCGCAGAAATCGAGCGCGGAAGTGATGTGTTCCAGATCGCAACGGCAGAACTAGAACTGGAGAAGAGCCGAGAAGAATCTTTGCTGCAGAGCAGTGAAAAACAGTTCGGTATTTATCAGATCACAGGGCGTGACCCGGAACATAACTATCGTTTCATGGGACTTGACTATGTGGAGAAGAAAGGCATGACGGTTGCCCGTGCAGATTATGACCTGATCTATGCCGCACCGCTTACGGAAAAGGACACGCTGGATGGCATTTATGAACGGTTTAATATCCAGCGTCCGGCAGACTTTACGGGACATTCGCTGTCGGTCAGTGATGTGGTGGTACTCAATGATGGCAGTACAGTCAAAGCCTACTATGTGGACAGCATTGGATTTGCAGAACTGCCGGATTTTTTCAAGGAAAGGAATCTGGATTTGCAGAAAGAAAACCTTTTGAACGAAGAACTGCAGGAAATCGAAATCTTTGATAAGCCGGGTCTTTTCAGTAATGGTCGACTGCGGGATGAAGATGTGCCGGAGGGCTTATATCGCTATGATCTGCGCGGTTCGGACTACGACCCAGGCCAGCCCATTACAGTGGAGAAAACTGTGGTGGTGAACCATGCGGCATCTGTCCTGATGGCCGAAGAACTTGACCTTGGCGCGGAGGGGCGGCTGGAACTTGGCGAGGAAGGACTGAACTTCACAGGCGCAGAGTTGACCGTGCGAGAGTTCATGGAGGAACAGCAGCAGAAAAGAAATGGACTGATCCACGGCGATTCCGACCATATCGCAGTCGAGGGGCATATCGGCACATGGTACGCTATTGATGAAACGGAGATTGGCGGCGAGAAGTTCTTCCTGCTGGAGCATGAGGAACACGGCGACATGGCGGCTTGTGTTGCAGTCAATGAGTGGGGCAAGTTGGTAGCGGAGGATTTGTGGAACGGCTTCGATGAAGATTTTCAGGAGGCCGTGCAGAAATATTTCTCTGAAAAATGGAATATGCCGAAAAAAGAAGATGTGGTATCGGAGATCATTGAAAAGGCTGTGCCTGTGCCGGACAACAGCGCACAGGATTATTCGGATGTGCCTGTCTACTACGAGCCGTTCAGCTATGCCAAAGAAAATGACGAGGTGGATTTGTACCGTACATCCTATCGGCTGAACAGCGAGTGCAAGCAGGCAATCCATGAAGCGATTGCGGACAATTATGACGGAATGTACCTTGGCGATGATGCAGTCAATCAGGTGGTGCGGCAGTACGGCATGGAGCGTGTGGGCTACATCCTGGCGAACACTCTGCACCATAAAAGCTACGATGGCCGCTTTTCTCCCGGCAATAAGGAATGGGCAGAGCAGGTCAGCACCCCGGAGCATAATGCAGACCGCATGACCTTCCGCACGGATTGGGTGGTTGACAGCCACCCGGCTATTCTGGATGGCTTTGTAACGATGTTCAGGGGAGAACTGGAAGCACAGAAAACACGGGAGCAGCCTTTTGTAAAGCAGTTCTATGTGGTCGAAAATTTGCAGGACGCGCCTTTGAAAATTGAGCGGTTCGGCAATCTGGATGATGCAATGTCACAGTATCAGGCCCTTCCGAACCATTACATGAAAGCCTTGGGCGTGGAGAAAAATCCTAATCCTCTGCCGGGTTCACTGGATGTTTTGCAGTGCAGGAACGGCATTGACACCATCGTAGAGGATTATAAAACGGTTCCGGGCTGGGATAACCCGTATATCCAGAATCATGTTGTCCAGCTGTTACAGGGGACCTTAGCCGTGCAGGATGTGGAACTGGCCTACGAATTGCCGGATGCCTATTTTCACATTCAGACCTGTGACGATGGCTTCGACTATACCTTATATAATAAGGACTTCACGGAACGGGATGGCGGCATTCTCGAAACGGACGGAGATAAGTCTGTGCAGGATGCTATGACGGAGCTGCTGGCAGAGTTCGGCTGCGATGCAGCACAGGGCAGGATCATGGACGCGGCAGAACTGCGGGAACAAGCCGATATGGTGGCAGAGCAGCAGGCAGAGGTTTTGAAAGAAAAACTCGCCGCAGAAAGACCTGCGCCGGAAGAAACGCTCAGCTTTTATGTTGCGGAGTGTTTGGAGTTTACGTTTGCGGGAGAGTTCCACGACCATCTGACCATGGAAGAAGCCTTGGAAGCCTATGACAAGATTCCGTCCGAACGGATGAATGCTGACAAGTGCATTGGATTCTGCATCGAGGAAGATGGCGGCTTTGTTGGAATGTATGAGCTGGTCGTGAACGACAAAGTGCAGCGTGAGAACATCAACTCCATCAACTACTTCAGGGATGATAAGCTGGTGCAGCAGGCTATTTCCGATATGGAAAAACTGATGGTAGCACGGCAGCAGAGTAAAGAGCAGGAACGCAGCAACACGAAAAAGTCTGTTCTGGATGCCCTGCGCAGTCTGAAAGCCAAAAAGCAGGAGCAGCTTGCACAGGAGCAGCCCAAACCGCAGAAAGGCAAAAAGAGAGGAGATATTGAGTTATGATGCGTTTTGATGAACTGGAATTGATGCTGATGGCGATGTTTGAGCAGCCGACGCTCAAAGATACGATTCAGGTGTTGACGGAGGTCCAGCTGCTTGTGGCAGAGGATGCGGAGATGGCTGCGCTGGTTCAGCAGACCATCCCGAAGATGCAGCAGTTGAATGAGCAACAGTTCAAGGGGCTGGAACTGGAATGGCATAGGCCGGAGGATGATGCAGGAAAATGAGTTCAGATGTGTTTGTAATCTATCAGATCGACAATTCTGAGAAAAACCGTGAGTATCGCTGCCGTAGCTATGAATACCAGATTCAGCATGGTTTTATGATAACCGCAGATAATTATGGTACAGGCTATTCTGGTACGGCTACGAGAGGAATGGGCGCGGAAGCGATTCGTAAAAAGATGGAAAGAATTAACCCGGACAAATTCAAAATTAGAAAATTTGGGGTCAGTGATGTAATCGGATTGACTGAGGCAGGCAGAACATCTTTTTTCTATGTTGATAAGGATAGGTTGGTGAGATTCAACGGCTTTTTCCCAAAGCCCCAGAGTGGCACATACCTGATTCTTGATGAGGGCGGCTATCAGGTGGCAGGACAAAAAGGCACATGGCTGGTATCGGATGAAGTGGAGGTCGATGGTCAGCGGTTTGTTCAGATGAGAAGTGAACAAACAAAGAATCCACCGCCGAGCATTATTCTTCACGAGAGTGGAGCCTTTGTGACGCAGACAGTTTTAGGTTTCGATGGAGAAGCTACCAGAAAGATGCGTGCTTTTTTACAAGGCCCAAAGCCTGAACTGCTGCACCACCAGAAGTTCTTTGAAAACGGTACAGCGGAACGCGCCAAAGAATCTGGCACAGAGCAAAACTACAATATGATAGATGGCTGCGTCAACAATGTACCAAAAAAGCCCCGGCGCATTGGCGGCAGGTGGTCGGTGCTTGATCGGCTGCATATTAAGCAGGCTGAGCGGCGACAAAAAGACAATACGCCGCAGCAGGAACAGGAAAGAAGCCGAAAAAGTTAAAATACCGTAATATCGTTGAGATGGCTTCCCCAAAAAGGAGGCCATCTTTTATGCACGAGTTGAGCCAGAAAAGCTATCCATCTGATGGAGTCCTCAGCGTATACGATTTGATTCTGATACCAAAGTGGGTAATGGAGAAAATTGAGGATTCTACATACAGAAGCACCTATGTTGAGCAGCTTCAAGCACAAGGGTATCCTATTCGTTGGATTGATTAAACAAAGTAAGAGTAATATGGTAGAAAAGGGTCAGCCCTAGTCTTTCGCAGGAAAGACCAGGGCTGGCTTTTTGTTTTATAGAGAGTGTTCGTTCTTTCGGGATTGCTGCTGTTCGCGCCGTGCTTCTCGTTCTGTTCCCAGAATGTTATCTACATTGGCACATACAGTCTGGAGTTCCCTGTGGTAATCTTTGAAATAGTGGTAGGTGTCATACTGGGCATCTTTCTGAATGGTAAGCTGCTCCTTTTCAGCCCGGAGGTCTTTCATGGTCGGGAACCTTCCATCTGGGGAGTGCTGCTTTAGGATGCGGAGGGCTTCTTCATATTTGGCAATATCCTCTGCATGAGCCTGACGGAAAGATTTCTTATTGCCGGATTTCAAGAAATCACCATAGACTGATTTTGTAGAAAGATACTGGCCTAAATAACGAATCTGCTCATTGACTTTTTTCAATTTTGCTTCGGTGAATTTGGCATCACTTCGGGCTTTTGCCATTTTAGATTGAATGGCGTTAGTGGTATCGGAGAGTTTTTCGTAAGAATCGTATCCATGTTCCTGCACATAAGCGACTGTTCGTGCCATCTGCTGCAAATTGGAAATCTTGACTTTCTGCGCATAGGCGCGGCTCTGCTGTGCTTTTACGCAGGTCTGCAAGTCAACCACAAGGCGCAGGTCAGACTTAATGAACAAAATAGCCATAGGATCATCTGCTGCCCAATGAGGATTGTTCCGTTCTTTGTTCTGCGCATTTTCTGCAAAAATGCGGAGAAGCCTGTCGCGGTCATAATTAGAACCGAGAGCGCGGGCAGAAATAAATTTCTGTCGGTCAGCAGGAAGATAGCTGAATCGTCCACGATGGTCTTTTACCAAAATTCCGTATTCCGCTTTTAATAACCGTTGAAATTCCTCAAAAGATGTGGCACGTTCCGCAATGTCAGAAATGGCATTGCGGAATTTTTCTTTGTTTGTTTCAAAGGTAGTGTGCATGGGGGTGATGCCATCGCCCAGAAGTTCCATGTTTGTAATGTCCAGATTCAGCTGCCCACGCCGCTGCGCATGGTACTCCTGCTGTGTGATTTTATCCGCAGCAGGGGAGAGCAGATCGACCTGATGCAGCCCTTCGCGCTGGCAAATATCCATCAAAGATTTTTGCAGGTGCTTCAAATAGTCTTTGGTAAGGTGGTGCTTGTATCCAGCCTTGCAGTCGATTGGCCGTTCGGTGTAGGTCTGAGGCTCTATATCGAATTTGCGCAGGCTGTTGATTATGATGTGGGTATGGATGTTGCCTGTTCCGTTATTGCCATCTGTATGGGTGCAGACCAAAGCCTGATGCCCTGGAAAATTAGCTTTTGCGTATTCCAGCCCGATGGCCTGTGCACATTCTCCTGTTAGATCGTGGTCGGCGTTATCTCTGGGGTCATGGCTGATAATGTAGTGGTGGCTTTTGATTTCATCATAGGTGTTGTTCTTATGGTGCTGCTGGTTTAACAGTTCACATTCAAGGTCGAAGGTTTCGGGATGGCAGTTCAAACCGTCAAGATAAAATTCTTCCCGAAGCAGCATATTCCCACTTTCATCCAGAACTGGAACCAGATGAAACTCGTCGTGCTGGTATTTAAGATAGTCGATGGCACTCCCATAATTGGCATTTTTACTTGCGATGTGTTTTAGAATTGCCACGATATACACCTCCAAGCTGAACGATTTCCTGCCGTAGTTCACGGATTTCCGCAATGCACTTTTTCAGTTCTTCTAACATTCCGCGTGATGCCAGACCGCCGCCGTGAAAAAAGCGGGCAATCTGGTTGAGATTGTTCCCGATGCCTGCGGCCTGCACCGTCAAATTCTGAATTTCTCCCAGATCGGCAACGATATTATAATTGACTTCCAGCTTTTCGCGGAGAGCCTGTTTGCGTACAAAAGTACCAATCGGGTATCCGGCGTCTTTAGCGTATCCGGCTACCAGCTCATATTCCAATTCTGTGAAACGGATGTAAACTCGTTTCCCCCTATGAAGCGATTCGTCTTTCTTTGGTCGAGCCATAGCATAATCCTCCTGCACTTTATAGTTGCAGAGCAACTCCCGATAAGCCGTAGGCGTTCGGCTGCGAACACATTCATGTGGAGCCAGATAGCCAAAATCCAAGATTTTGTGTGTACCGTGGGAATGGGGAACGGAATCCCCATCAAGATTGCCAGCCGGGAAAAACCACGAAAGTGAGTTTTGAGCGGCTATGGGCGAATCTTGCGCTAAGAGAGAAAAAAGCCCCAGCGTTTTACCGTATTCCGCAGGCCCATCAAAAAAGCTGCTTCTATAAATATGAATCCGAAGCCCCGATGCAGGATACACTTTTCAAAATTTTCTGTGTTTTTTTCAAACACTGTATCCCCCAATGCCTTTCTGAATTCATATTAGTAAAGGGGGATTGATTTCCATGAAGCAGAAAGAACGATTTGACGAAAAGCCCAAGCAGGAGCATACGGAGCCTAAGCATCACAGAAAAGCCGTCATCAAGGGCATTACCGTATATGAATCATTTCGGTCAGAAGGCAGCGAACTGTGGGATTGTCTGTTGCAGAGCATGGGAAAGCACTGAACAAGAACAATTTTTGGAATTCTGAAAAATGTGCGCTGCAGCTTGATTTTTGTGCGGCAGCTTGGTAAAATACAGACGGGTTAAGTGAATAGTGCAATCAAAAGCCATTAACTTTCTGGATTTTACCATGCAATATGCGTGGAGACGGGAGGTTTAATGGCTTTGTTTTTTTACAAGGAAAAGCATAAAGACATACGGGCAGCGGCCTATCTGAGATTGTCCATCGAGGATGGCGACAAGGCCGAGAGCAACAGCATCGGCAACCAGAGAGAACTGATTCGGGATTTTGCTGCAGAACGGCCAGGACTGCATTTGGTCGAAGAGTACACTGATGATGGCTACACGGGAACCAATTTTGAACGTCCGGGCTTCAAGCAAATGATGGAGG
This sequence comes from Faecalibacterium sp. AM43-5AT, assembly GCF_003603345.1. Classification (NCBI taxonomy): domain Bacteria; kingdom Bacillati; phylum Bacillota; class Clostridia; order Eubacteriales; family Oscillospiraceae; genus Faecalibacterium; species Faecalibacterium sp. AM43-5AT. The sequence continues at coordinate 19,367 of NZ_QVGZ01000011.1, forward strand.
ATATTAAATCCGGCAAAATCAACTGCATCATCGTCAAGGACTTATCCCGACTTGGTCGTAATTACATTGAGATGGGAAAGTATCTGGAACAGATTTTTCCCATGATGGGGATTCGCTTTATCGCCATCAACGACAACTATGACAATGCGAACACCGAGAGCAGCGATTCGGACAGCATTGTAGTTCCGTTCAAGAATCTGCTGAACGATTCCTACTGTAGGGATATTTCCATCAAGGTGCGCAGCCAGCTGGACATGAAACGGCGCAAAGGTGAGTTCATCGGCGGTTATGCAATCTACGGCTACTGCAAAGACAAACGGAACAAAAACCGTCTGGTGGTAGACGAGTATGCAGCAGATATTGTCCGCTCTATCTACCGCAGAAAACTGGAAGGAATGAGCGCACAGGCGATTGCCGAGCAGCTGAACAGCGAGAACGTGCTGGCTCCCAGCGAGTACAAACGGCTGTGTGGTCTGAATTATCACAGTGGGTTCAAAGCTGGCACTCATGCAAAGTGGCAGGCGATTCAGGTGCTTCGGATTCTAAAAAATGAAATCTACACTGGAACGATGGTACAGGGCAGGCGGCAGAAGATCAATTACAAAATCAAGAAGATTCGGGATGTGGAAGAATCCGGTTGGATCAGAGTTCCCAATATGCACGAAGCAATCATTCCGCAAAAGCTGTTCGATACTGTGCAGGAAGTCTTGAAGTTGGACACCTGTGCATCGAAAGGACAGCAGACTGTAAATCTATTTTCGGGCATCGTTCGCTGCGGTGGTTGTGGGCAGAACATGGTGCGGCGCACGGTGTCGAAAAATGGAAAGAAATATATTTATCTGCACTGCGTCACAAACCACAATGGTTTAGGCTGTTCCTCACATCTTATCAGCGAAAGTAAGCTGGCCGAAGTGGTGCTGGCCGCATTGCAGGGGAAAGTCCAGCAGATCAGTGGACTGGAACATCGGCTCGATGAAATTAATGAGATTCCGAAGAATGAGCGCAGACTGAAATCTGTGGAAGAACATCTGAAGATGCTGGAGCAGGAAGAACAGAAATACCAGACCTTGCGCCGCCAGCTTTATGAAGATATGAGCGGCGGTATTGTCAGCAAGGAAGAGTATAAGGAATTCAGCCATTCCTTTAATGAAAAGGTTGAAACCATCCGCAAGGCCAAAGCAGAAATGAACCGCCAGAGGGATTGCCTGAACAATCTGGATGTGGAACATCTGCCATGGATCGAAGATTTCAAGTCCTACCAAAACCTGACAAGTCTGAACCGCCGCGTTCTGGTGGAACTGGTAGAAAGCATCACCGTCTATGATAAGGAACATATTCATATTCAGTATCGGTTCGATCAGGAAATTCGCAATGTGCTGGAATATTGCAGTAGTGTTCCGGCAGCAGAAACGGAGGAAAGTGCAGTATGAAGTGTGTAAGCTATACCCGGACACTTCCTTGGAAGAACCATCAAGGTGAACTGGCGATTGCCGAGCAGAATCAGCGTATTGCGGCATATCTGGCGGAACATAAAGAACTAGATTTGCTGAAAAAGTATTTTGACCGCAAGAACGATGAAAAGGCGCGTACCGCGTTTGACCAAATGACCGATGATGGCGTAGAGCGAAAATTTGATTGCATTATTGTGGCATCCATGTACTACTGCGGGCCGGATTTCCCGGCGGCACGACAGGCAATCAAGGAAACGCTCTATGCGACGGGCATCGACCTGATCGTGCTGGATGAGGGCTTGGACACCAGAACAGCCAGCCGAAAAGAAGTCGAGGACTATTTTGAAGCAAAACGCTGTGAGATGCACGCAGAAATCATGTTTGCGTGGAGAAGGAAACAAGGCGCAGGATTCCGGTTGACAAGTTCTGTTCCATTTGGCTATATCCGCAGGAATGGCGAAAGCAACATGATAAAGGATGAAGAAGTTGCTCCTTATTTAAGCGAGGCTTTTTCCAGATATGCGTCCGGTCAGAAAATGCGTGACATTGCAAAGTGGTTAAATGAGCAGGGTGTTGAACCCCCAATGAGACACAAAAAGAGAATTTTGGGAAAGTCTTATGATGCAGAATCCGACCAGTGGACAACCGATATGCTGCGTTGCTTGTTCCGAAATCCGACTTATACAGGTGCGGCGGCAAATGGAAGCCGCCAGATCATTGCAGAAAACTGCCACGAACCATACATAACCAAAGAACAGTTCTATGCTTTCCCTTGCAATATGAGGGAGGGGGAGAACAAAATCTCCATTCGGAAAAGCTACAAAAAACCGAACCCGCTGGCAAAACACATTGTCTGCACTTGCGGCTACGCACTATGCTGGCATAAGGATAAGAAAACGGAGGAAGAACTTTTCTATTGCCGCCATTGCCGTGCACATAAGGAAAACGGAAAGAATTTGAAAGTTCCGGCAGCTACCATTTATAAAAAGGTGATGGATGCTCTGGAATTGGAACATCTGGAAGAAGAAAAGCTGGCTGCAGCGATTCAGCAGGGAGCAGGCAGGAAAGTGATTGAAGCAGTCCGAGCTGAAAAGTCGGTGCAGATGAAGTCCGTTCTGGCCGAACTGAATATGGAACAGTTTCGCCGTGTGCCGCTGTATGAGAGTTATATGGCCGATGAAATCACCAAAGAACAATATTGTGCCGAACTGCTGGACTACGAAGAAGCACATCGGAAATTGAATGAACAGCTTACAGCAATTATGGAAGATACGCTGGTATGGGAACGGGCGTTGAGCCTGCGCAATCCGTGGATTCAGCAGATGGCACAGTATAAGACCCCGGAGGAACTTGACCGCAATTTTGTGAAAAAGTATATCGAGCAGGTCACGGTTACATTACTGGACGATGGACAGGTAGAAATCAGCCTGACCATGAAAACGGATGAATGGAAACAGATGCTTAGTCGGATAGAAGTGGAGGGTACAGACAGTGGCACGAAAGAGTAGAAAAAATCTCCCGCAGCCGGAACAGGCGGCAGCTTCTGTGCTGCTCCCGGAACTGGAAGAAGCAAAAATGCCTGCGGCAATCTATGGGCGGCTTTCTGTTGAGGATGAAGAAACAGAAGAAAGCATGGAAACGCAGATCGCACTGGTGCAGGACTATATCAACCGCAGCAGGGAACTGAGCTATGTGGATACCTACTTCGACAATGGATTTACGGGAACAAATTTCAAGCGGCCTGCATTTACCCGCCTGATGAACGATGTACGGCAGAAGAAAATCAAGTGCATCGTGGTGAAAGACCTCTCACGCTTTGGCCGCAACTATCTGGAAGCAGGATACTATATCGAAACGGTGTTCCCATTTTTGGGGATTCGATTGATTGCTGTTACAGATAATTTTGACAGTACGCGCAAAGAGGATATGGAAAGTCTGGCTCTCCCGATTCGGAATATGGTCAACGCAATGTACGCGAAAGACATATCCAAAAAGATATGGACTTCCTTGCAGCGCAAAAAAGAAGCAGGCTATGCTGTCGGAAACGATGCTCCGTATGGCTATATTCGGAACTCCGTGACAAAGCGAAATGAAATTGACCCGGAAGCTGCATTTTATGTGCAGTTGATTTTCCAGTGGGAACTGATGGGTGTGCCAATTTTTGAAATTGCTCGACGAATGACATTGCTGCAGGTTCCGACTCCACGAGAGTGGCATAGAAAAATGGTTGAGGGGAAAGAAGTGCTTACCTGTAAAAAGTGGGGCGTAACCACAATCCGGCACATCTTGGAAAATCAAACCTATGTGGGCGATACCATCAACAATAAAAGTACACAGAAGTTATTCGCAGGACAGGACAAGCACGACCTTCCCAAAGAACAGTGGTATGTGGCAAAGAACACACATCCGGCCATCATTGCAAGGGATGATTTTGAAAAGGTGCAAAAAATCTTGAACAAGAATCGAGCAGTATTCAAGACAGTAAGAGCAAAGTCGGAGCAGATTCGGGCAGAATATCAGAATGACCTTGCAGGAATGGTGTTTTGCGCAGACTGCGGCAGACCGATGGAGTTTGAACGACTGCCGCATGGAGCGGAAGAAAGTAAAAAGGTCTGCTATTACATCTGCAAGGCAAGACAGGCTGACGATAAGTGCATCGGCCATCAGATTCCAGAAAAACTGCTGAAAGCCCTGATAATGGATCAGCTGCATTTGTTCATTGTCCAGCTGAGCGATAAACGGAAGGTGCTGGAAGAATTGCAGAAAATCGAGGATGTGCAGAATCCCGTTTACCGGGCAAAGGGTGAAATTATGAGCCTGACCGATAAAGTCAGCCAGATGGCCAAGAAGCGGGAACAGCTTTATGCAGACTATGTGGCTGGTGTGGTGGATTCCGAAGATTACCAGCTGATTCGGGAAGATTATTCCAGACAGTATGATGGTCTACGGGCTGCGCTGCAGGAAGCAGAAAACAAAAAAGCGGAAGTAGAACGGCAGATCGAAGAATACCTGAATATGACTTCTCATTTGGAAGAACATCTGGACAACTTTGAATTTGACATTCAGTTGGTAAAATCCCTTGTGCAGAAAATCGAAGTAAGTGCAGACAAGCGGATTCGGATTGTTTTCGGATTTCAGGATGTGTTTACAGAACTTGGAAAGGAGAGTGCAGAAACATGATTGCAGCGTATCAGCGCATTTCAAGGGCTGATGGCGATTTGGGCAAAGATGGCAAGGATAAGAGCAACAGCATTGAGAACCAGAAAGAACTGATCCTGCGGTATATCTCCTGCAAAGAAAGTTTGCAAAATGTGCCTGTGATGGATTTTGTAGATGACGGCTACACAGGCAGCAATTTTGACAGACCTGGATTCCAGCAGATGATGGATGGTGTGCGCAATGGCAAGATTGATACTATCATCGTGAAAGACCTTTCCCGTTTTGGCCGTGATTATATCGGCGTGGGTGAGTACATGGAGCAGATTTTTCCTCTGCTGGGTGTCCGGCTCATTGCTATCAATGATAACTATGATAGCAATAATTATAAAGGTACAACGCTGGGGATGGATGTGGTCGTCAGTAATCTCGTGAACACGATGTACTGCCGGGATGCAGGAAAGAAACTGCGGACTGCAAATCAGGTCAAGTGGCGTAAAGGCATCACAACTGCATCTGCTGCACCGTTCGGCTATCAGTTCGACCCGGACAAAAAGGGCGCATTTATCATCGACCCGCCAGCAGCAAAAATCGTGCGGCGTATTTTCGACCTTGCGATTCTGGGGTTGGGAACAAGAGATATAGCAATGATGCTGAATGATGAAAGTGTTCCTGTTCCGAGCGTATATAACAAAGAAAATAAGATGTACGGCAAGGAAACGACCTATACCATCGCTCCAGTGATCTTATGGGATAGTTCTCGCGTTTGGAAAATCCTCACGGCGTATGTGTACACCGGGGCGATGGTTTTGGGCAAAACCAAAACACTGATTTCCGGCAAAAGCATTATCAGGACAGTTCCCAAAGGGCAGCAGTACATTACAGAGGGAACCCATGAAGCAATCGTAAGTCGTGAAGAATTTGAAAAAGCGCAGCTTGTCATAAAGAGTAACAGCCATAAAGTACTGATGGGCAGCGTGGACTTTCCGTTAAAAGGAAAAGTTCGCTGCGGAAATTGTAGGCGAGTGATGGCGCACAATTTCAAACAGGCTGTTCCAACATTCTGGTGCAGAGAAGGACTGGAACTTGTGGGGCAAACTCAATGTACATCCGAAGTCTTTCAGGTCAGTGACATTGAAAATGCGGTTTTTCAAGCACTTAAAAAGGAACTCTCCCTGCTTGATGTCCTCTATGGAGATATTCAAAAGGAAGAACAAGGATTGAAGGAAGCCCACAAAAAGGCAAGCCGCCGCAAAACTCTGATGGAGCAGGAACTTAAAAATCTGAAAGGGGAGAAGATGCGGATGTATGAGGAATATGCAGCAGGAACGCTCTTACTGGATACTTACAAGCAGAAAAAGCAGGAGTGTGATAGACGAATTTCAGAGGTACAAGAGCAAATTGAACAATCCAAAGTGGAAGAATCAACCAAGAGCGTTGTGCCGGGAACTGTGCGCGCAGCGGCAGAGCAGGCAGAAAACTTTTTAAATGGAACGCGGCTTACGGCAAGTATGGTGTCGGCGTTCATTGAGAATGTCTTTGTATATGATGGCGGGCGCATTGTGGTACGGTTCAAATATGAGCAGAGCATTCAGGATGCTGTAAAAGCGTTACACACAGGTTAAAGTTTGAAAAGGCTGAGTTGTCCATGTTGTAACATCAAAGAGTGTGTTATAATATGGGCAACAAAACGGCCGGAAAGAGGACATTATGAAAGCGATTCGATGGCTGTTAAAATTGGTTCTGGTGATGATAACCCTGCCGCTGATCCTTGCTGTGTGGCTGGCAAAATGGTTTGTGGTATTTCTGCATCACTGTTCGGCATGGTTTTTCTATCTGCTGGGCAGTGTGCTATTGGCAACGGCGATTCTTTCGTACCTCATGCATCAGTCGCAAGGAATGGAAGCACTTCAAATGCTGATCGGTGGATTTGTGATTTTTATGATACCGCAGGTGGTCGGCGGCGTGGTAGTACTTCTGGAACTGGCGGCAGTAATGCTTCGGCAGGTATGGTACATATAAGATGCCAGACCCGGATAACCCGCCTTTGGAACTGCTTGAATAAAAGCAACGCCCTCATAGTTGAGAGGATTAGTATCTTCTCGACTATGAGGGTGTTTCATTCCGCAGGAATGTGATAGTTATAGGTAGGTGGTGTCCTAACCAGACACTGAGTGGCTATGCGGAAAAGTGGTCTAAGGTACATACTGAGTTCCGACAATCAAAAACATAGGGTCGTATAAACCACAAACAGCACCCAGGAGAATTCGAGGGTGCGTCTGTAGCTTATGCGGGCCGTTTCAATTTTCGCTTTTCTTACGAAAAAATGTTAAATTCCGAGACTGGCAAGTGTGGCCTTTAATTCTTTCACCATGCGGATAATGATTTCTTGCTCGGTTTGATTACAATCCAATAGAAGTCGGTGTAAGTCAGAACCAGAAGTGGAAAAAGAATAATCAAGACTGTCAACGAGTAAATCATCAACAGAAATATGTAGAACATTGGCGAGATCAATCAAGGTTGGCAAACTGGGAGTCTTAGTGCCACTTTCAAGGTAAGCAATATATTCACGACTACAGTTGGTCAAGGCTGCTAACTTTTCTTGAGTTATATTGAACTTCAAACGATAAAAACAAATTCGTTTCCCCAAAGCAATACAATTAATGGACATACAAAACATTCCTTTCAAATGCCCACATAAGTTAATACTATTATTTTTGATTTTTAGCACTATAACAATAGAAAAAAGCCAAATGCATAGCTCAGAATTTGGTGGGTACACCTCTAGCAGTCGTGTATTCTGAGAGCGAAATGTAAACTACTGGTTTACATTTCGATGCACATGTAAACTGGTGGCTTACAGAAAAAAACATCTGACAAGCGTATAATAAAAGCATGAAATCAAACTGTGAAACTAAAGTGGGGAAAATGAAATGGAACGGCTGCTGACACTGTACAGCGAAGTTCAGTCAACAGATGTTCGGTGGTTGTGGTATCCGTTTATCGCAATCGGGAAAATCACACTGCTGCAGGGTGATCCCGGTGACGGAAAATCCACCATGATGATGAATCTGATTGCGGAACTTTCAATGGGTGGTAGGACCCCGGACGGATGCAAAATTAGTGCGCCGCAAAAAGTGATTTATCAATGCTCCGAGGATGGGGTTTCTGACACGATAAAGCCCCGTCTGGAACGCTGTGGGGCAGACTGCAGAAAGATTGCTTTCATCAATGAAGAAGTTTATAACGGCCTTACATTGGACGATGAACGCATCCGTCAGGCAATCATTGAATTCCGGCCGCGATTGGTCGTGATCGACCCGATTCAGGCTTATCTTGGCAGTGATTCCGATTTACAGATCGCAGGCAGGGCACGAAAACTGATGCGCCGCCTTGGAATGTGGGCTGCTGGCTATGACTGTGCCATTGTTTTGATTGGTCACCTTAATAAAAAAGAAGGCTCCAAAGGGCTGTACCGCAGCCTTGGCAGCATTGATGTTGTGGCAGCAGCACGAAGCGTCCTGCAGGTGGAGCGAGATACAGAGAATCCTGATATAAGAATTGTACATCAAATCAAAAACAGTCTTGCGCCTACGGCAGAAGACATCCGCTTTTCCATTTCCGCCGACAAGGGCTTTCAGTGGCTGGAATGCAGGCCGCAATCTTTTGAAAATCAGAAACCAGATAGAAAACCCGAATTTGAATCGGAACAGCAAAAAGCGGTCTATTGGATTAAGCATTTTCTTGAAAAAGGCGATATGAGCGCGAATGAAATTTATTGCCGTCTGGACAATGAGGGTGTCAGCAAACGAGTGGCACGGATGGTAAAAACAGAAATGGGAATCCACTGCTACCAGAAAAAGCGGAGATGGTATTGGAGTGTTCAGCCGGAAGAAGGTGCTGTGAATGGACCACAGGTATAAAGTTGGCGGCTATGTGAAACTTGCAAAATTGTGGGAGCGCTCTAAGGATGCGGCAGTAGCCTATCACAGTTCCTACTATGCTGAAAAGTTTAAAACTGATAGCGATAAAAAGCTGGTTGGTGTTTATATTGACATCACAGGGAATAAGGAAATTTATAAACGCCCGGAAATGGTGCATCTGCTCAAAGATTGCAAAAATGGTTCCATAAATCTGATTTTCTCGCAGACAAGGGCCTATCTTGCAGCAAATACCTGTGATTTCTGTTTTCTGTTGAAATATCTGTTTGACTTGCCGATGCGAGTGGATATTGTTACAGACGATGATGACCAGAGAATCGACACCATTCTTGACGTTGATAACCAGCGGCAGAGCCTGAAAGATTTGGCTGAAAAATATACATCGATCCGAAGGAAAGATTATCTTGAGTGGAGAATCCGACTGGAACATGAAATGACAAAGGCTGAAAAAAATGAACGTGGAAGGACAGTATAATCCAAAAGACGTAGAGTGTATTCCGGTAGAAAACCTTGAAGTGCTACCGAGTGGGGCAGACTGGCAGAGCCGACATCTGGAATCTGAAAGGCGAAAAGCAGAGATTCGTGACAGAATCCATAAGCAGACAGAACAGGGGCAGAAAACGGCAAAAGATTACTTTCGTCCGGCGAAACCGACACCGTCGATTTACGACAGCGACCTGAAGCGTGTGGCGGTTTATGCCCGTGTCAGCACTTCCAGCGAAGAACAGATTTCTTCCATTGAAAACCAGACTCTATATTACACCAAAAAGATTGCAGAAACGGAAAACTGGAATTTGCAGGATATTTACAGCGATGAAGGAAAATCGGGTACTTCACTGCGGAAACGGGATGCGTTTAAGCGCATGATGCGAGATGCCAAAGACCAGAAGATGGACTTGATTATCTGTGCCAGCATTTCGCGGTTTGCGCGAAATTTTTCGGATTGTATGACGCAGATTGCAGCATTGAAAACCATGCACCCGGCACATCCCATTGGCGTGTACTTTGAAACTGAAAACATCTACACGCTGAATCCAAGCAGCCAATATAGTTTGGACATTCAAGCACTTCTGGCAGATTGGGAATCGGGCAACAAGAGTCGCCGGATGATCCTTTCGTATGACCAGCGTATTATGACAGGCCAGTACCCGGTGGCCGACCTGATGGGATATCGGCATACGAAGGATGGACGGTTGGTAATTGAGCCGGAAGAAGCAAAGACGGTGCGGTTTATTTTTCTGGCGTTTATCCAGGGCTATAACTACGATCAGATCGCGGCAGTGCTGACACAGAAAAAGCGCAGCACCCTGCGCGGTAGGCAGGAGTGGAACGGCATGATGGTGGCAAACATCATGAAAAATGAACGCCGCTGGGGTGATCTGGAAGCTAGGAAGAGCATTGTGGTAGATTACAAACTGGGCAAGGTCACGAAGAATAACGGCAATCGCTGCTCTGCCTATGTCCCGGAACATCACGAAGCGATTGTTTCCCCAGAAATCGCACGAGCTGCACATCTTGTGGCATCCAGCAGCAAAAAGTGCGGGGTGCAGGATATTGTGGTAATCCGGCAGGGAGCATTGAAAGGCTTTGTGGGCATCCATCCGAACTGGAGCGGCATCAATGCTGAAAGTATCCGCAGCCTTTGCCTGAGCACCTATCTGCCGGAAGAGGTGATGAAACTGAACGATATAGCAGAGATGAGGGCTGGGGCAACACTGGGAAAGGCACTTCAATCTGAATATATGACGGTTTCAGGTACTTGCTTTATCAACCAGAGTAGCCCGGTTATGACGATTTCTAAAAATGGAATCCGTTTCAGCAAGGCCTGCCATAGCCGGTTGGACGACTGCGAGTATGTGGAACTGCTCTATCATCCGATTCTGCAGGTCGTGATTTTGCGAAAGAGCAATCACGGCTTTTCAACAGCGATGCACTGGAGAGATGACAATGACGTTCATAGTGTTTTTTCAGCCAGAGCATTTTCTGGGCTTGTCTTTCAAACGTTGAACTGGAAAATGAATTACCGCTACCAGTGCCGTGGTATCTGCCGGGGTCAGGGAAATGCAAAATTTCTGATTTTTGAATTAGATGAGTCCCGGATTTTGACTGGGAGAAATCAGTATGAACAAGAAAATTGTTCGATGAATCTGAAATGCCGGTTATATCGGAGTAAATGGGTTCAGAGCATTACAGTTAATGATGTGATGGAATCTGGCCAAGTCGTAGAAAATCCCATGATTGGTGCAATTCCAAGCAAAAATGAAGTTCAACGTGAACTGGATGATCTTTTGATGTCGATGTAGGAGGAACTTATAGAATGGAAGAAAAAGGCAGGGCGCAGGAACTGAGCGTTCGGGAAATCTCCTTGATTCGTGAACTTGCACAGATACGGAAAGAACATAAAAGAGAACTGGAGTACGAAAAGTTCGATGGCTATGAACTTCCGCCGCGCACCCAGTTTTCCATGCTGAATAAACCTGCAGTGAGCATAAAATATGGTGTTATGAAATTTAATATGGCATGCATTCGGCTTTTTGAAGGAATCAAGTATGTCCTTCCGATTTTGCACCCTAATAAGAAGCGGCTTGCGTTGATTATGTGCCCGGAAGAGGACAGCGCGTCTGTTGAATGGGCACGACAGAAAGGCGAAAACTGGGTGAATAAGGATATTACATCATTGGAATTTGTAGAAAATATCTTCAGGCTCATGAACTGGAATCGGGAATGCCGTTATAAAGTGCTTGGACGAGTGGCTAATTCAGATCAGGGCCTTTGTATGTTGTTTGATTTGGAAGAAGCAATCATGTTCACACCGAAGCCACAGGAATATGCGGACCCGCTTACTGGCGAAATGAAGAAAAAACAGATGAAATTCTTCCCGGATACTTATAGGAATCGCATCGGAAAATCTTATAATGACTACATTGCAGATCATCAGATGAACATGTTTGAGGATTTTATTGGATATCAGGGGTCAGCAGTATTGGATGAGCCAGTACGGGAGGAAGATTCATTTTCAAAAGAGTCGATGTCCCAAGAAAGCGAAATCTCTGAAAATATATTACTGCCGGATTTAGCAAAACAGTCTGAAAGTATAGAACAGCAGAGCGGTGAGATTGCTGAGAGAGGAATGCCAACATGAGTTCTGAGCGAATTATGAATTTGCTGGTGACGATTCCGGCGGAAAGTCGGAGAATGAATGTGGGGAAAGATGTTATCCGTATTCTTGGAAGTCCGGCCTATATTTGCATTTTGCAGAGGAAAGATCGGCAGTCTATTGCAATTACGCCATGTGCTGCCGAACATCCAATGTCCTTTAAGGTCCCGGACAGGCTGCTGACCGACGGACAGTGCCGGATGAGGATCAATGGAGTACAGTTCGTCCAGGCGTTATTAGAGGCAAATGATCTTGCTGCAGGGAAAGACTATCAGTTTAAGGGAAGGTATGAAGCTGAGAAAAACGCAGTTATCATATCGCTTGAAAAAGATGAACGGGAATGTTAGAAAAGACGGAAAAATCTGGAATACAGGTGTGGCACTATTGAAATATTTTGCTGGCCTGAATTCAAATCAGAATGGGCAATATGGACAAATCTATGCTGAAAAGTTTACATCTGCCTGCTTGATATGCAAGGTGTTTTATGGTAAGATGAAAGCACAATAGGGATAGTATATGCTCCTGTTGACCCTGCTGTAAGGAAGTGAATGCCGATGGAAAATCAGCTTGCTCATGCGATAACGCAGACGGAATACGATTTGAGTTATGATAAGGCTGCCAAGAAGCTGCTGGCCAACAAACAGATTCTGGCGCAGATTATGAAGAACTGCGTGAATGAGTACAGTGCCTGCTCCGTAGACGAAATTGCAGAGAAGTATATCGAAGGAACTCCAGAAGTGGGTACAGTTGGCGTTCATGTTGATGATACAAACAGACCCAAGAAAACTTCTGACGTAATTGCTGGTAGCAATAATGAGGATTCTACGCTGACTGAGGGAACCATCAATTATGATGTTCGGTTCGATGCAATCGCACCAGCATCAGAAGGTTCTGCTGAACAGAAAGATGTGATACGTCTTATTATCAATGTAGAAGCGCAGACCGCTTTTAATCCGGGGTACCCTTTGACGAAGCGTGCAATCTATTATTGCAGCAGAATGATCTCTGCACAGCACGGCCCGATATTCACGAACTCAGAGTATGGGAAAATCCGAAAAGTGTACTCTATCTGGGTTTGTACACATCCAACTAAAGAGTTTCAGAATACTCTGATTCGTTATTCCATTCGGCCAGAGCAGTTGATTGGAAATGCTGTTGAAAAATCAGAAAACTATGATTTGATGAGCGTTGTAACGATTTGTCTGGGAGAGTCGGGTACAGAAAACTATACAGGTATTGTGAAATTTATGGATGTGCTGCTCTCTTCATCCAGAGCAGCTACTGAGAAAAAGAAAATTCTTGAAGAAGAATTTGGCGTTGCAATGAACGAAGATCTGGAAAGAGAGGTGCTTGTTATGTGCAACCTTAGTCAGGGCGTAAAGGCCGAAGGCAGAGAAGAAGGCATTAGCATTGGTGAGATGCGGATGCTGGTGCAGCTTGTTCGAGACGGCGATTTAAAAATGGAACGTGCCGCTGAAAAGGCAAAAATGACAGTGGAGCAGTTTAAGAAAGTGATGGAAAACACTCCACTGCAGGCAGTCTAAGATAAAATCATATAGAGAAAACAGTTAAGCCCTACAAGGCTCAGATCGGTTCGGAACCGACTGAAAACCTTGTAGGGCTTATTTTTTTGCGATTTTTCAAATTTATTTGTGAAAAAAGTTGTCCAAGACTTGACATCGGGCGGCGGTTACTGCCTGCCGAAAGATACGAAGCAGCTGCTGGCAAATTATGCAGATGTGCCGGAAAACCTGATTGAGGCTATATCAACAACAATGCAGGTTCTACGCATATTGAGGGCTTGCAGAAGTTCGTGGTAGAGAACGGGCTGGACGTCGGCTTTGCCTTTGACGGCGATGCTGACCGTTGCCTGTGTGTGGACGAGAAGGGCAATGTGATCACCGGCGACCATATCCTGTATATCTACGGCTGCTACATGAAAGAGCGTGGTAAACTGCTGACCAACACTGTTGTTACTACCGTTATGTCCAACTTTGGTCTGTACAAGGCATTCGATGAACAAGGCATTGGCTACGCCAAGACCGCTGTTGGTGATAAGTATGTCTACGAGTACATGGCTAAGAATGGCTGCCGTATCGGTGGCGAGCAGAGCGGCCATATCATTTTCAGCAAGTACGCCAGCACTGGTGACGGCATCTTGACGAGCCTGAAGATGATGGAAGTTATGCTGGCTAAGAAGAAGCCGATGAGTGAGTTGGCGACACCACTGAAAATCTATCCGCAGGTGTTGGAAAATGTCCGTGTGACGGACAAGAAAGCAGCACAGAATGATCCGGCTGTACAGAAAGCTGTGAATATAGTTGCTGAGGCACTGGGCGATACTGGCCGTATGCCGCCATCGTGACCCCGGAAGAATTTGAACAGGCACAAAAGGTTATTATGCTGCAGCATGGGAATCATCAGGCCGGGAACTACACAAAACACCAGTATCCCTTGAAAGGCAAGGTCTACTGCGGCTATTGCCAAAAATTGATGAAATATCGTGTTCTCAAGAAACTTGGCCCCTCGTTTAACTGCAGATTCTCAGCCGCAGCGGTGGACAGTCCCTGCAAGCGAATCCCAATCTCTGAGAAATTGCTGGAAGAGATTGTCCGAAATGCACTGACAGCGCAGATAAAACAGGCGGAGCATATACTGGAAGTCCTGCACGAACGGGAACGCAAAGCCTTGATCCGCTTCTCTGCACTGGAACGGCAGGAAGAAAAGCTTAGCGCAGAAAAGGCAGAGATCGTAAAACAGCGCGTTGCACTGTATGAGCAGTATGCCGACGGAAATATAAGCAAGGAAGAATTCATCCGGCAGAGAGATGCCTACAGAGCGCAGGAAGATGAAAGAATGGAGCAGATTCAAAGGCTGCGTACTGAGAAAAATCAAATTTTCCAGCCTGTGAAGAAGGATGCTGATAATTTGCAAGCCGTGATGGATACCGTGGGAAAAGCAGGCGATGTGATGCACTTATCGCAGAATGTGGTGGAAACCTTTATTGATCGCATCGAGGTTTTCAATGATGAGCGCGTGAAAATTCGTTTTCCATTTGAAGATGTGCTGGCAGGCTATGCTGAATGAACCGTAGCCAGAATCAATGCGGTAAGCAGAATTTTTCTTGTAAGAACACGAGATTCATGGTATCATAGAAGCGATGAAAAGTCTGTGCGTGGCTATGTGAAAGGAGCAGCAGAGATGAAAAAATTGAACATCCCGGTTGGTATTTCGGACTTTGAGAAGATTCGGAACGGTGGGTTTTATTATATTGACAAATCTGGCCTGATTACGGAAATTTTGAACGAAAAATCAGAAGTGACACTTATCACTCGCCCACGGCGTTTCGGTAAGACGCTTGGTATGAGTATGCTGGAAAGCTTCTTTGACATCCGCAAGGACAGCAGAAAGTTGTTTGAAGGACTGGAAATTGCAGAGCATCAGGCATTATGTGATGAGTGGATGAACCAATATCCTACAATTTTTGTTTCGTTTCGGCAAGTAGATGGACTGGATTTCACCGGGGCGTATGATATGCTCACAATGGTGATAGCAGATTTGTACAACAAACATCTTTATTTGCTTGATAGTGAAAATGCTACAGAGTTCCAAAAAACAGCGTTTGAGCATCTTGCACATGGCAGTGGCTCCATAAAAGAAGTTAAGAGCAGCCTTATGCTTTTGACAACGATGATGCAAAGTTACTATGAAAAGCCTGTAATTCTTCTTATAGACGAGTATGATGTACCCGTAGCAAAAGCGAACAATAACGGTTATTATGATGAAATGCTCGATGTCATGAAAGGCCTGATGCAAGCACTGAAAGACAATCAAGCTCTTCAATTTGCAGTTGTTACGGGCTGTTTGAAGATTGCAAAAGAGAGCATCTTTACAGGAACAAATAATTTCGTATCGGATACTATCACGAACTCTCGTCTAAATGAGTATTTTGGATTCGTGCAGAGCGAGGTCAATCAGTTATTAAAAGATGCTGACTTAACAGAGCAAGCTGAGAATATCAAGAAATGGTATGATGGATACCATTTTGGTGACTTTGATGTTTATTGTCCATGGGATGTAATGAATTACTTGCTAGAACTGCAGCGCAATTCGAATGCCAAGCCCATCAGCTACTGGAAGAATACCAGTGACAATGCCATTATCCGTTCCTTTATTGACTATGCGGGGAGTACAATCACAAATAAACTTGAAACCCTGATGGCTGGCGGCTGCATTGTTCAGCGTGTGGATGAAAACCTGACCTATAATTATCTACACTCCTCGGAAGATAACCTCTGGAGTATGCTGTATCTGACAGGATACTTGACCAAAGCTCGTGAAGAAGATTATAAGGGAGAGCTGCCAGATGACATGGTTGCCCTTATGATTCCGAATGCAGAAATCAAAGAGATTTTTGAAACGACAGTCATTAAATGGTTTGATGACAGTACGAAGAAGTGGAATCGAAATGCTTTGTTCGATGCAGTCTGGAACGGTGACAGTGAGGGCATTACAAGAGAAATGAATGCTCTTCTCCGGCGTACCATCAGCTATCATGACTATCGGGAAGACTTCTACCACGCTTTCCTTGCGGGCATTTTTACAGGTGCCGGATATATGGTAGACTCCAACAAGGAGCATGGAGAAGGTCGAAGCGATGTGGTTGTATACGATTCCATCAATGCCCGTGTTGCAATCTTTGAAGCAAAGTACACGAAAGTACTGGAAAATCTGGAGAGCGAATGCGATATGGCTCTGCGGCAAATTGATAATCGGATGTACGCGAAGGAATATGAGGACGACTACGATCAAATTCTTTGCTACGGTATTTCGTTCTTTAAGAAACGCTGCATGGTAAAGAAAAAATAAGTTGTCCTTAATCTTAAAGAGTTATAAAGTGAAGCTCGCATAAACTACAGACAGTACTCAAGCTTGTTCGAGGGTACGTTTGCAGCGTATGCGAGCTTTTTAATTTGTGATTTTAATACAGATGAATGTTAAATTCCAAGGCTGACAAGAGTAGCCTTTAACTCTTTTGTTATGGCTAGTGTAAAAGAAAAGAAAGACCTAAGCAACATGGGGAAGGTAGAATGAAATTGCCTTGTAAGAACGTTAAATTCATGGTATCATAAAAACGATGGAGAGCCTATTAACTTGGCGAAGAATTGAAGACTATTGATGAATACGAACGAAAACATTGGGAGTTAGGGCGAATTACGCCAGTCTAAACTATGGAAGTAAAGAATTGTAAAACTTGTGGCAAACAATTTCTGAGTGAAACTGATAATTCATACTGCCGTATTTGCAACAAAAAGTGGTATGAGAAGCAGGAAAAAATTCGGGAACAAGCTGAAAACTTAAAATGGCAAGAACAGAAAGAACAGGAGCGAAAACTATTTGAGGCAAAAGTGCAAACATATAAACCAATCTTGATGGAAAGTGTAAATCCTTCAGCACATACACTTTATATTATAGGGAATGGCTTTGACTTGATGCATAGAGTCCCCTCAAGCTACTATAACTTTCGTGATAGTCTTGGCAAGAATAATAGTCTTCGATATAGTCTTGAAACAGCATTAACAGCCGAAGACATATGGGCGGACTTTGAAAACGCACTTGGTACTTTGAATCTCAATTTGATGGGGAGCAGGAATATCATCGATATGTGGCTTGACGATTTTGGGGTTTATGGTGATGAGGATAGTGGCGCTGCGGAGTTCTATATGGCTGTGGAAGCTGCAGCGGCACCAATGGCCAATTTAGTAAATAACCTTCAGCCGACCTTTCGTAGATGGATTGAGCGCCTTGAGGTTGGAACTGATGATCGACCACTGAATGGACTTATTCATCCACAGGGAAAGGTCCTTGATTTTAACTATACAGAATTTATTGAAACGCTGTATGGTGTAAAAGAAGTTTGTTACATCCATGGGAGCAGAAAAAAGAAGAAAAAATTGATTCTTGGACATAAGCCAGGAGCGGCAGGAAATTTTCATCAGAAAAATAGGAAGCCGCAAAATTATCGTCAGGCTATGATTGATGTAGCACAGGACAATGTGTTTGACTTGATCGGACAGTATGATAAGGATTTAACCAAGGACAGTCAAGAAATTATTAAAAACAATCAGGCTTTTTTTGATGGATTGGCGTGCACTGAACAGATTGTTGTGATTGGGCATTCAATCTCACTAGTTGATTGGGATTATTTTATTGAAGTGAATAAAAAAGCATCGAATGCGCATTGGTGTTTTGGAATTTATGGCCTAAATGATCTCCGAAATATGGCTGAGTTGGTAAAAAGTTTGAACATAAAGAATTACGATATCTTTCGGACAGACAGCATTTGGACGAAACCCAAAAAAGTTGGCAACGGAAAGGCATCTCAAAGGGCATTGAAACCGAGAATTTTTCAAGAGGATGAGATCACTGTTACGATAAGACAAATGTATGATTTGACGATTGCTGATTCGTATGAAATTATCCTTCCGAATCATGCAAAGAGTATAGTAATTTATGAGCATTGCATTTTTGTTGTAATGGATGATTTAGATAGAAACATAATCTTCTTCAAGCGACAAGCAAAGGGGTGGACGTTTGTCAGCGTATTAGAAAGTTTTTTGCATCAGAGCCTTATAAACCGAAGACTTAGACACATATTTCTTAATGAAGATGATATTATCTTTGTATATAATAATCGCGTAAGAAAGTATGATCTTAATACTGGGAAACTGATTGCCAATCAGCAGATGCGGGATGCAAGGAGTAAGGAGTATTTGGGTAAGGATGTTATGAATAAGTTTGTTGGAAGAGGTATATGAGTTGGTTGAAAAGTTAAAACCTTATGTAGACGATAGCAGAGCGGTTTTGATTTAAGAGGGCGGCGGAAAATAGTTGGATACCGTTAGACTAAAATTTAAAAATATAGAGTAAAGCAGATAAGCCCTACTTGACAACCGCATAACAAGGGAAAGTAGAGAAAAAATCAATATTTTGATTGAAGATGAACAAGACAGTATAGAGGTAAGAGAAATTGTAAAAGGAGTATATGTAACATTTCCAAAATGAAATTAGTCAAGCCCGCATAAACCACAGACAGCACCCAGGAGAATTCGAGGGTGCGTCTGCAGCTTATGCGGGCCGTTTTATTATGTGTTTTTACTGCGAAAAATGTTAAATTCCAAGGCTGATAAGAGTAGCCTTTAACTCCTTTGCCATGCGGATAATGACAGCCTGCTCAGTTTCATTACAGTCCAACAGCAAGCGGTGAATTTCGGAGTTTGCAGAGGAAGATGAATGTTCAAGACAGTCGAGCAAAAGCTCATCCGCAGAAACGGATAAGGCGTTGGCAATCTCGACAAGAACAGAAATGCTAGGAATCTTTGTCCCATTTTCGATACGGACAATGTGTTCACGGCTGCAGTTGACTTTTGCGGCGAGGGTTTCCTGCGACAGATTCGATTTTGAACGGTAGAAGCTGATTCGTTTTCCAAGAGAAGTACAATTTACGGACATATGGCAATCTTCCTTTCAAATGCCCGCATAAGAATACTTTAATTATTTGACTTATAGAGAAATGAATCAAGAAAAACTCAAAGAGCAATCCGCTTAGCAGTCAGAATTTTTGTTTTTTCCCTCTGGCGGAGATGGCTTCTGAGGCAAAAATGTGACCCAGCAGGTCACATTTTAAGGAACAAGTGACCTGCTGGCTTACAGAAAAAAACATCTGACAAGCGTATAATAGAAGCATGAAATCAAACTGTGAAACTAAAGTGGGGAAAATGAAATGAAACGGCTGCTGACACTGTACAGCGAAGTTCAGTCAACAGATGTTCGGTGGTTGTGGTATCCGTTTATTGCAATCGGGAAAATTACACTGCTACAGGGTGATCCCGGCGATGGAAAATCTACCCTGATGATGAATCTGATTGCGGAACTTTCAACAGGAGGTAAGACCCCGGACGGATGCAAAATTGGTGCGCCGCAAAAAGTGATTTATATGCGAATTTGCAGCCAGCAGTTCATCGATCGCTTGGTTGAGGCAAACAATTTTTCTCCGTTAGAATTTCATAGGGTAGAGGGTAAGTATCTACCTGAGCTTAATGCAGTTGTGTTTCCAATAAAAGTAATGTGAAAAATGAACAGGTGGTTTCGCACTGGATGCAGAACCGCCTATTCAGTGTGGATTTTTCAGAATGGCTCTTTGCATGCGCTTCTGGAAACAAATGGTCTAGCTGTAGAAAAAAGACCATCAATTTAAAGGACGGTATGATGCTGAGAAAAATGCGGTTGTTATTTCGCTCGAAGAAAATGAATTTGAGAACGAATGTTAATCGAAAATAGGCTTGAACCTCTAAAAGTATTTGACTTGACATTACGTCCGATTGGTCGTACAATATGACCAAATGGACGTAATGGAGGAGGCGATTCCTATGAGTGGTGGAATTTTAGATGGTTTTCAAACGATAATTCCAACAGCAGCGGCTGTCTTATCGGAAAGACGACAAATGTTAAGGATGACGCAACAAGAGGTTGCTGATCGAGCCAATATAACTTTACGTCAATATCAAAGGCTGGAATCTGGGGAAAGAAACATTTTGACTTCTTCTTTTGGCTTGGCGTGTCGGGTAATTGAAGCTCTTGATATGGATGTTTCTAAATTCTATCATGGCGACTATCACCTTGAAGAACTGAAAACTATTGAAGGCAAATGATTGGTGGCAGGGTAAAATGCCAATTTAGGGGATGATATGACGCGGAGAAAATGCTGCTATAATTTCGCTCGAAAAGATGAAAGGGAATGCTAGTACAGAAAAAGAAAAAAGAGCCTGCTGAATGAAGCAGACTCCGTGATAAGAAATTACACGGTAGGATTGACGGGAGAAACAGTAAGCGTTAATCCGAGGTGCTGGAAAATATTCAAGAGGGTTCCGAGATTAGGCGTTGTTTTGCAGGACTCGATTCTTGCAACAGAGGATTGCGGCAGACCGCACATGGCGGCAAGTTCGCGTTGGCTTAGGCCAAGCGCATTCCGCTGCTCAACCATGGCAGTGACAATTGCAGCCACTTCCTCTGTTTCTTTGATGTCCTTTGCTGTTTTAGGGTCTACAGTACGAACGTATTCTTTGTAATCATTCCATGTTTTCATAATTTAGCAGTCTCCTTTCTGCGAAGATAGTCGTTGCGCTCTGCTTTTGCTTTCTCAATTTCGCGTTTAGGCGTTTTTTGAGATTTCTTTCGAAACTGATGAAGTAGTTCAATGTAGAGGCTTGCCTGTTTGTGCTGTATCCGTGCATCTTTATTGGTAGGAGCCTTGAGGCGTAAAGCTTCAAGAAAATCCCAGATAGGACACTTTCCATCTTCTGTTTCGTAAAATTCAATCTCATACATTAGAATATTGTCTCCAAAGTGGCAATGTGATTTTCTATTTATATGATAGCACAAATGCTATCACGCATCAAGAAGGAGAGAAAAGCTCAAATCGAAAAAATAACAAGAGAAGTCTTTCCGAGTTTGAAACCGTATCGGTTTCGGCTTGGAAAGGCTTATTTTTTGCAAAAATTTTTGTTCCTTACTTGACAACCGCATAGGGTCAACCAAGAAATACCACGATAACTAAAGGGTTTTGACGGCTTGAGTTGTCCTTCAAATGTTTTATTTGTTGAAAAACTGCAAGAAGCGGGAAATCCTGAGGGCTATATGTAGGTGGCTTTTGGAAGCTCTGTTTTGACCCACAAAAAGGAGCAACAAATAAAGATTGAAGGAGAGTTCAAGCCTACGGTGGATTGCCTTTGTGCGACCCGCCGTAGGCTTATTGCTGTTTTATAAAGAGAAAAGTGAGGAGAAAAATATGAAAAAATACAAAATTGCAGTGGCTGGAACTGGATGCAGAAGTAGAAGGTGTTGTAAACCCGGATACAGAATCTTATTATCATTATTTTTTGAGTGGTGAGATATATAGAGACTGCTGCTACCAATGCCCTTACGCACAAAGACAGCGTGTGGGCGACATTACCATTGGAGATTATTGGGGCGTTCAGAAATATGATCCGCAGCTTCTGGTGGAACAGGGAGGAACGATCAATAGCAAAGAAGGCGTTTCCTGCCTGCTGATAAACACGGAACGCGGACAACACCTTGTCGAGAAATACGGTGCGAAGATAGAAAGCTATCCGGTTGAATTTTCTAACATTGCTTAGGAGAATACGCAGCTGAACCGGCCAACGAAGCATACCAGACTGAGAAATAAAATTTTTCAGGAAGTATAAGGCGAGCGGCTATGCTGGTGTGGAAGCAATTTTTGAGCGGGATCAGCGGAACCAGAAGTTCATATGGGGAATGTATGACCGCATTTGCGGAATGTTCTGCCGGAAAACACGGTAAGGCTGCGGCTTTCGGTCAAAATACACACATTTCCGTGCATCAGCGGCAAATGTTTGTTAAACTATTATCTATCTTGCAACCTTGCAATGTGCACGGTTTTTGTTTATAATAGTAGAGTAACGGGGCAAGATCCCCCGAATGCGAGCGAAACTCTAGTTCAGAAATTAAAACTTGAGAGGAGTTTATTACCATGGGTTTAGGTAAGAAGACGATCGACGATCAGAACTACTGCGGCAAGAAGGTGCTTGTCCGTTGCGATTTCAACGTCCCGATGAAGGACGGTGTCATCACCAACGAGAACCGCATCAACGCAGCTCTGCCCACCATCCAGAAGCTGGTCAACGATGGCGCAAAAGTCATCCTGTGCAGCCATCTGGGCAAGCCCAAGAACGGCCCCGAGGCAAAGTTCAGCCTGGCACCCGTTGCTGTGGCTCTGAGCGCAAAGCTGGGCAAGACCGTTGTGTTTGCTGACGACGACAATGTTGTGGGCGAGAACGCAAAGGCTGCTGTTGCTGCCATGAACAACGGCGATGTCGTTCTGCTGCAGAACACCCGCTTCCGCAAGGAAGAGACCAAGAACATGCCTGCGTTCAGCGAAGAGCTGGCTTCTCTGGCTGATGCATATGTTGACGATGCATTCGGCAGCTGCCACCGTGCACACTGCTCCACTGCAGGTGTCACCGACTTCATCAAGGATACCGCTGTCGGCTACCTGATGGAGAAGGAGATCAAGTATCTGGGCAACGCTGTGAACGATCCCGTTCGTCCTTTCACCGCTATTCTGGGCGGCGCAAAGGTCGCAGACAAGCTGAATGTTATCTCCAACCTGCTGGAGAAGGTCGATACTCTGATCATCGGCGGCGGCATGGCTTACACCTTCGTCAAGGCTCAGGGCTACGAGGTCGGCAAGAGCCTGTGCGACGATTCCAAGCTGGATTACTGCAAGGAGATGATGGCCAAGGCTCAGGAGAAGGGCGTGAAGCTGCTGCTGCCCGTTGATGCTGTCTGCATCAAGGACTTCCCCGATCCCATCGACGCTCCTGTTGAGACCACGGTTGTTCCTGTCACCGCGATCCCGGCTGACATGGAAGGCTGCGACATCGGCCCCGAGAGCATGAAGCTGTTTGCCGATGCTGTCAAGGCATCCAAGACCGTTGTGTGGAACGGCCCCATGGGCGTGTTTGAGAACCCCACTCTGGCAGCTGGCACTCTGGCAGTTGCCAAGGCTATGGCTGAGAGCGATGCTACCACCGTGATCGGCGGCGGCGACAGCGCAGCAGCTGTGCAGCAGATGGGGCTGGGCGACAAGATGACCCACATCTCCACCGGCGGCGGCGCTTCTCTGGAGTATCTGGAGGGCAAGGAGCTGCCCGGCATCGCAGTCATTCAGAACGCATAATCTGATCCCGGCATCATAATGGGTGCGGCGGCTTTAGCGCCGCCGCATCTTTTTGTTTGTGCAGAGCTTTCTGCACGATAGAAGGTAAATAAAGGAGATAGAGTATCATGGATAAGGCAAAGCGTAAGGCTATCATTGCAGGCAACTGGAAGATGAACAAGACTGCCTCCGAGGCTGCTGTTCTGGTGGACGAGCTGGTTCCCGCTGTTCAGGACGCAGGCTGCGAGGTGGTCATCTGCACCCCGTATACCGATCTGGTCACCGCTGTGGAAAAGACCAAGGGCACCAACATCCATGTGGGTGCTGAGAATGTTCACTTCGAGAAGTCCGGCGCTTTCACCGGCGAGATCAGCGCTGACATGCTGGTAGATCTGGGCGTGGAGTACGTCATTGTGGGCCACTCTGAGCGCCGCCAGTACTTCGCCGAGACTGACCAGACCGTGAACAAGCGCGCTCTGGCTGCTCTGAACGCCGGTCTGAAGGTCATCATCTGCGTGGGCGAGAGCCTGCAGCAGCGCGAAGAGGGCGTGACCGAAGAGCTGGTGCGTATGCAGACCAAGATCGCTCTGCGTGATGTGACCGCTGAGCAGATGGCAAATGTCGTGATCGCTTACGAGCCCATTTGGGCCATCGGCACCGGCAAGACCGCTACTGCCGATCAGGCTGAGGAAGTCTGCGGCCAGATCCGCAAGGTGATCGGCGAGGTGTACGGCGAGGCAGTTGCCGAGGCTACCACTGTCCAGTACGGCGGCAGCATGAATGCCAAGAACTGCGAGGAACTGCTGAGCAAAAAGGATGTGGACGGCGGCCTGATCGGCGGCGCATCCCTGAAGGCTCCCGACTTTGCAGTGATCGTCAATGCAGCCACCAAGGGCTGATCGACGGTTTAAATCAGCTGTTTCAGCGCCCGGCTGCGCCGCATTTCCAGCGCTGTGCCGGGCGCTGATTTGTTAAATTCAAAGGAGATTCAATTTTATGGCAAAGAAACCTGTTCTTCTGTGCATCATGGATGGCTTCGGCTGGGTGCCGGAGGAGACCTTCGGCAACGCCGTGGTCGCCGCAAAGAAACCCCACCTCGATGCTCTGATGGCAAAATATCCCATGACCACCATCGACGCTTCCGGTATGGCCGTCGGTCTGCCCGAGGGCCAGATGGGCAACTCTGAGGTTGGCCACACCAACATGGGCGCTGGCCGAATCGTGTACCAGCAGCTCACCCTCATTACCAAGTCCATCAAGGACGGCGAGATGCTCCAGAACCCGGTTCTGGTCAAGAACATGAAGACTGCCATCGATGCCGGCAAGGCCATCCATCTGATGGGTCTGGTGGGCACCGGCGGTGTGCACAGCCACGCAGACCACTGGTTCGGCGTGCTGGAAATGGCAAAACATCTGGGTGCAAAGAACGTTTACCTGCACTGCATCACCGATGGCCGTGATACCGACCCGCACTCCGGCAAGGGCTTCCTGGCCGACCTGCAGGCCAAGCTGGACGAGCTGGGCATCGGCAAGATCGCCAGCGTCTCCGGCCGTTACTACGCCATGGATCGCGATAACAACTGGGATCGTGAAGAGAAGGCATATGCTGCCTTTGTCTACGGCGAGGGCAATCATGCCGCCAACGCTGCCGAGGCCATCGAGGCATCCTATGCAGCAGACAAGACCGACGAGTTCGTTCTGCCCTGCGTCACCTGTGAGGGTGGCCGCGTGCAGGACGGCGACACTGTGATCTTCATGAACTTCCGTCCCGATCGTGCCCGCCAGATGACTCGTATCTTCTGCGACGATGCGTTCACCGGCTTTGAGCGCCGCGGCGGCCGCAAGCAGGTGAACTATGTCTGCATGGCCGAATACGATGCCACCATGCCCAACTGCGAGGTCGCCTATCCGCCTGTGGAGCTGAAGAACGTTCTGGGCCAGTACCTGTCCGAGAATGGCAAGACTCAGCTGCGCATTGCCGAGACCGAGAAGTACGCTCATGTCACCTTCTTCTTCAACGGCGGCGTGGAGGCTCCCTACGAGGGCGAGGACCGCTGCGTGATCCCCAGCCCGAAGGTCGCCACCTATGACCTGAAGCCCGAGATGAGCGCCCCCGAGGTTGCTGCCGAGTGCGTCAAGCGCATCGAGAGCGGCAAGTACGATGTGGTGATCCTGAACTTCGCAAACTGTGATATGGTCGGCCACACCGGCGTGTTCGATGCTGCGGTCAAGGCCGTTGAGGCCGTGGATACCGCTGTGGATCAGGTGGTGTCCGCTGTGCTGAAGGCCGGCGGCTGCGCCTTCATCACTGCCGACCACGGCAACGCTGAGAAGATGATGAACCCGGACGGCACCCCCTTCACCGCACACACCACCAACGTGGTGCCCTTTGTGGCTGTTGGCTGCGGCGATGTGAAGCTGCGTGAGGGCGGCTGCCTTGCCGATATCGCTCCCACCATGCTGCCGTATATCGGTCTGCCCGTGCCTGCTGAAATGACCGGCAAGAGCATCATTGTGGAGTAATTGACCGTTAAAATGGCCGACGCGTTCGCTTTGGCTATGAATAGCGGAATTGTTATTCTTATATTTACAGCTCTGGAAAATCTGCGGATTTTCCAGAGCTGTTTTTTCACGCGAAAAGCCGATAAGATAAACTGCGTTTTTGGGTTTCGACCCCATTCTAAATCAAAAACTTTTCTTTTCTCCCCATCCGTGCTACAATAAAAATGAATTTTTGATTGTAGGAGAAGCGGATGGAAACAACGCATAAACAAATCGTTCTGGGCATCCTTGCCCATGTGGACTCCGGCAAGACCACCCTTTCGGAAGCCATGCTCTACCGCTCCGGCGCGATCCGCAAGCTGGGCCGTGTGGATCACAAGGATGCCTTTCTGGATACCGACACGCTTGAAAAAGCGCGCGGCATCACCATCTTTTCCAAGCAGGCCCTGTTGACGGCGGGCAATACGGATATCACATTGCTGGACACCCCCGGACATGTGGATTTTTCCACCGAGACAGAGCGCACCTTGCAGGTGCTGGACTATGCTGTGCTGGTGGTAAGCGGCACCGACGGCGTGCAGAGCCACACCGAGACGCTTTGGCGGCTGCTGCGGCGCTACCATGTGCCCACCTTTGTGTTCGTGAACAAGATGGATCTGCCCGGCAAGAGCAGGGAAGAGCTGCTCGCCCAGCTGAACCACCGTCTGGGCGAGGGCTTTGTGGCCTTTGATGTGCCGCAGGCCGACCGGGACGAAGCACTGGCCCTATGTGACGAAAACCTGATGGATCGGATGCTGGATGCCGGGCAGTTGACCGATGCGGACCTCATCCCGGCCGTTGCACGCCGGCATGTGTTCCCGTGCTGGTTCGGTTCGGCGCTGCGGCGTACCGAAAACGATGCACTGGAAAGCGTGGATGCTCTGCTGGACGGCATCGACCGCTATACCCGTCCGGCTCCCGCGCTGGATGCCTTTGGTGCCAAGGTGTTTAAGGTGTCGCAGGATGAGCAGGGCACGCGCCTGACATGGCTGCGCGTGACTGGCGGCGAACTGAAGGTAAAGGCCCAGCTCTCCGGCGAAGCAGATGGTGAGCCGTGGGAGGAAAAGGCAAACCAGCTGCGGCTGTACTCCGGCGTAAAGTATACGCTGGCGGAAGCCATCGGCCCGGGGCAGGTGTGCGCCGTCACCGGCCTGACCAAGGCGCGCCCGGGCGAGGGCCTTGGCGCGGAACGCGACAGCGATGTGCCGGTTCTGGAACCGGTGCTGAGCTATCAGGTGCTGCTGCCGGAGGGGGCTGATGTGCACGCGGCACTGGGCAAGCTGCACCGGCTGGAAGAAGAGGAGCCGCAGCTCCATATGGTATGGAACGAGACTTTGGGCGAGATCCATGTGCAGCTCATGGGCGAGGTGCAGCTGGAAGTGCTGCGCAGTTTGCTGGCAGAGCGTTTTGGCCTGAACGTGGAGTTCGGCCCCGGCGGCATTCTGTACAAGGAGACCATCACGGAGCCTATGGAGGGCGTGGGCCACTACGAGCCGCTGCGCCACTATGCGGAGGTGCATGTCAAGCTGGAGCCCCTGCCCCGCGGCAGCGGGATGCAGTTTGCCGCCGACTGCCGGGAAGAAGTGCTGGACAAGAACTGGCAGCGCCTTGTGCTGACCCATCTGGAAGAAAAGCAGCACCTTGGCGTGCTGACCGGTGCACCGCTGACGGACGTGAAGATCACCCTCATTGCGGGCCGCGCCCATCTTAAACACACGGAGGGCGGAGATTTCCGGCAGGCCACCTATCGCGCGGTGCGGCAGGGCCTG
Organism: Faecalibacterium sp. AM43-5AT; assembly: GCF_003603345.1. Lineage (NCBI taxonomy): Bacteria > Bacillati > Bacillota > Clostridia > Eubacteriales > Oscillospiraceae > Faecalibacterium > Faecalibacterium sp. AM43-5AT. The sequence goes on from NZ_QVGZ01000011.1 coordinate 47,140, forward strand.
ATGCTGGCCAAAAGCCAGCTGCTGGAGCCATGGTATGCCTTTCGGCTGGAAGTGCCGGTGGAAAACCTTGGCCGTGCCATGACCGATATCCAGCGCATGGAGGGCAGCTTTGACCCGCCAGAGAGCGGGGAAGAGGCTGCTGTGCTCACCGGTTTTGCACCGGTGGCCACCATGCGCAGCTACCCCATGGAGGTGGTGGGCTATACCCGGGGCCGGGGACACCTGACCCTGACGCTGGACGGCTACCGGCCCTGCCACAATGCGGCGGAGATCATTGAAGCTGTGGGCTACGAGCCGGAGCACGACCTTGACAACCCGGCAGATTCGGTGTTCTGCGCCCATGGCGCGGGCTTTGTGGTGCCTTGGGATCAGGTGCGCAGCCACATGCATGTGGACAGCGGCTGGGGCAAAAGCAAAAGCCCGGAGCAGGAGACGCAGGCCGTGCCCCAGCGCCGGACAGCGGCTTACCGCGCGACACTGGAAGAGGATGCCGAGCTTCTCAAAATCTTCGAGCGCACCTATGGCCCCATCAAACGGGACCCGCTGGCGGCATTCCGCCCGGTGCAAAAGCGGGAACGCCCGGATTTTGATGCCCAGCAGTGGGAAATCCTGCCCGAATATCTGCTGGTGGACGGCTACAATATCATCTTTGCATGGGATGAGCTGAACGCCCTTGCAAAGGACAGTCTGGAAGCGGCCCGCCACAAGCTGATGGATATTCTGTGCAACTATCAGGGCTACCAGAAGTGCAATCTTATTCTTGTATTCGATGCCTATCGTGTGCCGGGCAGCCCCGGCAGCATTGAGCAGTACCACAATATCCATGTGGTCTACACCAAGGAAGCCGAAACCGCCGATATGTTCATCGAGCACGTTACTCATGAGATCGGCAAGGGGCGGCGGGTGCGTGTGGCTACTTCCGACGGCATGGAGCAGATCATCATTCTGGGCCACGGCGCGCTGCGTGTCTCCGCCCGCATGTTCCATGAGGAAGTGCAAAATGTGGAAAAGCAGATCCGCAAACTGGTGCAGGGGGAAGCATAAAATGTCAACCGAGATCACATCCGAGTTTGTCTGGCACAGCATCCCGCCGCGCCCGCGCGACAGCCACAAGGGCAGCTTTGGCACCGTGTTGGCTGTGGCAGGCAGCGCATATTACCGAGGTGCGGCCCTGCTGGCTGCCGAGGGTGCGCTGCGCACCGGTGCGGGCATTGTGACGCTGGCCAGCGTGGAGCCGGTATTGGCAGCTGCGGTGGCCCGCCTGCCGGAATGCTGTCTGTGTCCCTGCGTGGCGGGGGCCGAAGGCGGCATCTCACCGGAGAGCATTCCACAGCTCCAGCGCCAGAAGGCGACGGTGCTGCTGCTGGGCCCGGGCCTTGGCGGTACAGCCCAGAGTGCAGCCCGCGCGGCCGAAACACGCACGCTGGTGCAGAAGCTGCTGCCCGGCTTTGCAGGCAGCGCGGTGCTGGATGCGGACGGCCTGAACGCCGCCGCGCAGCTGCTGGCCGAGGGCAAAACGCTGCCACACCCGGCGGGAGAGCTGATCGTGACCCCGCACCCCGGCGAGATGGCCCGGCTCACCGGGCTTTCGGCGGCTGAGATCAACGCCGACCGGGAAGAAATCGCCCGGCAGTATGCGAAAAAATGGAACGCTGTGGTGGTACTCAAGGGCTGCCGTACCGTGGTGGCTGCACCAGATGGCCGCGTGTGCACAAACCCTACCGGAAACCCAGGCCTTGCCCGGGGCGGCAGCGGAGATGTACTGGCCGGTATGACGGCGGCCCTGCTGGCCTGCGGCCTGCCTGCATACGAGGCTGCGGCCTGCGCGGTGTATCTGCACGGTGCCGCTGCCGACCGTGCCGCTGCTGCGCTTGGCGAGTACGGAATGCTGCCGCATGATATCCTGTCCCAGCTGGGCCGGATATTTGCGGAAAACCACAGATAAAAAGAAAAGGGGTATCTCTCTGTCTGCCGGAGAGACACCCCTTTTAACATTACATCACATCGCCAGCACTTCGGCCCACTTTTCCTCGGCTACCGGGATGCCAAGCTCCATGTTCTCCTTGCGGCTGCGGTGCTCGCCCATGCCGGGGCAGCGCACCTCACGGCCCGGCTCTGCAGGTTCACTGGATGCCACATCGGCGGCAATGGCATCAATGACGGCATCGGTGAGGTCGGCGGACTGGAACTTTGCCGGATCAATGGCAATCATGATCTGGGTCAGGCCCACTTCATCGCCAAAGGTGCCGATCTTTGCCACCGAGTTTGCGCCCGTCAGGATAGTACCGATCATATCCAGCAGGATGGAAAGGCCGCTGCCCTTCCAGTAGCCAATGGGGATCATGCGGCGGGTCTCTTCAATGGCAGCGGGGTCGGTGGTTAGTCTGCCGTCTGCATCGTAGCCGCCCGCCACAGGCAGCTGCTTGCCGGCCAGACGCATCGTTTCCAGCTTGCCGTAGCTGAACTGGCTCAGGGCGCAATCCACCATGATGTGTTCCCCGTTCGAGCGCGGCACGGCCAGAATGAGCGGGTTGTTGCCGATGTGGTTGTCCTTTGCGCCCCATGCAGGCATGTTGGGGCAGGTGTTGGACCAGCAGATGCCGATGCAGCCCGCGTCTGCGGCCTGCCAGCCGTAGGTGCCGCCGCGCATCCAGTGGTTGTTGTTGCCCAGCGCCACCATGCCAATGCCGAACTGATGAGCCAGCTCTACGGCACGGTCCATGGCGTGCTTGGCGTTCAGCGGGCCAAAGCCGCGCTTGCCGTCCCAGCGCTCCATGGCACCAAAGCTGGCAATGCACTCGGCCTCAGAGGTGGGGTCGATCTCGCCCTTGCGCAGGTATTCCACCACGCGGGGGAAGCGGTTCAGCCCGTGGCTGAACACGCCGGCCAGACTGTTCTGGGCAAAGATCTCGGCCGCTTCGTGGGCACGCTCTGGACTGAAACCGTATTTGATCAGGACCCGCTCAAATTCGGCCAGCATAGTCTCGTAAGCAATGCGCATGGATGGTACCTCCTGTATGTAAAAAGTGATAAACAGATCGTTACACTTATTATAACAAGCGGCGGCGCGGTGCGCAAGATGTGCGGTCGGCATCAGGGCAGGGCGGTGAAAGGAGTACACGAGCACACACCGACAGCTATGTGAAAAAACAAATGAATATACGAACTTCATAATTTTTTAAGATTTATTTTGTGAAAAAGTCATATTGAAAAACGAAAAGATGATTGATATACTAATACCACAATATCCAGTTGGACATGTTACTGGTAATGCAGGCAGGATCTGATGGAATGACGAATACCTTTTCTTTTGGGTGAATTGTAGCCAGATACTATGATTCCGGGAGAAATTGTACACGGGGTCATTCTGTTGGGTCTTTTTTCTTTTGTCCGCTTCGGCCGGGCGGCAGGGAAATGCCACCACACACAAGATAAAGGAGAACAAAATGAAGAACTACAAGCAGACTGCCTCCGACGTGCTGCGTCTGGTTGGCGGCGAGAAGAACGTTGTGCAGGTCGAGCACTGCTCCACCCGCCTGCGCTTCACTCTGGCAGACACCTCCAAGGTGGATGCTGCAGCCCTGAAAAAGACTGCCGGTGTTATGGGCGTTATTTCCAGCGGCCCGCAGTGTCAGGTGGTCATCGGCAACGATGTCATCGAAGTGTACGATGAGCTGCTCAAGCTGGGCACCTTCAACGCAGGTCAGGCTGCAGCTCCCGCTGCCCCCAAGGGCAAAAAAGAGATCGGCGGCATTATTCTGGACTACATGGTCGGCATCTTCCAGCCGCTGGTCCCCGCCATTGCAGGTGCAGGCGTTCTGAAGGCTCTGATGGTGCTGCTGAGCACTCTGGGCCTGATGAGCAGCGGAGATATCGCCTATAAGGTGTTTGTCGGCGTGGCAGATGCAGCTCTGTACTACCTGCCCGTCATGGTCGCCTTCACCACTGCAACCAAGTTCAACTGCAACAAGCTGGTGTCTGTGGCTCTGGCTGCTGCCATGGTCCACCCCAGCGTTTCCGCTCTGCTGGCGACCGAGGGCGGTGCTTACTTCCTCGGCATCAAGCTGCAGAACATCGCTTACGGCGGACAGGTATTCCCGGCTATCCTGACCGTCATTTTCATGTCCTTTATTGAGAAGTGGGCCAACAAGTGGTGCCCCAAGGCCATCCGCGTGTTCTTTGTGCCCATGCTGTGCTTCGGCATCGGCTTCCCTGTGGCACTGGTCGTCCTCGGACCTCTGGGCTACAACATCGGTGCTCTGCTGACCACCGTGATCCTGGCTCTGTACAACACGCTGGGCTGGCTGGCCGTTGCTCTGCTGGCTGCTGTGCTGCCGTTCATGATCTCCATGGGCATGCACAAGGCTCTGGTCCCCTATGCAGTTGCTTCTATTTCCGACCCCGGTTTTGAAATGCTGTACATGCCTGCTTCTCTGGCACACAACATCTCTGAGGGCGGTGCCTGCCTCGGCGTTGCACTGAAGACCAAGGACGAGAACCTGCGCGCTACCGCAATCTCCGCTGGCATCTCCGGCCTGTTCGGCATCACCGAGCCTGCTCTGTACGGTGTTACCCTGCAGCACAAGAAGGTGATGATGTCTGTTGTGGCCTCCAGCTTCATCGGTGGTCTGTTCGTTGGCCTGATGAAGGTCAAGGCATTCGTTGCCATGGGCCCCGGTCTGGCTGGCATGGCCATGTTCGTTGACCCGGATAACGGCAAGAACATCCTGTGGGCTGCAGTTGGTCTGGTGATCTCCGTTGTTGTTTCCTTCGCACTGTCCTTCTTCCTGTATAAGGACGAGACTCCCGCAGAGGATGAGACCGCTGCACCCGCTCCCGAGACTGCTGCAGACGCAGCAGTTGCGGATTCCACCATCAGCAGCCCCCTGCAGGGCAAGGCCATTGCTCTGGAAGAGGTCAAGGATGAAGTTTTCTCCCAGAAGATCCTGGGCGACGGCATTGCCGTGGTGCCCGAGAAGGGCGAGCTGTATGCCCCTGCAGACGGCGTGATCGAGTCCGTGTTCGGCACCAAGCACGCTGTTTCCATGAAGACCGCTGCCGGTGCTGAACTGCTCATGCACATCGGCATGGACACCGTCAAGCGCGATGGCAAGGGCTTTGACCCGCAGGTCAAGGACGGCGAGACTGTCAAGAAGGGCCAGCTGCTGATGAAGTTTGACCTTGACGGAATCAAAGCAGACGGTTATGATGTAACTACCCCCATCGTCGTGACCAACGCCGATGAGTTCACCATCAAGACTGTGGCCGAGGGCGCTGTGGTGCCCGGTGCCGCACTGCTGAAACTGGAGGCAAATAAATGAGTTTCCCCAAAGGCTTTTTCTGGGGCGGCGCTGTTGCCGCGAACCAGGTAGAGGGCGCATGGAACGTGGATGGCAAAGGCCCCAGCGTGGCCGATGTTGCCACCTACAAGCCCAACACCGACGTGAAGGATTACAAGTCCCATGTTGCCATGGACGACGCACACATTGCTGCCGCCATGGCCGACCCGGATGATACCTATTATCCCAAGCGCCGCGGCATCGATTTCTACCATCATTACAAAGAAGACCTGAAGCTGTTTGCCGAGATGGGCTTTACCATGCTGCGCGTTTCCATTGCATGGACCCGCATCTTCCCCACCGGCGAGGAAGCAGAGCCGAACGAAAAGGGCCTGCAGTTCTACAGCGACCTGTTCGCTGAGATGCACAAGAACGGCATCGAGCCGCTGGTCACGCTGAGCCACTACGAAATGCCGCTGGCACTGGCCACCAAGTACAATGGCTGGGTGGATCGCCGCGTGATCGACTGCTTTGCAAAGTTCTGCCATGCGTGCTTTGAGCGCTACAAGGATCAGGTCAAGTACTGGCTCACCTTCAATGAGGTGGACAGCGTGATCCGTCACCCCTTCACCACCGCCGGCATCATCCCCAGCCGCGTGCCCGAGGATAAGATGCTGGAGACCTGCTATCAGGCCCTGCACCACCAGCTGGTGGCCAGCGCTATGGTAGTAAAGGACTGCCACGAGATCATCCCCGGCAGCAAGGTGGGCTGCATGCTGACCAAGCTCACCACCTATGCCCGCACCTGCGCACCCGATGATGAGCTGGCTACTCAGGCAAAGAATCTGGAAAACCTGTTCTATGCCGATGTGCATGTCTGGGGCGAGTACCCCCGCCTGATCCTCAAGATGTTCGAGCGCAAGGGCATCCACGTGGAAATGCTGCCCGAGGATGCCGCCACCCTGAAGGCAGGCTGTGTGGACTTTGTTTCCTGCAGCTACTATATGACCATGACCGAGTCTGTGGACCCGAACGCAGAGCGTACCCCTGGCAACACCGTGCTGGGTGTCAAGAACCCGTATCTGCCCTCCACCGACTGGGGCTGGCAGATCGACCCCAAGGGCCTGCGCTACAGCCTGATCGAGCTGTACGACCGTTACCGCAAGCCGCTGATGGTGGTGGAGAACGGCATGGGTGCCAAGGACGTGGTGGAGGCCGACGGCTCCATCCACGACCCCTACCGTGTAGAGTACTTCCGCCAGCACATCAGCGAAATGGGCAAGGCCATCGATGAGGGTGTTGAGATGTGGGGCTACACCACATGGGCACCCATCGACCTGATCTCTGCATCCACCAACCAGATGTCCAAACGCTATGGCTTTATCTATGTGGATCAGGATGATCTGGGCAACGGTACTCTGGCCCGCAGCCGTAAGGACAGCTTCTACTGGTACAAGAAGGTCATTGCTTCCAACGGCGAAGATCTGGACTAAGCGGCAGTCTTAAGGTTTCAACGGAAGGAGGAGGGACCGATGCACATTCAGAAGGTGCTGAACAGCAGTGTTGTGCTGGTGCAGGATGACAGCGGCGAGGAATCCATCCTGCTGGGCAAGGGCATCGGCTATGGCCGCAAGGCGGGCGAGCCCATTGAACGGCAGCCCTCAGACCGCGTGTTCCTTCCATTGTCCAACCCGGACGCACAGCCTATGCTGGAGCTGTTTTCCAGCATTCCGGCATCCTATCTGGAACTGACGCAGGACATTGTGGACGACGCAGAGCAGTCGCTGGGAGTCAAGCTTTCGGCGCACATCTATCTGCTGCTGACCGACCACCTGCATTTTGCAGTGGAGCGCCAGCAAAAAGGTCTTGTGGTGACCAACCGTATCTTCTGGGAAATCAAGCATTTTTATCCCAAGGAGTACGCGGTGGGCCAGCGCGGCCTGCAGAAGGTAAAGGCAAAGCTTGGCATCGAGCTGCCGGACGAAGAGGCAGGCAACATCGCCTTCCATATCGTCAACGCCCGGCAGGACCCGCAGGCCGGCTACGATGCCATGCGGGCAGCGCAGCTGATCGGTGAGCTGTCCAACATTGTCACCTACAGTATGCACTGCCCGGTGAGCACCGAGAGCATCCACTATGCGCGGTTCGTGAGCCACCTGCAGTATTTTGCCGAGCGGTTCTTCTCCGGCAAACTGATGGACAGCGAGGACGACTTTTTGTTCCAGCAGATGCAGCAGAATTATCCGGCAGCGGTGACCTGCGCGGAAAAAATACGCACCTTTGTGCTGCGCAAGTACGGCGTGTTTTTGCCCAACGAGGAAACCGCTTATCTGGCGCTGCATGTGGCGCGGCTGACGAGCGGCAAATAAAATCAGAAAAAGGGGAGAGCTGCCTTGCGGAAGGCGGCTCTCCTTTTGGACTTTTACAACACAAGACGGAAAAGAGGAAGAACAATGCAGATCAGCATTCTTTTGGCCCAGCAAATCGCACAGCTGTTCCTGATCCTGATCATGGGCTATGCTGTGGTCAAAGCAGGGCTGCTGAAGGCCAGCGACAGCCGGGTGCTCTCGGTGGTCATGGTGTATCTGGTCACGCCCTGCGTGATCATCAACGCATTCCAGATCGACGATACGCCGGAGATCCGCAAGGGACTTTTGTACTCCATGGCGATTGCGGCGGCTATCCATGTAGTGCTGCTGGTGCTCAGCGCCCTGTTGAGCCGCCCGCTCAAGCTGGATGCCGTGGAGCAGGTGAATGTGATCTACAGCAACGCCGCTGCACTGGTGATCCCGTTGGTCAAGGCTTTGATGGGCGATGCGTATGTCATTTACTCCTGCGCATTCATCATTGTGCAGCTGGTGCTGCTGTGGACCCACGCCAGTTCCCTTTTGCAGGGCAGCAGTGCGCTGGACTGGAAAAAGGTGCTCACCAATATCAATATGATCGCCATTGCAGCCGGTGCACTGCTGTACTGGTTCCGTGTGGTGCTGCCTGCACCGCTGCAGAATACCATGAGCACAGTGGGCAACATGATGGGACCGATGGGCATGCTGCTGGCCGGTATGGCCATTGCAGAAAAGCCGCTGCGGGAGGTGTTCTGCACCCGCCGCAACTATCTGCCCACAGTGCTGCGTCTGGTGGTATGCCCGCTGGTGGTTCTGGTGCTGCTGTGGGTCTGCCATGCATCCAGCTGGGTGGCCGACGGCAAGAACATCCTGATGACGGTCTACCTTGCCGCCATCACTCCTGCCTGTGCTACTGTTACCTCCATGGCTCAGCTCTATGACCGCGATGCGGCGCATTCCAGCGCGCTGTATGTGCTGACCACTCTGCTTTCCATTGTGTCTATGCCGGTAATGATCGGCCTGTTCGATCTGCTGCTGTGATGAGCTGCGCTTATTCCCTCTACCAAAATACAATAGAAAGGAACCAACCTTAATGAATCAACCCAGAGACAAGGGCCTGAACGGCAACGAAAAGATCGAGCAGGCGGTAGCCGCCCTGCAGCAGAAGCCCACACAGGAACAGCTGGCCCACACCCTTACCGTGATCCGGCGGCGCATAAAGGAGCATGGCCAGCTTGTCGTGGCGGTGGAGCCCAATTTGGGCAGTGAACAGATGCAGCTGCGGGCCATCCGGACGGCCGATGGCGCAAGCTGGTGGTATGCATTCACCAGCTTTGACGAGGAAATGAAGGGAGCCGAGCCGGTGCAGTCCACCTTTCTTGTGGATATGGACAAGCTGTTTGATGCAGCGCTTACGGTAAAGGAGATCAGCGGGGTCATCCTGAACCCGTGGAACCGCACCATCCAGCTGGATAAGACCCTCATCCGCATTATCAAGGGCGCATGAGCACCGCAAACATGCGATACATGGAGGAAACAAAAATGTTCAGACCCATGAGAAGAGCCAGCCGCGCCATCCCGGAAGAAGCTGCAAAGCACCTGCTACAGCAGTCCCGGCGGGGCGTGCTGGCAGTGAACGGTGACGACGGCTATCCCTTTGCGATCCCGGTGAATTATTACTACGATCAGGAGCACGACAAAATCTACTTCCACGGGGCAAAGTCCGGCCAGAAGGCGGACGCGCTGAAACAGAACGATAAGGTATGCTTTACCGTTTACGGCAACGAACACTTTGAGCCGGGCGACTGGGCGCCTTATGTGCAGAGCACTGTGGTGTTTGGCCGCTGCCATCTGATCGACGATGCCGCTGCTACCGAGGCCCGCGTGCGGGAGCTTGGCATGAAGTATTACCCCGGCAAGGAAGAGGTGGAAAAGGAAATTGCGCTGTACATCAAGGCCGTGCAGCTTTACGAGATCACCATTGAGCACCTCACCGGCAAGCAGATCCAGGAAAAGTAAAACAGGGGACTGTTGCAAAATAAAAATGTGGTAGCAACTTGCACAAAGAAATAGCACAAAATCAAAAACCCGGAGCCTTTTTTAAGCCGTTTTGGCTGTGAAAAGGTTCCGGGTTTTGTGCATTGTTTTTTCAGAGAGCTATTTTGCAACAGTCCCGTATAGATCAGTTTGCAGAGAAAGGCCCGGCAGTTATCTGTGTTCCGGGCGTTTGGGGGCCGCCTTGGTCAGCATCTGCTGGAACTTGCGGGCTGCCGTGTTCAGCGGGCGGTGATGGTCGTACACAAGGCAGATGGAGCGCTGAGGGATGATCTCTTGCAGATGCAGCTGCACGATCTCACCGCGGGCCAGTGCATCCTGCGCCATGGTCTGGGGCAGGAATGCAATGCCCAGCTCACTTTTGACAAGGGTCAGCATCTGGTCGGTGGTGGCAGCCTCGGTATCCGGCTTCAGCACCGCACCGTGATCCAGAAAGAACTGCCGGTAAAAGGCGCGGGTCATGCTTTCGTCGCTCAGGGAGATCAGCGGATAATTGTTCAGCTCCTTCAGCGAAAGGTTCTGGCTGGCAAGGGCAGTAAAGGTCCTGCCGCCCACAAGCACCTCATAAAAGGGCTTCAGCTCCACCATTTTCAGGCCGCTTTCCACCTCGGCAGGGGTGGTGATGACGGCAAAATCCACCTCGCCGTTTTTCACGGCCTGCAAAGCCTGCGGCGTGGAGTGGTTGGAGATGCGCAGGCGGATGCCGGGGTAGTCCGTGTGGAAGGCGCGCAGCTTTTCTGCAAGGTAGATGTTCAGCGCAGTTTCGGTAGCGCTGATGCTGATCGCACCGTGTTCCAGCGTGGCGCTGGCGCTCAGCTCTTCTTCTGCATCCTGAATCTGAACCGCCGCAGATGCAATGCGGGAGTAAAGCAGTTCACCCTCCGGGGTAAGGGTAACGCCACGGTTGGAGCGGATGAACAGCACGCAATTCAGCTGGCTTTCCAGCCGGTTCATCGAGTGGGTGATGTTGGGCTGGTTGTTGCCCAGCACCCGCGCGGCTTTGGTGAAATTCTGATATTTCGCGACATAATAAAAGATTTTGTAATATTCCCAGTCCACATACATAGCGGCGTGCCCTCTTTCATGTCAATTTTGTATCGTGACCATGTGCAGGATACTTTTTACACATTCTCTGCTTGCTAGTATAATAACACCGCAATCAAAAATTGCAAGAGGGAATTCAAAAGTATAAAGTGGCTTGAACGGAGGCTGTTCTTATGTCTGAGATCAAAAAGGTCGTGCTGGCCTATTCCGGCGGTCTGGATACTTCCATTATCATCCCATGGCTGAAAGAGCATTACAACAACTGCGAGGTCATTGCAGTGTGCGGCAATGTGGGCCAGAAGGGCGAGCTGGAAGGTCTGGAAGAGCGCGCCAAGGCAAGCGGTGCTTCCAAGCTGTACGTAGAAGATCTGACCGATGAATTTGTGGAGGATTACGTCATCCCCACCATGCAGGCCGGGGCCGATTACGAGGGCTATCTGCTGGGCACCAGCTTTGCACGGCCCATTCTGGCAAAGCGTGTGGTGGAGATCGCCCGCGCCGAGGGTGCAGATGCCGTGTGCCACGGCAGCACCGGCAAGGGCAACGATCAGGTGCGCTTTGAACTGGCCATCATGCACTTTGCACCGGACCTGAAGATCATCACTCCGTGGCGTGAGTGGGATATCCAGAGCCGTGACGAAGAGATCGACTATGCCGAGGCACATCACATCCCGCTGAAGATCAACCGCGAGACCAACTACTCCAAGGATAAGAACCTGTGGCACCTGAGCCATGAGGGCCTTGACCTTGAGGACCCGGGCAACGAGCCGCAGTACGATAAGCCGGGCTTTTTGGAGCTGGGTGTCAGCCCCAAGACCGCACCGGACAAGTCCGAGTTCGTGGAGCTGGCATTTGAAAAGGGCGTGCCGGTGAGCCTGAACGGCGAAAAGATGAAGCCCGCCGTCCTCATTGCCAAGCTGAATGAGATCGGCGGGCGCAACGGCATCGGCCTGTACGATGTGGTGGAGAACCGTCTGGTGGGCATGAAGAGCCGCGGTGTGTACGAGACTCCCGGTGGTACCATCCTCTATAAGGCTCATGAGGTGCTGGAAACTCTGACGCTGGATAAGCTCACTGCCCACAAAAAGCGCGAGCTGTCCATCACATTTGGTGAACTGGTCTATGACGGCCAGTGGTTCAGCCCCCTGCGCAAAGCTCTGAGCGCCTTCGTCACCTCCACGCAGGAAAACGTTACCGGTAAGGTGCGTCTGGAGTTGTACAAGGGCAACATGATCAACGCCGGTGTCTGGTCTCCGTATTCCCTCTACCGTGAGGACATTGCAACTTTTGCTGCCGGCGGCGACTACAAGCAGAGTGATGCTACCGGTTTTATCAGCATCTATGGTCTGCCCACCAAGGTGCAGGCCATCGTAAACAGCGAAAAAGAAGGTAAATAAAGAGTTATGCTTACAGCAGTTACTGGTATCAATTGGGGCGATGAGGGCAAAGGCCGCGTCATCGATCTGTTAGCCGAACATGCCGATGTTGTTGCCCGCTATCAGGGCGGCAACAATGCCGGCCACACCGTTGTAACGGAGCAGGGCAAGTTCATCCTGAACCTGCTGCCCTCCGGCATCCTGCACCCGGACGTTGTCTGTGTGCTGGGTGCGGGCATGGTGATCGACCTCGACCATCTGGCCGGAGAAATGGATGCCATTGAGGAGCGCGGCGTAAAGGTAGGCCCAGAAAACCTGAAACTTTCAGATAAGGCCACCATCTCCATGCCGTGGCATAAGGTGCAGGACGGCTTGGAAGAGGACCGCCTTGCCCAGAAGGGTGCGGCCTTTGGTTCTACCCGCCGCGGCATTGCCTACGCCTACAGCGACAAATACCGCAAAAAGACCCTGCGTCTGGGCGATCTGCTGCATCTGGACGAAAAGCGGGTGCAGGACCGCCTGCACATGATCCTGGAATCCAAGAATCTGGAGCTGGGTGGCTGCTATCATCAGGAACCCATGAGCTACGATGCTCTGCTGGAATGGTGCCGGATGCAGGCCGGACAGTTTGCACCGTATATCTGTGATGTGGGTGCATTTTTGCAGCAGGCTCACGACAGCGGCAAGCGCATCGTGCTGGAAGCCCAGCTGGGTGCCATGCGGGATATCGATTATGGTATCTTCCCCTTCACTTCCAGCTCCAACACGCTGGCAGCCTATGCGCCGCTGGGCGCAGGCATTCCGAACTGCCGTCTTGACCATGTGGTGGGCGTGCTGAAAGCCTACTCCACCTGCGTGGGTGCAGGCCCCTTTGCCGCCGAGAACGCCATGAGCGAGGATTGGAATGAACAGCTGCGCAAGGCAGGCGGCGAGTATGGTGCGGCCACCGGCCGTCCGCGCCGTGTCGGCCCCTTCGACTGTGTGGCCAGCCGCTACGGCCTTACCTGTCAGGGCGCAGACAAGATCGCCCTGACGAAGCTGGATGTGCTCAGCAGCATGAAAGAGATCCCGGTGATCACCGGTTACACATTGGATGGCGTGCAAGTCCCCAGCTTCGACCCGCTGTCCGACCTTGACCGTGTAGAGCCGGTGGTCACTATGCTGCCAGGCTGGAACAAGGATATCTCCGGCTGCAAGAGCTGGGATGAGCTGCCCAAAGAGGCCAAGGCTTACGTGGAATTTCTGGAAAAGCAGCTGGGCCATGAGATCCAGTTCGTCTCTACCGGAGCCGAGCGCGAGAAGTTCGTGCTGAAAGGAGAATGGCTGTGAGACACTTTATTGAGCCCAACAGCTTTTCTCTGGAAGAGCAGCTGGCCCTTCTGGATCTTGCCGACCGGATGGAGACCGACCCGGCACCCTATGCCCACCTGTGCGATGGGCGCATTCTGGCCACCCTGTTCTACGAGCCTTCCACCCGCACCCGCCTTTCGTTTGAATCGGCCATGCTGCGGCTGGGCGGCAAGACACTGGGCTTTGCAGGGGCACAGCTTTCTTCCGCCAGCAAGGGCGAGACGGTGGAGGACACCGCCCGCGTGGTGAGCAACTACGCCGATGTGATCGCCATGCGCCACCCCAAAGAGGGCGCACCGCTGCGGGCATCCCTTTCTGCCCGTGTGCCGGTGATCAATGCAGGCGACGGCGGGCACGCGCATCCCAGCCAGACCATGATCGACCTCATGACGATCCGCCAGCGCAAGGGGCGGCTGGATCATTTGACGATCGGCTTCTGCGGCGACCTCAAGTTTGGCCGCACGGTCCACTCCCTGACCGCTGCGCTGAGCCAGTTTGAGGGCAACCGGTTCGTGTTCATCTCGCCGGAAGATCTGCGCCTGCCGCAGTATGTGAAGAATGAATCGCTGGAGCCGACCCATCAGATCTATAAGGAAACGGCTGACCTTGAAGCCGAGCTGCCGCATCTGGATGTGCTGTACATGACTCGTATCCAGCAGGAGCGCTTTTTCAACGAGGAAGAATACCTGCGCCTGAAAGGCTGCTACCAGCTGGACGAAGCGCTGCTGCAGAAGGCACCGCAGGATATGCCGGTGCTGCATCCGCTGCCCCGAATCGACGAGATAAAAAAGGATGTGGATGACGACCCGCGTGCCGCCTACTTTGATCAAGTGCACAATGGCGTGTATATCCGCATGGCCATCATTCTGGCGTTGCTTGATATCCCTGATCCAGTTACTGGCAAAAAGGTGCTGGAAGCATGATATAAACCTCTTCCCCGAATCCTAAAAAGAAAGCCGGGCAGACCGCAGTCTGCCCGGCTTTCTGATATTACTTTAATCCACCACCGGAATGTTCAGCCCGAATTCCAGCGGGCGGAAGCGGGGGCAGACGTTCTCGGTGATGCAGATGACCGATGCGGCCAGTCGGCTGCCGATCTCGCAGGACTCGGCCAGCGTTTTGCCGTAGGTCAGGCCGATGGTGGTGCCGGCAAAGAAGGCATCGCCTGCGCCGGTGGTGTCGATCACATCCACCTTCTTGGCAGGCACCACGCCGCACTCGCCGTTGGCGCGGGCATATACGGCACCCTGACCGCCCATGGTGATCACCATACTGGGAATGTTGGCGCTGTGCACATTGGTGGCCAGAACCCTGCACATCTCGTCCGGGGCCAGATGGCCGTAATCATCGGAGAACAGCAGCCCGGCTTCCTGTTGGTTGCACACAAAGCAATCGATCTGCTGCAGGAAATCCCGGCGCTCCATGGCAATACTCATGTTGGAAATGGCCGCAAAAACCTTTTTGTTGTACTTTTTGGCGTAGTGCAGCACCTGTTTTACAGTATCTTTTTCCAGATCCAGCTCCAGCGCAATGGCATCGCAGTCGGCAAAGATCTCGTCGCCCTTTTCCTTTAAAAGGCCGGTGAGGGGAGTGGTGTCCGGCCGCTTGGAAATGGCTGCATGCACATCGCCGTCGTTGTCAAAGATGGCCAGCCAAGTGCCCATGCCGTCCGGCACGCGCTGGATGTACTTGGTGTTCACCTTGTGGTTCTCCAGCTTGTTGATCACATCCTGTCCCATGCCGGTGTCGTCCACCAGACTGACAAAGGTAGGGCGCAGCTCTACATTGGCGATATCCTCCACCACATTGCGGCTCACTCCGCCGTGTACCTGCTCAATGCGCCCGGCGTTGCGCCCGCCGGGAATGTAGGCAGACAGGGGATAGCCTTTGATATCCACAAAAACAGCACCGAGCACAACGATTCCCATAGCAAAAAACCTTTCTGAACAAGAAATATTTACGTCTATTATACCGTATTCTGACACAATGTGCCATCCCTTTTGCGCGAAAACTCCGCAAAGGTCAGGCAAGGGCTGTCTGCGCTGTGCGCACCAGATATTCCATGGCCTGCATCGGGTACTGTCCGGCAGCAGTCTCACCGGTCAGCATCACGCTGGCCGCGCCGTCCAGCACGGCGTTGTAAATGTCACTCACCTCGGCCCGGGTGGGCACGGCGCGGGTGCACATGCTGTCCAGCATCTGGGTCACTACCATAAAGGGCACGCCTGCAGCCCGGCAGGCGGCGGAAAGCTGCTTCTGGCAGCGGGGCAGCTCCCACAGCGGCATGGCGTTGCCAAGGTCTCCGCGGGCGATCACCACCTCATCCACAAGGTGGATGAATTCCGGCAGGGCACGCACACCGGTCATGTTTTCAATTTTGGCAAAGATACGGATATCCGCAGCCCCGGCTTCTTCCAGCGCATGGCGCAGGGCCAGAATATCTGCTTTGCCGCGCACAAAAGGCAGCATCACACCGGTAACACCGCACTGCTTTGCAATTTTCAGGTTCTGCAGGTCTTCCTCCGTCAGGGTAGGCGAGGGCACCGCAAGGCCCAGTGCAGCAATGCTTTTGCGGCTCTGCAGGGTGCCGCCGCGCACCACGGTGCACACAAGGGCTTCCGGCAATGCCTGTGTGACCTGCACCAGAAGCTTGCCGTCGTCCAGCAAAAGCTGCTGGCCCGGCGCAGCCGCCTGTACCAGAGCTGCCGGGCAAGGTACGCCGTCTGCGCCAAGGCGTACAGAGCTGCCCTCAACCAGAGCAACAGGCTCTGCCAGCGTGCCGATGCGCAGTTCCGGCCCCTGCAGGTCGATCAGCAGCTGGCGGATGCCGGCTGCGCGGATCATGGCCAGCCAGTCGGTGTGCGCCGCCAGCGGCCCGTGGGAAAGGTTCATGCGGATGCCGGTCATGCCGGCTTCCACCATGTGCTGCAAGATCGCCGGCTGTGCGCAGGCCGGGCCGATGGTACCATAAAAATCCAAGGTTCATTCCCTCGATTCATTTTTTATTTCTAATGTATATTGTAACATGAACTGTCCGGGTTGAAAAGAGCCGGACACGGGCATTATGAGGCGGTTGAAGAAATGCGATAGCAGCCTGCGCAGGGAAATTGCGAAAAATCAAAGACCCGGAACCTTTTTAGAGCCGTTTGGCCCTGAAAAAGTTCCGGGTTTCGTACAATGTTTTTGGAGAGCTGTCTTGCAACAGCTTTTTCGCATGTCCGGATGCTTTTATCGGCAAAGGCCGAGACGCTTTTTGAAGCCCTCCCACAGGCGCACCACCCGCTCCCGCGGCAGGAAATAGTTCACCAGCCTCTTTTTGTTGTGGGCAATCAGCCCTCCGATGCAAAAAATTCTTTGGTCAGCCTGACCACCGTGCCGGAAAGCAGCAGCAACGCGAGCAGGTTCGGAATGCTCATCAGGCCGTTGAAGGTATCGGCGATGCTCCACAGCAGGCCCAGATCCATCGTTGCGCCCAGAATGGACACAAAGGAGTAGACCAGAAAGAAGGGCTTTGCCACCTTATCGCTGCGGCACAGGAACACCAGGAACCGGGAACCATACAGGCCCCAGCCGATGATGGTGGAAAAAGCAAAGCAGCACAGGGCTACGGCGGTAAAGATGGAAGCCCAGCCGCCGTAGGTAGTGGTAAAGCCGCTGATGGTCAGCTCTGCACCGGCGGCGGTGCCGTAGTTCACGGTGGTGCCGCTGCACAGAATGACCATGGCAGTCAGGGTGCAGATGACGATGGTATCGGCAAACACTTCAAAGATGCCGAACATGCCCTGCTTGACCGGCTTTTTGGTGTCGGCGCAGGCGTGGGCAATGGAACCGGTGCCAAGGCCGGCCTCGTTGGAGAAAATGCCGCGGGACACACCCTTCTGCATACTGACGAACAGGCTGCCGATGGTGCCGCCGGTGAACGCTGCCGGGTTGAACGCACCCGCAATGATGGACTCGAACACATAGGGCAGGCGCTCAAAGTTCAGCACCATAACGCCCACGGACAGCACGATGTAGAACAGAGCCATAAAGGGCACCAGCTTTTCGCTCACGCTGCCAATGCGCTTGATGCCGCCCAGCAGCACCATGGCCACCAGCATGGCCACTGCGATGCCAACCACGAGGTTCAGGGTAGAAAGCGCACCGCCGCCCACCACGCCGTATTCCAGCAGAGCGGTATCGATGGCGGCAACGATGGTATTTACCTGTGTGGCATTGCCGGTGCCAAACACGGTCAGCACGCCAAACAGGGAATACAGCACAGCAAGAAACTGCCAATGCTTGCTCAGGCCGTTTTTAATGTAGTACATGGGGCCGCCTACCCATTCGCCCGCCTCGCTGCGCTCACGGTAGTGCACCGCCAGCGTGACCTCGGCAAACTTGGTGCACATGCCAAGCAGGGCAGAACACCACATCCAGAACACGGCACCCGGTCCGCCAATGGCGATCGCGCCTGCCACACCGGCAATGTTGCCGGTGCCCACGGTGCCGGCCAGCGCGGTGCACACCGCCTGAAAGGGGGTCATGGCACCATCGGAAGCGTCTTTTTTGCGGAACATTCGCCCGATGGTAGTCTTGATGGCGTAGGGAAATTTGCGGATCTGCAAAAAGCCCGTGCGAACGCTCAGGAGCAGGCCTACGCCGATGATGCACACCATGGCGGGCACGCCCCAGATGAATTGGTTGACCGCCTGATTGACGGCCGTGATCGTCTCGATCATATTTTTCCCACATCCTCTGTTAAATTGCGCTTTTCCAGCCGAAATGCCGGAAAACAAACATCTTATTTTACCGCAGTTTTTGCGCACTGTCAAATAAAATGCACAAAAAAGAGGGAGGGTTTTTGGCAAACTCTCCCTCAACTGCTTGAAACTATTTTATTTTACTGGGTCTTCGCCGTCCAGCGCTTTCAAGAAGGCTCAGCACTTTCCAACTGCCTTGCGGTACACCGGGTAAGCCACGATGGCGGACAGCACTTCGGTGATCCAGAATGCATGCCACACACCGTTGGCACCAAGGAAATGGCACAGCACAGCGGCCAGCGGCATGATGAATACGATGTAGCGGCACAGCGAGATGACCAACGATTCTGCGCCCTTGCCAAGGCCTTCCAGTGCACCGGAAGAGGTGGTGGATACGGCAGAAACCACAAAGCCCAGACAGATGATGCGCAGGGCAGTCTGGCCGATGGCGACGGTTTCGGGGTTGGAAGTGAACAGCTGCATCAGCGGGCGGGAAGCGAACAGGCAGATGACCGTGCCCGCAGCCATGATGACAGCACTCATGATGAGGGTGAGTTCGTAGAGCTTTTTCACGCGGGCGTGCTGCTTGGCACCGTAATTGTAGCCAATGAGCGGGCGCATACCCTGCACGATGCCGTTGGCGGGCAGATACAGGAAGGTCTGCAGCTTGTAGTAAATGCCCAGCACCACCACGTAGCTCTGGGAAAAGCCCGCCAGCAGGCCGTTCAGGAAGGTGACCAGCAGAGAGGGCAGGGCCAGATTGAGGATGGCCGGCACGCCGATGGCATACAGTCTGCCGTCCAGTGCGGCATCCGGGCGCAGGCAGCTGCGGCGCAGTCGGACAGGCAGCTCAGTACGGACGTAAACGAAGAGGTAAACGCACAGGCTCAGCAGCTGGCCGATGCCGGTGGCAAGGGCCGCACCCGCAATGCCCATGGCAGGCACCGGGCCAAGGCCGAAGATCAGGATGGGGTCCAGAAGGATGTTGCACACACAGCCGAAGATCAGCGCCGCCATAGTCACCTTCATGCGGCCCACGGCCTGAAACATCTTTTCAAAGGCCAGTGCCGCCATGTTGATGGTGGCAAACAGGAATACGATGGTGGAGTAGGTGATGCCGGATGCGATCAGGCCTGCGTCGCTGGTGAACCGGCGCAAAAAGCCCGGCATGATGACAATGCTGACAATGGTGATGAGAATGCCGTGCATCAGGCTCAGCGCCATGCCGTGGGTGGCGGCAGTCTCGGCCTTTTTGTGGTCGCCTGCGCCAAGGTACAGTGCGATCATGGCATTGATGCCAATGCCAAAGCCAATGGCAATGGCGTTGGCAAAGTTCTGGATGGGATACACCAGACTGAGGGCAGTCATGGCATCCTCGCTGATACGAGCCACGAACAGGCTGTCCACGATGTTGTACAGGCTGTTCACCAGCATGGAGATAACGTTCGGCAGTGCCATGGATACCAGCAGCGGCAGCACCGATTTTTCTTTCATAAAGGTCTCGTTCATAGTGTTTGCATTGCTCCTGTAGAGAAAAGAAATGAATTACTGCAGCCGCGGAATCGTCAGGGCGAGACTGCTCGAAAACAAACGCAGACGCAAAAAAGCCACACAATGGCTTTTTTGAAGTCATTGTGTGGCGAAAAGTAGCATACTGCTGTAAAAATCCACACGAATTTTATTAACTGTAGGATAACACGGCTTCCGGCAGATGTCAAGAGGTCAAACGGATAAAGTATGACTTTTATAGACTTGACCATTTTTCACCGGGAGGCTAAAATAAAAATAGATACTTTATAAAATAAGGAGAATCCTGCCATGAAATGGATGATCGCATCCGACCTGCACGGGTCGGCGTTTTATTGCAAAAAAATGATCAAAGCGTTTGAGCGGGAGAGAGCAGACCGGCTGCTTTTGCTGGGGGATCTTTTGTATCACGGCCCCCGCAACGACCTGCCGGAGGGCTATGCCCCGAAGGAGGTCATCCCGCTCCTGAACGGGCTGAAGCCGGCGCTTTTGTGCGTGCGGGGCAACTGTGACGCTGAGGTGGATCAGATGGTGCTGGATTTTCCCATTCTGGCCGACTATGCGGTGCTGCCAGTGGGCAGGCGGCTCGTTTACGCTACCCACGGTCATGTACACAACCTGAAAAAACTGCCGCCGCTGGCTCCGGGGGATGTCCTGCTGCATGGCCACACCCACATTCCGGCGTGGACAGAGTTCGGCGAAGGCAATCTCTACCTGAACCCCGGTTCTGTGAGCATCCCGAAGGAGGGGAGCGCACATAGCTATATGACACTGGAAGGGGAGACTTTCCTTTGGAAAACGCTGGAAGGCGAAGTGTACCGGGAGCTGGAGCTGTGATGGGGGCAATGGAGCTGGAAGAGAAAACGGTTCAGATCCGGGATGATTTCGACCCGGACAAAATTCTGGAAAGCGGCCAGTGCTTTCGCCCCCGGAAGCAGGCGGAGGGCTGGTATCGGTTTGTTTCCGGGAGACAGCTGCTTTACCTCAGACCACTGCGCAGCGGAACCTACACGGTGCGGTGTGAGCCGGGCGCATGGGAAACCTTCTGGCACGGTTACTTCGACCTTGGCCGCAGCTATGCCGCCCTGCGCGGAAAGCTGGACAGCCGGGACGACTTTCTGCAGCGTGCCATGGAATATGGCCGGGGCATCCGGGTGCTGCGTCAGGATGAGTGGGAGATGCTGGTCAGCTTCATCATCTCGCAGCGAAAGAGCATCCCGGCTATCCGCAGGGCGGTAGAGCTGCTTTCGGAGCGGTTTGGCGAGCGGCTGGGCAGCGATAGCGAAGGGCCGGTGTACACGTTCCCGACAGCAGAAGCGCTCTGCTGTGCCGGGGAGCAGGCGCTGCAGGAGTGCGGTCTTGGCTACCGCACCCGCTACGTGCTGCATGCGGCGCAGCAGGCGGCAGAGGGCACACTGGACCTGAAAAAGCTGGCTTCCCTGCCCGATGAAGCACTTTTTGCCCGTTTGATGGAACTGGACGGTGTGGGCAAAAAGGTGGCAAACTGCGTGTGTCTGTTCGGCTATGGCCGTGTGGGCCGTGTGCCGGTGGATGTCTGGATCGAACGGCTCATCCGGGACGAGTTTGCCGGGCAGGACCCGTTCCCGCAGTTCGGGCTGGAAGCAGGCATCGTGCAGCAGTACCTGTTCTTTTATAAAAGAAGCGTGGGATAAGAACCGCGGAGCCGCAGGCAGGAGCGTAGGATCATCCGCTAAGCAAAAAAGGCAACGGCTTCCTCTGTTTGAGGAAAACCGCTGCCTTTTTATCATTTTACCGCCTGCTTTAACCGTTCCAGATCTTCTGCATCCGGGTGAGAAAGGGCGTTGTCAAAATTCTCGATCAGCGCATCCAGATTGGGCAGATGGATCGGCTGCTTTTTCATGCCCTCATACCGCTGGCGTACCGAAAGCGGCATCTTGCCCTGACACATATAACGGCCGAAGACTGTGTTGCTCCTGTCCAGCGAACCCTCCACCTTTTTCAGGATCTTGTTGAAATACTCCTCACTGCCGCCAAAGCCGGCGGTGCCAAAAAGGAAGATATTTTTGCCGTGCAGCTGCTTCAAAAAGTCCAAAGTGCTTTCGTCAGCGTTTCCCTTGTCTGTCCAGAAGCCCACATAGAGGGTGTCCGCTTCCATGGCAGCAGGGTCCGGGGTGCCAAAATAGCAGCAGTTTTCCTGTGGCAGACAGGCGTGCAGCGTGTCTGCCAATAATTTTGTGTTGCCTGTTTTACTGCTGAATACGATCGCGTAGCTCATAGTTTCTCCTTTGGTCGGTAACAACAAAAAATACCGCACGTTTCCGTGCGGTATTTTTCCTTCTGGTGGAGAATACCGGGATCGAACCGGTGACCTCTTGCATGCCATGCAAGCGCTCTCCCAGCTGAGCTAATCCCCCAGATGTTTGTGCCGTGCCTGACGACAGGAGTAATTATACCAGCGCTTTGCCGGATTGTCAACAGCTTTTTGGGATTTTCTGCAAAAAAAAATTCCCGCCGGGGAAATGCCCTTCCCGGCGGGAAAAATGACTGCGAAAAAACTTACGCTCTTGCGTTCTGCGGGTCGAAGATCTGCGGTGCGACACGGATCAGGATCACCACAAGGACCGTGGTCAGAATGGCTTCGGGCAGCATGTAGGTGGCGTTGTACACGGCACTGTACAGCCAGCACAGACCGTCCACGCTCATGTTGGAGATGCCGGGAAAGCCGATCTCGGTCATCCAGCTGAAAGCGTAGTCGTAGTCCTTCCAGACGATGTAACCGGACAGAAAGCTGCACAAAAAGCGCAGCAGGCACACCACAAAGGCGCTGACACCGACACCCACGGTGCGGCTGCGGAAAGGCTTTGCGATCAGGCAGGCAAAGCCCAGCACCGTGAAGGCCAGAAGGTAGTCCAGCAGCACGCAGCCCACCTGTGCCGTGAGGGTCTGGCAGTATGCCAGATTGCCAAGGCCCTGCACAAGCTGGATCAGGCTGTTGACGAAAGCGGTCATGATGCCCCACTTTGCGCCGTGGCGGTAGCTCATTACCAGAATGGGCACCATGCTGAACAGGGTGATGGAACCGCCGTGTGGCATGAGCGGGATCTGGATCATGCTCAAAACGGTGGACAGGGCGATCATCAGCGCACCCTCCACCAGAATGCGGGTCTTGGAATAGGTTTTGGTCATAGGGATTCCTCTTCTCAGAACAATAGTACACAAAAACAAAATGCGCCCGCTTTTCAGCAGGCGCATGGGGTTTGTGAAAGAACGGACAGTTCTGCAAACTCCCACGCCGGCATTGTCCGGTCTGGTAAAAGGGTACTCCGCAAAACGCGGATCTCAGCCTTTCGGCGCCCCTGTTTTTATGTCCAAGCAAAAGTATAGCGCATCCGGCGCAAAAGTCAAGCCCCGGCGGAACATATCTGCCCCGGCCTGTGCATAGGCTGTACTATAAGTTCACAATGGGAGGAGTCTGGATATGAAGGGAGACCCCGAACAGAGGGCGGTACAGTTGGGCGAATATATCGCGGCCAACCGGGCCACAGTGCGTGCGGCGGCAGCGGTGTTCGGGTGCAGCAAGTCCACCGTGCACAAGGATGTTGCGGTACGGCTGCGGACGCTGCAGCCGGAGCTGTTCCGGCAGGTGCGGGCGGTTCTGGCCTGCAATAAGGCAGAGCGGCATCTGCGCGGCGGTGCGGCCACCCGGCGCAAATACAGCCGCAGATAAAAGACGGCACACTTCCGAACAAAACGGAAGCTGTGCCGCCTTTTTTAGGTTCAGTCCCGGGTGCGGAACTGGCTCAGTGCGCCTTTTTCCAACCGGCTGACCTGTGCCTGACTGATGCCGATCTCCTGCGCCACCTCCATCTGGGTCTTGCCCTGCAGGTAGCGCAGCTCCATGATCCGCTTTTCCCGCGGGGTCAGCCCGGCCACGGTCTGCCGGAACTGCAGCCCGCTGATCCAGCTGTCCTCGCCGTCCGGGTCCCGCACCTGATCGATCACATACATCGCATCGCCGCCATCGGTGTACACCGGCTCTTCCAGACTGATCGGCTCCATCACCGATTCCAGCGCAGCGGCCACTTCGCGCCGGGCAAGGCCCGCCGCCTGTGCGATCTCGTCCATGGTCGGCTCGCGGCCCAGCTGCTTTTCCAGCGCTTCGCGGCTCTGCATGGCACGGTAGGCGGTATCCCGCAGGCTGCGGCTCACCCGCAGGGCGTTGTTGTCCCGCAGAAAGCGCCGGATCTCCCCAATGATCATGGGCACGCCGTAGGTGGAAAAGCGCACCGGCTGGGCAGGATCAAAGTTATCGATGGCCTTGATCAGGCCGATGCACCCCACCTGAAACAGGTCGTCCAGATTTTCGCCGCGCTGGGCGAACCGCTGCACCACGCTGAGCACCAGCCGCAGGTTGCCTTCCACCATTTGTTCCCGGGCTGCCGCATCACCGGCGTGGGCGCGGGCCAGCAGTTCCCGCTTTTCGGCTTCGGTCAGCACAGGCAGCTTTGCAGTGTTCATGCCGCACAGCTCCACTTTGTTGTACATCCAAACGCCCCCGGTCTGTTTTGATCTTCACCGGGAGTATGGCCCTGCGTGCAAAGCACTATGCACGGGAAAAACTGGGAGCCGTTATTCGTTTTCCAATTGTACTTTTAAGGTATGGATGATCCGTTTTTCCAGCCGGGAGATATAGCTCTGGCTGATGCCCAGTGCGTCGGCGGCCTCCTTCTGGGTGCGCTCGATGCCGTCTGCCAGACCAAAGCGCAGCTCCATGATCTGCCGTTCCCGCGGGGACAGGCTGTCCACGGCCCGGCGAAGAACGGCGCGCTCCGCATCCTGTTCCAGCCGCTGGCTGATCTGGTTCTCATCACTGCCCAGAATATCAGAAAGCAGCAGCTCGTTGCCGTCGCCATCCACGTTCAGCGGTTCGTCGATGCTGGCTTCCTGACGGCGGTTGGAGCTTTTGCGTAAGTACATCAGAATTTCATTGCCGATGCAGCGGCTGGCGTAAGTGGCCAGCTTGATGCTGCGCTCCGGCGTGAAGGTATTCACCGCCTTGATCAGCCCGATGGTGCCAATGCTGATCATGTCCTCGGCAGGCACACCGCTGCTTTCGTACTTTTTGGCAAGGTACACCACCAGCCGCAGGTTGTGGGTGATCAGGTCGTCCCGGGCAGCGGCATCGCCTGCAGCCATACGGGAGAGCAGGACTTTTTCCTGTTCCGGGGTCAGGGGCGGGGGCAGGCTGGGCGCGCCCGCCAGAAAATGTGCGCCGCCGCAATAGCCCAGCCGTGCAAGGAGCCAACGCCAGAACCGGTGCAGAACATGAAACATGAATACCCCTCCTGTACATCTATAAGTATCAATCGCATCAAGTGCTTCTCAGCGGATGCCCAGCTGTACGGCCAATTCGCTGCCCAGCAGAGCTGTCCATGGCTGCTGTGTTTCCGGGCGGCAGAATGCGGCCAGAATGCCCGCTGCACTGCCTTTGCTGGTGCGCAGGGCCTTGGCCGGAACGGCAGGCAGCACGCAGTGCCCGGCAATGGTGGTGCAGGGCACCAGCCGCACCCGCAACTCCGGCGGCGGTGCTGTGCCGCAGGCAAAATAACTGTCCAGAAATGTGCGCAGCTCCGGCGGCAGGGTACTGCGCACGGCAGGATAACAGACCAGAACCACTGCCTGCCCGGTCAGCGGGTCCTGCACGGAGAAGCCGGTGTCACAGAAAGCCTGTACGGAGAGGACTGAGCCTTCCAGCTCCAGCACAGCGGCAAAGCAGCGGGTGCCTGCACGGCCAAAGCAGAACAGTACGCCGCGCAGCACGGCAAGCACTGCACCGCAGCACAGTAGCAGCCGGCCCGGAGACAGCGGCAGATAGACGCAGAGATTTGCGCTTTGCACCCCGGGCAGCAGTACGGCTCCGCACAGCAGCAGGTTCAGCAGCAGATACCACGCACACAGCTGCACAAAATTGCGCAGGCCCGGCACGCCGTAAGCCGCAGCTACAGCAGCACAGCAGGTGAATACCTTATAAAGGAAAGCTGCAGGCTCGGGCAGCTCCGGCAGCAGAATGCCCAGCGAAGCTGCTGCCGCTGCCGCACTGCCCGCCATCAGCCGCAGGCCGCTGCACTGCCGCGCACACAAAAGCCCTGCGCCCAAAAGCAGCGCTGCTGCGGCCAGAAAGTTCGTCAGCAGCAGTTCGTCCAGATAGATCACGGTTTTCATACACGATCCCTTTCAAATTCCAGTATCTTCCAATTCTGCAAAAAACCATGTCGCTGTGTGCAAAAAAACGGCTTCTGTAAGAATTTTGAGACCGGATTTTCACAGTCTATCACATTTTTCACATTTTTTTCAAAAAAGTACTTGAACATTTCTGGAAAGTGTGGTATATTATTGCCATCCTAGTAAGGGACGTAAGCCAAACAAATGGCTTGCAAATATCTTTCTAAATTTGAAGGGAGAAATTCATTATGATGATGCCTGCAAACTTCTCTGCTGTTGCAGAAAACGAGATGACCTATGTTGTCGGCGGTAGCCTGGTTGATGTCCTGGCTCCTGCTATGACCACTGAGAACTGGCAGAACGTTTCCGCTAACGTGATCAAGATCGTTGGCAACTCTTTCCTGGCTAAGTACACCAACGATGTTCTGAGCCAGCTGTTCGATGGCAACTACATTCCCGGCGATGTGATTGGCTACTCTGTTAAGAAGCTGGATAAGGCTTACAACAAGGGCTACGGCACCTTCGGCGGCAACTGGGGCTTTGCTGTTGGCGCTCTGAACGCTGGCATGCAGATCCTGGGCGGCCTGTCCGCTATCTACACCCTGGGCAGCAGCTCCATCGGTCTGGAAACTAAGTCTGGCACTCTGCCCACTCTCTAATAACTAATCTTTCCTGAATAGGATAGATAGTTTGATTTGACATAACGTTTGTTGTGTCAGATAAAAAGAGCTAGGAGGACCCCGCACAAGACGAGCGATCGTTTTGTGCGGGGTTTTTGTTTGCATAAAAACTGAGCAGGCTGTGGGAAAACGGCGCAGGGCTGGAGCAGGATCGGATGATCTCAAAAAATCTCCATTGACAGACAAACTGCCGAAAAATTTTTCAAAAAATAGTTGACAACTCCCGGATGTGCTGATATAATAAACCACGTCGTCAGGCACGGCACGAACATCTGGGGGATTAGCTCAGCTGGGAGAGCGCTTGCATGGCATGCAAGAGGTCACCGGTTCGATCCCGGTATTCTCCACCAGAAGGAAAAGCACCGCACGGAAACGTGTGGTGTTTTTTTGTTGTTGCCAAACGAGTGAGGGCTTAGCTCACCCAGAAGAGCGCCGTGCATGGACTGCAAGAGGGTCACCGTGATCAGAATCGGCCCGGTATTCTCCACCAAAAAAGCACTGTACTTCGTAGGAAGTATGGTGCTTTTCTTTTTGCTGAAGCAGGTTTTTGGGGGGCTGCATTGCTTCGCCTGCACCGTTTTCAGGCTTTTGCAGGCGGTTCCTATACAACCCCCAACTTTTGACTTTACACCATTTTCAAAAAGGAATGTTTTCCGCCCGTTTTTTCAGCAGGCTGCTGTATCATCCCCTTCAATGTACGGCGTAAGGTCGAAGTTGAAGGTAATGTTGAGCTGATACCCACGATAAACATCTACCCTGCGGATAAGCTGATTGACAATCATTTTCTTTGCTTCAAAACTGGCACTGTCGTAGAGATCAGAAAAAGAAATCAGTTCTTCGTACA
This sequence comes from Faecalibacterium sp. AM43-5AT, assembly GCF_003603345.1. Lineage (NCBI taxonomy): Bacteria > Bacillati > Bacillota > Clostridia > Eubacteriales > Oscillospiraceae > Faecalibacterium > Faecalibacterium sp. AM43-5AT. The sequence goes on from NZ_QVGZ01000011.1 coordinate 74,586, forward strand.
GTTTTGATACGTTGTCCATCAGTTCGGCAGTTTTTTCTGTTTCTGCATAGGAAGATTCATAAAGAGCATCCAATTCCCGAAGTTTTTCCTCCTGCGCTGTAATCATCTCGGCAAGGGTTTCTTTGGGAAAGACGCTCTCGCCTTTGATACAGGCAAGAATCTCGGCTTTCAGGGAAATCAAGTCTTTTTGGGCTTTATCCCGCTCTACCTGAATAGTTTGCAGATGATTCTTGCGTTCGACAACTTCCCGCTCGTAACGCCTTGTAATGATCTGCTCTTTCGGGATGCCTCTCATTTTGGAAAAGATCTGACGGACTGACTTATCAATGATCTCATCCAAAATATGTACCGTATAACCCGTCTGCCCGGTGCAGCCGGTCTGCTTACGGAGCTTTCCGTAACAGGTATAACGGACACGGAGCGTATCGTCCAGTGTTCCATCGGAGAGTTTGCGCCATTTTCGGCTGGAAGTCAAGGTCAGCTTTGCACCGCAATGTCCACAATAAGCATTGCCCGAAAGCAGAGATTGTCCGTGAATGTTCAGCGGAACGCGATATTCGGATTCTTGTGCTGCACGGTTAGAACGATTTTCACGGATACGCTGGGCGGCTTCAAACTGCTGCGCTGGGATGATCTGCAACTCTTGCAGCAATTCCGAATGGGCATTCCCACAGCGGAGAACGCCTGTATAGGTCAGGTTCCGAACCATTCCACGGATACTTGCCGGATGCCAGCATTTCCCAGACCTTGCACGGTAGCCGTTACCATTCAGATAAGTTGCGATATGCTGCGGTCCATAGCCTTCATGCACATACTTGTCGAAAATAATCCGAACTACGGCAGCTTCACGCTCGTTGATGTGCAGTTCATACAGTTCGTGCTTGCGTTTGTTAATACGCCCGCTTTTCACAAGGTCGTAACCATACGGCGCGCTGCCGCCCTTGAAGTGCCCTTCTTCCACAAGCTGCCGCAGACTGGTACGTGTACGGACAGAAGTTTTTTCGCTTTCACCGTCTGCCTGCCAGAAGCGGATATAGTTCAACAATTTGTCAGTGTGGTTGTCGAATCGTTGCTCACCCTCTTGGGTACTCCACACCCGGATGCCATTTCGCACAAACCATTCTACGACAAATGGCGTTTCATCTGCGATGCGTCCGATACGGTCGAACATGAACACCAGCAGAATATCAAATTTGCCCTTTCGGGCGTATCAATACCGCATAGATGGCCACGCAGATCAGGATCAGAAATCCTTGGAAGCCCAGTGCAAACAGGGGCAGCACTACATTGCGGGACAGTGCCTCGATCATGGCAAAAACTCTCGGTTCAAAGTTGGATGGTTTGGTGCCGACCTGCTGCGCGATGCTGCCCACCTGCGTGTTGACATCATCAAAAAGGCCGCTGAGATTGGACATAATCGCCGCTGTCAGCAGCGACTTGATCCAATCCGAAATCGCTTTGAGAACTGTTTCCACTCAGAGCCACCACCCATCAGGAAAAATGGTTAATCAGGGTCTTGAGCAGATTGAGCAGAAAAATAATGTGGGTCAGAAATTCCATAGAATGCCTTCCTTTCGTTAATAAAAATAATGATCCAGTTGTCTGTATACTACCGTCCATAAAACTGCGAGCTGCAGAAAGTTGTAGTTGTACAGAAAACTGTGCTGGGAAAAACAAAAATGCCGACTGCTTTTTAGTGAAAGCAATCGGCATGAATGCATTGTATTGGTTCTGAGTTCAAATTACTGATGTTCCGGCAGAAGTTTCAAAATTGCACGTTTCTCTTTGTCCTGTAAATAGGTCGGGTTCAGTTCGCGTTTATTGTATTGCAAGTAAGTGTCTTTTGTTTTTTCAGTCAAAAGGCTGGTGAAGAATCTCTCCCAGCTGAAATACAGGCTGCTCTCAATAGAGTCGGCAGGATTTTTAAGAATCCGATTGATATCGCTGTCCGAAAGCAAACCAGCAGACAATATCATCCATTCAAAGGATTCTGGCAAAAACAGAACGATGTTACGCTTGCGCCGCTGCGCAAGCGTTTTTTCCATCTCTGGTCCAAATGCGGCACCATCGGCAATGATCAAAATGGTACTACCAACGGGTGTTTTTTCAATTTCCGCACAGATATTCGATTTTCCCTGTGCAGAAATACAGAGAATCGACTGATCCTCAAATATCTTTTTGAAAAACTGATACCCAGAATGCGAATCTTCAACGATTACATAATCGGGTCTCTTTTCAGCCGTACTGTAGGAACTTTTTTCATAGATGTGCTGAAAAGATGTGTATAGCCGCTTAATCTGCCCATATCCCTTTGTCCGGTTCTTCAGCGTATAGATCTCATCTACACTGTAGGGGAGCTGTGGCAGACTTTCTCGCATGACGATCACATAATAGTTGTCACTGCTTTTGGCTTTTTCGGCAAACTCATGGGTGGCGGCAAACGAGTTGTCCTCATCAATGAAAATAATGCTGTCTTTGATTGTAGATAGGCGCATCTCCCATAAGTCTGAAGTCAGAACAGTACAAGTTTTATCGCAGCGAAGCACAACGCCACTGTTTTCTCCGTCCCGGACATACTGAGCAATCAAATCGATCAGTGTAGATTTTCCTGTAGCACTATCACCTCGAAGAATCGTTAGATTACGGCGGACGGAGAACTTATACTGCACACGGTTGTTTTGGACGATCACTTCATGAATACCTTTCATTTTGACACCGCCTTATACATACCGTGCTGCGATTTCAGCCAGATCGCCCATATTATCCACGATCTGACCATTGTTCAGCACCTTAATCTTCAGCCTTCGATCACCAAAGTCCATAATATGCCGGAGATTGATGGTGACATCCTGTTTTTTGGCAATTTCTAAAATCCAGCGGGCACAGTTATTGCCGCAGTTGGACGCATTGAAAATTTTATCCGGGAGATTATGGATAAGCATCAATGTTTTTACACCGCCAGAAAGTTTTGTCGGCGGGATGAGTCCAAGTGCTTTGGTTTCAACTGCATTGGGACCGCAGACTTCTCCCTTATCGACTGCCTTAATCATTTTCTGATCCAAGGTGTCTTCCAACCATGAATCCAAATATACGTTATTAAAATATGTGGGGGTGTTATAAATAGCCTGTGGCATATCACCAAAATAAATGCTAAGCATCTTGATCTCACTCCATTAGGTGTTTTATATGTAAGGACGGCAAATGCCGTCCAATGTTCTTAACCGAACAGACCGCTCAGCAGGGGCACCAGAGTGATGCCGATCAAAGCAACGCCGCCACCAGCCATCAACTGTTTCATGCCCTGACTCTTGGCCGAGGGGTTATCACCGCCGTAGCCTTCCATCAGATTCACGGCACCCCACACGCCCAGACCGGCACCCAATGCCACAACCAGAGTCTTCAGAATGTCCACTGCACTGTTAAAGAATTCCATAAGCATATCTCCTTTTATTATAAGGCATTTTTGACAATTTGTACACACCTGAAATCTATTTGTTACTGTGCCGCAAGCTGCGGCGAGAGCTGGTTTGCTGGTGTACTTTTGGGTCAAAATGTGAATCAGGTGAGGGAAAGATCAGCCGAACAGACCGCTCAGCAGGGGCACCAGAGTGATGCCAATCAGGGCAACGCCGCCGCCAGCCATCAGCTGCTTCATGCCCTGACTCTTTGCTTATGTGCGATAAAGAAGTAATAGAAGTGTAAAAAATTTTGCCGTTCCTATCAGACACTTGCGCAGGGTGTCGGATAGGTCGGGCTTATTCTTCGGGCAAGTCAATCTTGCCGACAAAGCTGTAATAAATATCAATGCGCTGGCGGCGTACTTCGTTCTCGTCATATTCACATTCATAGACAACGATTTTCTCCACCATTTCACGCAAGAGGGTGTGGGTCAGTTCCTCGATAGAAAGGTACTTGCGGACAACGTTCATAAACTTTTCAGCGTTTACCGTGGCTTCCTGTGCCTTGTCCAGTTCGCCCTGCAATGCGGCGGCTTTCTCTTTCAGTTCCCGCTGCTCGGCTTCGTAGTCTGCGGACATTTCCATGAAACGCTCATCACTGATTTTCCCGTTTACATTGTCCTCATACAGACGCTTGATGTAGCGGGAAAGTTCTGCAATCCGGCGCTGCACCTGTTCAAGCTGCTTCGTGGCTGCCGCCTGTTTCCTCTTGCCGCCCATTTCATTCTGCTGGATAAGCAGCTTCACGAACCGGGCTTCATGCTTCTGTGCATAGGCGGTCACTTTCCGCAGATTGTCCAGCACACCCGCCGTCAAAAGGTCGGTGCGGATGAAGTGCGCCGTACAGTCGGCGGTGCGCTTCTTATAGCTGCCGCAGATGTAGCAATCCTGCTTTCTCTTGTCGGTCTGATACCGCTGCTGGTACATCACATGACCGCAATCGGCGCAGAACAGCAAGCCGGAGAACAAGCCCACATCATCGTAGCGGTTGGGGCGTTTGCGCTGCTTGCGTAACTCCTGCACCCGTTCCCACGTCTGCAAGTCGATGATTGGCTCATGGTGGTTCTCGAAAATCGCCTGTTTCTCAATGGGATTGTCTACGCTGTGCTTCATCTTGTAGGATGGTTTTTCCGTCTTGAAATTCACAAGACAGCCTGTGTACTCCCGGTTTTCCAGAAGATGAACAACAGTATTGGTCGCCCACTTACATTCATAGCCGGGGTGGTAGCGGCGTGTGCTGCCTGTGCGCTGGTATTCCAGCGTCCCCGGCGTGGGGATTTGCTGCTCGGTCAGCATACGGGCTATCTTGGTAGGCCCGTTTCCGGCAAGGCAGAGCTGATAAATCTGCTTGACTACCGAGGCGGCTTCCTCGTCAATGATGAAATTCTCGTCATCGTCCATGAGGTAGCCGTACACGGGCTTGCTGGTAACAGGCTTTCCGCTTAGACCTTTTGCTTTCTTAACTGCCTTGATTTTCTTGCTCGTATCTCTCACCATCCATTCGTTGAAAAGATTACGCAGCGGGGTAAAATCGTTGTCGCCCATTGCGCTGTCCACTCCGTCATTGATAGCGATAAAGCGGACGCCTTTCTGTGGGAAAAGCATTTCTGTGTACATTCCCACTTGGAGATAATTTCGCCCTAAACGTGACATATCCTTGACTATGACTGTGCCGACTTTTCCGGCTTCAATGTCTGCAAGCATGGCTTGAAATCCGGGTCTTTGGAAGTTCGCACCACTATAACCGTCATCCGTGTACCAGCAGAGGTTGGTAAAGCCGTTCTGCTTGGCGTAGGTTTCCAAAATGCGCTTTTGGTTGGATATAGAGTTGCTTTCTCCTTGCAGTTCATCTTCATGGGATAATCTCGGATAAAGGGCGGTAATAAGGTTTTGGGTTGTCTGTCTTAACATGGTTTCCTCCGTTTCCGACAGCCAGCCCCACTATTCCGTACTTTGATTGTACCATACAGCGGGGCGGCGTGTATAGCGGCAAAATGTGAAAAATGCTTCTTTACAGCCCGTCATATTGCCGATTTTTGCGTAGCGGTTTCCGCTTCCAGCACCTTAGCCATTTTGTCGGCTGCGGTTTCCGTGGCACTCTGCTTGAAAAAGCCGGACACCACAAGGACGGAGTTCCCTATGCGGATTTCCGTCACGCAGTCGGCGGGTGCGGTGCTTTTCATGTCGTGTCTGATATGCTCTTTTTTCTCGGTCATAGGCGAACTCCTTTCAATCGTTCATCAGTTGCTTTAAGCGGTTTAGCTTGTTTTGTGCGCTTTCCCTGCGGAAGTTCTCGCCGGAGAAGCAGACCGGGGCGCACATTTCAAGCAGTCGGTCATAAATCCGGGCGTGGGGCGTGTCCTGCGGGTTCTGTAACTCGGTAAGCGTGAGGTTGGTCGTGACGATCAGCGGCTTGCCGCTTCGGTAACGACTGTCAATCACATTGTAGACTTGCTCCAATCCGTACTCTGTGCCACGCTCCATTCCAAAATCATCAAGGATAAGCAGCGGATAGCGGCAGAGGTTGGAAATATATTCGTTCCTGCCCTCAAAGGTGGCGGCAAGGTCACCCAGGATAATGGCAAAGTTCGTCATTTTTACGGAGATTTCTTTCTCCATGAGGGCGTTTGCAATGCACCCAGCAAGGTAGCTTTTGCCTGTGCCGACGCTGCCCCAGAGCAGATAACCGATGTTCCCGGCTTTCATGTCCTCCCAATGCTCCACATAGAAATGGGCGGTTTTCATCTGCGGGTTTCTGCCGTTATCGTTGGCAAAAGTCCATTCCCGCATAGCCGGGTCGGTAAATCCCCGGCGTTTCAGTTCTTCTACCTTGTCCCGGTGCTTTCTCTGCTGTTCGGCGGCTTCACGCTCCATGCGCTGCGCCCGCTGGCAGTCACACTCTGACGGGTGGCGGTCACGCCCAAACAGGGCGATTTTATCAGCCGGAAAATAGACTTCTTTCGGTGTCCGGCACTTGCCACAGTAGAGCAGACCGTCCTCACCTGTGTAGTCCTCCGGCTCGGCGGTGGCTGCTGGTATCTGTAAATTCATATCTTCAAAAGCTGGCTTCATAGACTTTCTCCCTCCTTGTAGGTGTAATCGGGTATGCCCTTTTTCGGGGCAGCTTTAGCGGTATCGTCAGCCGCCCATCTGCGGATAGTGGCGGCATGGTTCTTGTATTTCTTCCCGGTAGAAGCGATATAGCCGGATAGCCGGTCAATGTAATACTCCCACTTGTCGGGCAGTTCTGCTTGCAGTTCGGAAAGTTCCATCTCTGTCAAAATCACATTTTTGTATCTGCCGTAAGCGGCGGGGGTGGCTCGTCCCGGTTTTAACTCTCTCTCTTTTTCTATCTCTATATCTATCTCTTTCTTTATCTCTATCTCTGGTGGACAAATGTCCGCTTTTGCTTCGGACACTTGTCCACTAAGCCGTTTTTGCTCTGAAATCTTCATTCTTGCCCTGCGCTTGCGCTCCCCCTCGGTAGAGGATTGACCGATGAAAAGCTCGATATTGCTCATATACAAAGCCCCGTTGTCCAGCGGTTCGACAAGCCCCAGCTTCATAAAGATTTGCAAAGCCCGTTCAACTGTGCCGACCTGCTGGCGGGTAATGGTGGCTATCATTTGGGCGGTGTAGGGGATATTCTCGTCAAGCTGCAAAGTCCCGCCGTATTTCAGCGATTTTAAGTACAGCTTCAAGAGGATATTGGAATACAGCATACCGTCCTGCATACTTTCCAGCAGCACGATAGCGTCATCGTCAAAATAGCTCTCTTTCAGTTTGAGGTAATAATATTTGCGGTTATCTGACATAATTTTGGTTCTCCTTATCTGCGGGGCGGGCTTTCCATCTCTTTGAGTAATACCGGGGGCAGAGTACCACGATAGCCCTAAAACTCTGCTTGCAGTCATGGGTACAGCCCCGGCAAAGGGCATTGAAAGTAATGCGGTTTCGCTCATTGAGGAAGAACGCCCATTCCAGCCGCCGCTTCTTGCTCATTCTCGGCATGAAAAAACGCTCCTTTCTTCGGTTTGGTCGGGTGTAACGGGACAGGGGCAAAATCTGTATGTTCCCGGTATCATTTTCGGGGAAAATCTGCCCTGTAAGCCCCGTTGGAAAGGTTAGGGGTATTGCGGATAGGGTATGGCATACCCTCTGCCTTTTGTATGGTTTCGGTATCATTTCGGGGCGGTTTTTAACGGTCACGTCCCGGCTTTTTATCCGGGTACAGACTTCCACAGCATACGGCGGCATGGCTACGGATTTTGGCTTCTCCCCGCTGTTCGCTTGCCTTTGCGTTCTTGTAGCCCTCGTCAGAGAGGAAAATCCCCCTTGTACCCAACGGGGCTGTCATTGCTCAAAATATCAACCACAATCATGTGCCGGTTCTGTGGCAGATAGCGTTCAAAACCCGTAAGGTCATGCCCCTGCATAATCGGCTCTTTCGCCTGTGCCTTTGCTTCGGCAAGCCGCCGGATAGAGTTGTCCCGTTCTTTAAGGAAACGGGCTTTGATATCAGCGATAAAGCAGCTGCACTCCGGCTCCGGGATTTTCTCCAGCTTGTCAATGGTGTTTTTCACGATTGCCTTTGTGAGAGGGTCTTTGAGTACGGGGACAATCTCTGCAAGCCCCGCAACGGTAGCCGCCCGGTCAGTAGCGGCGTACTGGTAAATCATTTCTAATTCACTTCTTGTGAATGTCATGGTGCGTCCTCCTGTTCTTATTCGGTATCAATTCGGGGCGTTTTATCGCTCCTGTTCCTGTTTCTTCTGTCGGCTTGGTGTGCCGTGTAGTATCTGCTCGGCGTTCCGCTTGGCTGTGGCAAGCTGCTCATGCTCGGCTTTGGCGGTGCGGTAGGTGTTGTAAGCTGCGTTTTTCTCGGAAATGAGGGTTTCAATCTCTGTATTCAGCTTTGAAATGGCTGGCAGCTTCTTCCCCGGTGCAAGCACCTTTAGCTGGCGCAGGGTGGCTTCATAGATGATAAAATCCGCTTCGTTGGCTTGGTAATAGCGGTCTGCCTTTTTCCCGGACAGCTTTTTATGAACGTCAATGACGGGGCGGGTGCGGCGGTAATCGCTGACAACCTTTCGCAGATTTTTCTTATCGGAAATGCTCTGTTCAATGCCCCGCAGACTTTCCCTCGCTTCGGACAGGGCTTTCCGGCTGCTCTCCACGGCTGCGTCCAGCTTGTCAAGGTCAAGCAGTTCGTTTTCCATGAGAAAGTTGTGGGTAGCCGCCATCTGTTTGAGATTGTGCAGGGAAGCCCAGCGGTCATAGCCTGCGCCCTTGCCCTCGGCTCGCTTGGCTTCCCGGTCAACCATACGCTGTAATCCGTCCTGTTTCGGGGCGGTTTTGGCGGCTTTTTTCCGCTGTAAATGCTCCATAATGCTGTCGGGGTATTCGGGTATGGCTGCGGTCTGTTCGGCGGCTCTGTGGGCGTTCTGCTCCAAAAGGGCAAGGACGGCGGTACGGTCAAAATCGTCCCCCAGCTTCCGGGCTGTGATAGGCTTGGTCCTGTCCGGGGTAAGGTAGGACAGCCGCCCCCGGCTTTCCTTAACGGTTACACCTTCCCGGAGAAGTAATGCGGCAAACTCGTCAAAGCTGCCCGCCCGGTCAAGGGCTTTCCGTATGGTCTGCCGTAGCCGTTGCTTGTCCGTTTCAAACTTCGTCTGCCGGGGCGTGATACCGTCCGCTATCATCGGGGCATTGGCTTTATCAAGGGCAAGCTGCCCTTTCTTCTGCGCCCAGTATTCACGCTCGGTCACTCGGTTCTTACTGCCATGCAAGAGGTCAATCTGATACAGATTTTCCCGGTGGCACATCTCCATGACTTCGGACTTGAAATATTCCATAGCTGCGTCTGTGCAGCGGTGCTTCATGCCGCATTTTGTGTCCGCTGGTCTGTCCATGTAGGGCAGAAGCGGGACAGCTTCAATCCGCAAGCTGTTTATGACGATATGCACATGAATGTTGCCAGAGTGATTGTGCCCGTCCGGGTGGGTACAGACAATGGCTTGGTGTCCGGGGAATTGTGTTTTGCAAAATTCCTCGCCCAGCGATTGTGCCTTATCAACGGTCAGACCGTTGTCCGTTCCGTCCCGTGGGTCAAAGCTGATGATGTAGTGGTGGGACTTCACATCTTCCCGCTTTTGGTTCTTGCCATAGCGGAGATTGGAGCGCATACAGGCAACGGCAAAATCTTCCCCGCCGCAGTTCAGAGTGGCAAGGCGGTAGTCCTCACGGGGAACAAGCCGCCCGTTCTCGTCCAGCGTGGGCTTCATGGTAAACTCGTCATGCTCAAAAGTGAGGTACTGCTCGGCTGCTCCGTAGTCGGCATTTTTAGAGCTGATATGTTTGAATGTTGCCAACAGCTTCACCTACTTTCTGCAAGACTTCAAACTTCAAGGCGGCAAGGTCGGAAATGGCGACTCTGACTTCGCCGGACAGGGCGTTATACGGTACACCGTATTCGTTCAGATACCGGGCAATCTGATTGAGGATGCCGCCGATCCTGCCATATTCGGCGGTCAGCTTCCCGACAGCGGCAAGCAATTCATCATTGACCGGGGAAACGGTAACAATGGGGCGTATGGTTGCCCGTGTAATGGCTTGCCGGATAAATTCAGACTGGCTCATACCATAAGGGGCAAGCCGGGCGGTAAAGTCGGCGTATTCTTCATCGGTCAGCCGGGTCTTGACTACCCGGCTGCGGTGGGGCGTGTTATATCGTTTCATAGGTGGTTGACCTCCTTTCTGTGCGTGGTGTCCGCTCACTAATAGGAGAAAAACGGGGTGTGCAGCGGAACTGTTTTTGAAAAAATCCGAAAAGAATTTGCGGAGATTTTCAAGCGGCGTAAGCCGCATAAGCAGGGTTTGGGGAAGGCACTCCCCAACAAGATTCCCACCGGGGCAAAAGGAGCGATAAGCGAATTTTGGCACCGTGGTAGAATCTTGCTCTAAAAAACTACCGCTTTCCTCGGCGACTCTGGTTTGCGGATATACTGGCTTGCTCCACCAATATAGCGATTGCGGCGGCGTGTTCTGCCCGCTGTTCACCACTACAACGGTGAAAAGGGGGCGTTTTGGCAAACGCACGGAAATTTTTTTGTTTTCCCTGTCTGCTCCCTACAACAATCCGGCGGTGTGGTTTGCCAAAGATTTTTGAAAATGGGCGCAAAAAAAGCAGTAAACCTTTTCAAGATTTACTGCTTATCTGCCGCTGTGATGGGCGGCGGTATTAAATTGTCAGCCGTTTTTCAAATGGAATTTATCTGCAATCGCTTTCTTTCCGCTTTCCAATTCCTTTTCTGTAATCTTCCATAATCCTAACGCAATGATCTGCTATCTTTTGCATTCCGAGTTCTTCAAAAAAGGCAATTTGTATTTTCATCAGTTCTTCACAAACAGTCAACTTCTGCTCATCCATATTGCTAATAGCAAGCCATGGGAACGCTTTATATTTCTTAGTGTCCCCAATGAGAAAATTGTACCCTATCAACTCATTTTCACGGAAAACGAAATAGAATTGTGGGCCTGAACCTGGAACTGACTTTTCCATAATTTGCTGCATTGTTCTCACGCCGCCGTATGCCGGAAAAAAACCTATTCGCTCAAGAGCATTTAATATGTCAATCCTTTTATCTGTGGGTATGTCTCTATAATTGATAATCTGTTCCATTTGCTCTACCCTCATTGAAGTTTAATTTGTCAGGCTCTAATTATACAACTTTTCTGTTTAGCGGTCAAAGCGGAACTTCAACAGGCTTTCTATCAGTTGCCTGACGATATGCTCCTGCATATCCGTGTTAATCTGTCCGTCCATTTTCGCACAAGAGCGGACATATCCCGCATAATGGGATAGGACGGCGGCAACAGCTTCCGGGTCGCCCTCGCTTGCCTTAACGATTGTCTCATAGGGAAGTAGCTGGCTCATAGGACAAATCCTCCAACTCTGCCCGTAGCCGCCGTAAAATCATCTGAATACGCCGCCCGGTTGTGTTGCCAGCCCGTCCATATCTCCGTCCAATCTCCCTATGCGTCAATCGTTGGAAGTAGTACAAGAAAATGATTTCCTGTTCCATCTGTGATAGTGCGGACAGGGCTGCGGCAAGCTCTGGACTTTCCAAAAGCACCATCTGACCACAGACGAAAAGCGGATAGCTGGTCATGCCGGATTGCTCCGCAAAGTATTTATCTGTGGTACTGAATGGATAGTGTTTTTCTTCTATCAGATATTCAAGCGAGATTTCCCGCTTGCGGCGGCTCCGTATGCTCCGGGCTGCGTCTATGGCAGCGTGGCGAATGACGATTTTGCAAAGGGCATCATGCGTGTGCCGGATATGCTCTTGATACTTTTCGTGTTCGGTCATGGAAAATCCCCCTTTCTGGATAGTGGCAGAGGGCGGCAGCGCTTATTGCTGTCGCCCTCTTGATTGCCGAACAGCAAAGACGGGCGGGACTGTCAACGGCGGGCGAAGCCCGTTCATCTTGACCGTTGACTGGCTCGGCTGGTTTTGCTATCTGCTCACGGCAATTCACTCTCATTGATAGGAATTGCCTCAAGTTCCGTATTCAAATTGTTCCAATAAGAGCCGATATCCGCACTTGTGAAATACTTAAAACCGCCTGCTGCTGACTTCAATTCGCCGTTTTTAACCCCATAGCAGGCGTAAATCAAATCGTAGCTTGTTCCATCTGAGAGGTTAAATCTAAAGCTGGTCACATCTGCTCCGGCAGTTTCCTCAGTCGTTTTGTCTTTTAGGGATAAGCCCTTGAACTTATCATACAGGGTCTTTATATCATTTTCAGCAACAACTACTTTCTTTTCTGCTGATGCAGGCACTCCGTCATAGTGGTACATTTCAACGTTTTCGACATCTTCAACCTCAAATGGGAAGTCGATTTTGACAGGCTCATAAGCAATGTTTATAGGTAACAGAAAGAGAGCTGTAAAAATTGCAATGATACAAAGAGCGATGGAAACGAGAACAGCAATCGTTATCTTTTTTCTGCCTCTCTGCTTTTCTTTTGCCTCATGGCGCATAATAACGCTTTCGCTTTCTTCGTGAAGAACATCTTCGCTCGTGTGAGAAAGCAATTTCTGATAAATTGCGTTACAGTCAGCACAGGCGTTCAAATGCTCTTTTACCATCTCTGCGCTTGCTTCGCTGCAAGCACCGTCAACATACAGCGGAAGAATATCTCGAACAATATCGCATTGTTTACTCATGCTTTTCATCCATCCTTTCTTGAATTTTTAGCTTTGCACGATGATAAGTAACTCTCGCCCATGATTCTGTTTTTCCAAAAATTGCAGCGATTTGTGAAAAAGATAGTTCCCCGAATACGCGAAGCTGAAAGACTTCTTTGTATGGTTCTTCCAAACGGTGAAGAACGAGGTGTATGCGGAACGCCATGTCAGAATCTGCAACTGAGTTCTCAACATTTTCATTTGATGGCAAGTCATTGATTTCACTCACATCAGCTACTCGCTGACGGCTTCGCATTTCATCATGGTAAAGGTTTTTTGCTATGGAGCAGAGCCATGTCAATTCATCTGACTTACCTTTGAATTGTGATGTTGTAGAAACAGCCTTATAGAATGTGTTCTGCGTGATTTCCTCTGCTATCTCACGATTTTTGGCAAGAGAAATAGTATACGAGTATACCTGTAAATAGTAGGCTTTATAGAGCTTTTCATAGTCCATACTTGTCATCACCTCCTTCAGCTTCATAGGTTAGACGGAGAAATCGGAATTTCGTTACAAAGAAGTTTGAAATTTTTATACCTTTACGCTACTCTTGCTTTGTGCGGACTATTGGTAGACGCGCATTAACGGCAAGTAAAGAGATTGCTGTGTCAGCTTGATATGTTCAAATGCTAATTAAGTATAGCATACAGCTATAAATTTTTCTATTGCGTTCCCCTGACTTCGGAATAGTGGCAGGGCTGGCTATCCTTGTTTTGCTTTGTGCTTCTCTACCGTACATGAGCATTGGCGGAAGGATTATCGCCGCCGTAGCCTTCCATGAGGTTCACGGCACCCCAAACGCCGAGACCGGCACCCAATGCCACGACCAGAGTCTTCAGAACGTCCACTGCACTGTTAAAGAATTCCATAGTAAAATCTCCTTTGTTTTGAAAAAAGCGACCTTGTACACACCTGAAATCTGTTTACAAAAAGCCGAAAGCCACGGCGAAGGTTGATTTTCCGGTGTACCTGTTGGGTCAATGGGCAAAAAAATAACCGCTCGTCTTGTCAGGCGGGCGGGAGTGAATCGGCATCCACCATGATGAAGGCATCATCCGGGTGGATTTTTTCTTTTCGGTTTAAGAACTTCTCGATGTCAAGAGCGTTCTTGGGGTCATAATCGGATGTATATTTGTAATTTGGGTGCTGCGTCAGGTCGTATTTATCCGAAAGGAAAGGTCTGACACCGCGCAGCTGCAGGATGCACTTGCCGCCATCCAGCACGGCTATTTCATCGCGGCTCAATAATTCCCTGCCGTAAAGTCAAGTGATGAATTCGCAAAAGAAAAGACCCTTCCCGT
>NZ_QVGZ01000012.1:0-84104 GCF_003603345.1 Faecalibacterium sp. AM43-5AT
GGGCTGTGCAGAACCTGACTGATATAGGCACTGTCCCAATCATACATCTTTTCATCATCAATAAAGCGGCCAAACATCTCTTTCTTGTAGTAACACGGCTTCAAGACTTTTTCATCGTGGAGCCGCTTGGCGATGCGGTGAAGCCCCAGCCCTTCCTCTGCCATTGAATAGATATACTCAACAACGGGGGCGGTGTTCGGGTCGATCACAAGGTGATTGTGGTCGGCAGGGTCTTTCTGGTAGCCAAACGGTGCGCCGCTGGAGATATACTTTCCACTTTTCTTGCGTGTCCGAAGGGCACTCTTGATCTTTCGGGAAGTGTCTTTGGCGTACATTTCATTGATGATGTTTCGGAACGGGGCAATATCCATCTGAGATTGCTCGTTGGAATCATAACCATCGTTGATTGCAATATAGCGGACACCGTGTTCAGGAAAGAAGATTTCCATATACGTTCCGGTTTCGATGTGGTTGCGTCCAAGTCGGGACTGGTCTTTGGTAATGACTGTTGCCACCTTTCCTTCCCGGATATCATCCAGAAGTTCCTGAAAGGCAGGGCGGTCAGAGTTCGTACCGCTGTAACCATCATCAACATAGTACTGGCAATTCCCGAAACCGTTGCGTGTGGCATACTCCATAAGCATTGACTTTTGAGTGCGGATGCTCAGGCTTTCGCTGTTTGAACCGTCATCTTTTGACAGTCGGCAGTATAAAGCAGTTACTTTTTTGTCCTTTTCCATGTGTACCTCCATAATGGAAAAGAGACCTCATCAATCACATTGTAGCGGATGCTGCGTGACGATGCAAGCCCTTTTCCGCAGTAAAACGTCCAATTAGCCAGCGGCGAGATACGATTCGGCAGTTTTACGAATTTCTTCTTCCACAAGCCGCTGAAAAAGCGTATTCATCGGCACATTGCCGATATAATGGCGTTCCACGATCAGGCGCACGGACTTCGGACTTCTCGGCGCACGTTTGCGTGTGGTGGGCTTCTTCTCAGATTTTTCTTTGTTCAAGGGCAGACCTCCTCATTCATGTGGTGCAAATACGGAAAGGAATGGATGGATTCTATTCGTTTTTCTCTTTTTGTTTTATTACGTTGGTTAGGTGAAAGTTTTCTTCGATACAGTCTTAAAGGCTGCTATACTGCATAGGAAAAATATCTTTTGCAGATGCCATTAAGAATCTGCATCACAGAATCGTGATTTTGGCGGTTCTTGAATCGTGAAAAACGCAGAACTATTCAACATTTGGAATTTTCACAAAGATGTGATTGGGCGAAGAAAACCGCGTTCGTCTGCGCTCAATCAATCCCGCAGCGTCCAATTCCTTAAGCGCACTGGAAACACTGACAGTGCTGCGCCCTAGCTGCTCAGCCAAAGAGCAAATCGTAAAAATGACAAACACGAATCCACGTTCATCTATCCAGAGATTTTTCTGCGAGAGTGTGGCACGGTCGAGTAGCAACACATAAGTCATTTTTGCAGTCTGACTCAGGTCAAGTTCCAAAAGGAAGCGTGGGTATGGGAGAAACGGCGGCAGCGGAGTTTGCGTGGTAAGATATTCTGAAATGTTGATCACCTCCAGCTGAAGCAGAAATCAGGAACAAAGAGTATGTAACGAGAATTGGAGGGTTCCAATTCTCCAGTCGCAGAAAAGCACGAAACAAGTGCTCAACTGCGTTAATAAGTTAAGGTCTCCCATATTGGTCCTCGACTTCCCTAGGAGTGGGGAATCGTCCGGCGGCGGGCTTGCACCGCACCATTGGCATTTCAGCCACCCCGTCTTCGTTATGACCGGGCTGCGAGTTACAGAAGTACCTTTTGTGAAGTACCGGACGATTGAACTATTCACTTGTCAAGGAACATATGGAAGATTTCTGGACTTTGACGGACGAAAAACATCCTTCTACTTGGTAGCCGATGAAAAAGGCCATTTCGTAGCATTGCAAGCAATTTTGTAAACAAAACGTCATAATAGTCCGAGAATGGTCTTGAAAAAGATGCCCTACACTTGGTAGGCATCGAGAACGCCTGTTTCGTAGCATTGGTGAGAAACTTGTAATTGAATTGTAATTCTTGAGACCAAATCTCCGCTTTTGAAAAAATCCTCTCAATAGGTAGGCAACGAAAACAGCCCAAAGACAACCATCTTTTTGAGAATTAACAAAAAGGTCACAAATGACCGGCTTTCAAAGAGGCGCTTCTACTATTAACAGAAAAAGTGGCCTAAAATGGGGGGTGTTGGAGAAAATTTCTGCCTTAAAAGTACGCCTCTACTCACTAGCCAGCGAGAATAGCCAAAAGCCAGCAAAAAACAAATGAATTATGTACTTCTGCCACTGATTGCAACGGCATATCGGTGACAGAAAGATCGTTTAGAGCGATTCTTCGCGGTTTGGGGTGGTAGAAATCGTTTTGTAGTTGGACTTTTTCTGCTGAAGCTGCTCCAGCTGTTTCAGCACCGATTCCTTCTCCGGGGGCTTGCCGCCCGGTGTGGAAAGCTGCTGCTTATTCAGCACCATGTCGATATACTTGCGGATATTTTTCAGGGCAGAGACATCCGGCTGCAAGGTTTCCAGTTGGGTGCGAAACTCTGCGCTGCCGGATTGCAGCGCAGAAAATTCGGCATCCAATGCCGAAAAATCTACCGCTGTGCTGCCGTTCAGTTTCATCAGAGTGCGGACAGCTTTATTAAAGGTGTCCAGCTCCTCTTTGTGCTGGGCGGCATAAGCGTCCTTGGTCAACTTGAAGTTCTTCTTGATAAAGGTGTCGTGGATGGGCTTCAGCTTGGCATGGGCGGCGGCAGCATCCTTGATCTGGGCGATTGCCCGCATACGGTTTTCGTTCTGCTTCAACTGCCTACGGAGAGGGGCGGCGGTCTGGTTCAGGTTAGAAATTGCGGTATCCAGATCCTCGATGGTGTTCAGAGAATGGGCTTTCAGATAGTCCACCGCCCGTTTGACTTCCTCAAAGTCTCGGACAGTGCATTTCAGTTTTGCCTTGCCAGACCAATCGCTGCGCTGCTCGTTGCGGAGGTTGAAGTAATCCACCAGCAGGTCGGACAGCATTGGCTCCTTGGCTTGTTCCAGTGCATCCAAAAGAATCTGCTTCTTTTCATTCAGGTCTGCGATCCAGCGTTGCAGCCCACGAATCGCACTGCGGATGGACTGCATCAGGCTATTGGCGGCGCGAATATCCCGGTTCAGGTTGCCGAGAAAAGTTTCCACTCCACGCTTTTCCATCTGGTGTGCGGCGGGACCGAGATGCACGGTCGGTATCTGCTGGATGCCCTGTCGCTCAAAGGAGCGCAGGTCAACACGTTCCGGGCGGCCAGCCGCTTCCAAATAGCGGTTGGTAATGGTCTCCCAGCCATGCCGCCAGACCTCGGCATACTTCTGGTCGTTCCAGTCCACCGTGTTTTCCTTGTGGCACTTCCAGTTGCCGGAAGCGAGCCGGATGCGCTCACCGTTCTCGTCAAGGTCGTACACCTTTCTGGCTTTCGGGAGCCACTTGCCGTGTTCATCTATTGCCCGGAGCGTCAGCAGAATGTGAGCGTGTGGGTTTCCATCTCCCTTGTCGTGGATGGCAAAGTCGGCAATCATCCCTTTGGAAACAAACTGCTCCTGACAAAACTCTTTTATCATGGACAAATACTGCTCCTTCGGCACCTCCACCGGGAACGCCAGCACGATGCGCCGGGCAAGCTGGGAGTTCCACTGGTTCTCCACAGCTTCTACGGCGTTCCAGAGGGTCGCCCGGTCTGCATATCCGGGCGGCGCATAGGATGGCAGCATGATCTCAGCGTGGACAAGCTCTTTCTTCTTGTTGTAGAATTTTGTTCTCTGGTCGTACTCGCTGAACAGCCGTTCGCCGCTTTGGTAAGCGGCCCCGGCAACAGCGGACTGCCCTTGGCTGCGCTTGACGATGGTAATTTTGAAATGCGGACACGGAATAGGCATCACCCCCAAACAAAAAGACCGCCCAGCAAGATTGCTCTTGGTGAACGGTCTGGAATTGTATTCGGTTTTGCTCGCCGCCTTAGAACGGAGTGCCATGCGCTTCGATCTCAGGCGGGAGCCGCAAAAGGATAGCTGCAAAGCAGCGCAAGGAAAATGCAGTTTTCCTTGGGATGGAATCGGGCTGGCGCACAAACGCCAGCTTCGATTTCATCGAGCCGTCTGCAAGACCGCAATTTCACCGGAACGGTGTATAATTGCGCCCTTTATTCTAAAGGGTGCGGAACGCTGCGGCTTTCGTGCAGGTCGTGAATCATCTTTGCAAGAGCCAGCGCAACTTCCGGCTGACGGAACGCAATTTTCAGCAGCTCCATCACCTGATCGTTGGTGAGTTCTTCCGGCGCAATCAGAAAACTTTCCAGCATTCCGGCACGGGTACACAGCCGATGCACACGGGCCTTGCGGGTCAGCTCCGGTATCTGGTGTTCCAGAATTTTCTCCCGGTGCTGGTAGTAGCGCAGCTGCTGTTCTGCTTTGGCTTTCTCGCTGCGGAGATAGGCGAGATCGGTTTTCGGTTGGGTCAATGGCATCACGCTCCTTTTCAAAAGTTGGTTGTATTCGACATTTTTATTGGTTCGTGGTACACTAC
Source organism: Faecalibacterium sp. AM43-5AT (assembly GCF_003603345.1). Lineage (NCBI taxonomy): Bacteria > Bacillati > Bacillota > Clostridia > Eubacteriales > Oscillospiraceae > Faecalibacterium > Faecalibacterium sp. AM43-5AT. Next base: position 4,608 of record NZ_QVGZ01000012.1, read on the forward strand.
ACACAATCAATGTGAATAGAGGTGACTGCGTTGCTTGCGTTATATCTAAGTGTGCTTGATGATCGAAACTTTGAAGAAGATTTTACCGAGGTGTACAATACATACAAACGGCTGGTTTACCATACCGCTTACAAAATCATGGATGATTCGTATCTGGCAGAGGATGTGCTACAAGAGGTATTTTTGTACGTTGCAAAAAATTTTTCTAAAATTCATCGAGAAAACTGTCACGAACTCGCTGCTTATCTCGTTAGTTGTAGTAGAAGCCGTGCATATGATATGCTTCGCAAACAACGAGAAGAATTGCTGGAAGATGTCCCAAACGAACCAGATGCCGCTCCGGTGCCGGATGATGCAGCAGTTAGCACCGATAACATTGAACGTCTAACAGAACTGATTGGCCAAATGAAACCGATGTACCGTGATCCGCTACGCCTTTTGGCAATGGGATATACAAACCGTGAGATTGCAAAATCGCTGGGATTAACGGATGAAGTGGTACGAACACGGCTCTTTCGAGGACGAAAACTATTATGGAAGGAGATGAACAGCCATGAGTGAGCGGACAGACATTTCATTTGATGCGGCTTTGATGATGGCACTTCGTGCAGATGCGCAAAGAGAACTGGATTCGCTTCCAACGCCAAAGCAGTTTGAGGAAATCTACCCAGATACGTCCCAATGGGACGAACGAATGACAGAGGCCTTAAAGAAGAAAAAGCACCACCCAGTGTTGAAACGAGTACTAATTGCGGCATTGACACTCGTAATGCTGACGGTTGGTGCTCTTGCGGTCAGCGCTGATTTCCGCAGGGCAGTCTATACGATGATTCAAAAATTTCTGCCCATTGAGATGCAGCTGACTTATCAGGTGGATGGCGAACCGCTGGAGTGGCTCCCGGATGGATACAGCGACCATTATGTGCCGAACGGCTTTGAAATGGACGATGTGCAGAAATTTGAGCGAGCAGAAAACTTTTTACATGTTTACTCGTCAAAAGAAACAGAGGAAAGCTACACAGTCCGTTGCTCAATTATCCAGCCAGGGCAGCAGTCCCTGTTTGATAATGAGCATACAGTGTACGAAACCGTAAAGGTCGGAGAAGCAGATGGTGTACTTGGAACCAGTACGGATGAACATGGAAAGAATGTTTATACTCTAAGTTGGGAACATCGGGGGATTACACATACCGTTATGGGAAACATTCCATACGATGAGATTATGAAAATTGCGGAAGGTATCCGTTAAGAAAGCTGGACACTTGTGAGAGTTCACAAATGTCTGGCTTTCTTTTTGTCTGAACTTACAAAGATGGAAAATTTGAAAAATTTTCTCCTGAAAATTGAAACGAAGCGAATGCGAATTGCGTTGATTATACAAAGGCTCTTGATGGGAGCAAAAAAACGGAGGTGTATGTCTATGTCGAAAAAGCGTTTGTTGTCCATTGTTGTTTCAGCGGTGATTCTCTTGAGCTTTGCCTGCACCGCAATGGCCGCTGAAAAGTCTGAACGGTATGTAGGCGATAGTACGGTCAACGGATCTATTTACCAAACATACTATCAGGTTGATGCCCAGACTCGAACTGGAGTAAAGAAAATCAGCGTTTCAGGCGTTCTCTATGAAAAGGGGACAATTGGAACATGGCAAAAAGTAAGTAGCTGCTCAAACAGCAGCACGACCTCAACCTGCATGGTGAGCAGTAGCTTTAACACTAAGCCCGGAAAATCTTATAGGCTTGAGTATTCTGCGACCTTTAGCTATTCCGATGGACGGAGCGAAACCATTACCGGAAGTACCAGTAGATAAGTGGAGTTTGTTATATATTTCAGCAAGTTAGAAAGGTGTGAGGTAATTATAAAGGCGAGACCAACGCGAGTTATCCGATACCTAGCTATAGTCGCACTGTGCTTGCTTTTGGGCTTTATGCTTGGAAGAAAAAGCAAATATGAAAAACGAGATTATTTGAAACAATTCAAAATTGGAAAAGCAACATACTCTGAATCGTTGATATATGAGGCTTATGGCGGATTGCAAAATGATGGGATAATGTTAGCGGTATACTACGATGTGGATGCAGCCAAAATTATTCATCAACTCGATTCATGGGAGAAAATTAATGATTCTCCAACCATATCTTCTATATTAAAAAATGTGTCGTCATATTTTGGATTAGATTTTGTGATTCCTGAAATTGCAAGTGGAAATTTTTTTCTTTATGATAATAGTCAGCATAAGGAACTACGCTCGGAAGCCGAAATGAATACATTGCTTTTACATTCTGAAGATGTGAATTTTAGTCTCGTTGTCTGGGATGATGAGAAGCACACAATTTATATAGTAGAGTACAGAATTTAAGGAGGTTCGTTATGAAGAGGTTCGTATCATTAATTCTTTCAGTGTGTTTTTTGTTTTCGATAAATACTGTGTCTTATGCTGCTAACATAAGCAGCCGTAAAGCTAGCAATCCTGTTATTCAAAGCATGAATGATAAGTATCATGTTGATTTTTCGGGAATGTCGATAGATGAATTAAATAAGTTTATCGATAAGATGAAAGATGAAGATCAAACACGTGCATCTGGAAATTTGTTAAATAATACACAGCTTGCATGGTTGGCAGCTGCGCAAATTGCACGGGATAAGGGATATGAATGTGCGGCTCTTATGGTTGAATTCTCTGTATATAATATTGACTATTCTGAGAGTGTGACGGATTCTTCGACGCCATTGCTTGACAAGTTAAACACGACAACAGTTTTTAATAATTATAAAAACAAAGTACTTAATAGTGGCTTGAAAGATTTTAGTGGAGGAAGTTGGTCTTTTACAATTCAAAAGTCTGATAATGCAGATTTATTCTATGCATTGCATAGGGTAAGCACCTCTGGAACAGGCTTCATGATTGGTAATTCTATAATGTATTACTTGATTACCGTTCATGACACATTTGATTTTGCATATGACAACAACTATGACGACTTGTTTACTACTACAGTGAACAATTGGGCTTGGTTGTGCCAGCAGACGCATGTGTTGAATCCCATAGAGATAAATCTTAGCACGGCTATTGGATAAAAAATCAGTGGTATTTATTTTTTTGCGAAAGTAAAAGTTGAAATCTAAAATAAGGATGGCTCTAACGTATGAAAAATTTTACGGAGGTGTTTCCAATGCAGAGCAACTGATGTATAAGAAATCTTGTGTATACTCTAAAAGTAAAGAAGGAAAATTAAAATAGCTAGTGAAAAAATATCTCGTAGAATTTTTTTGAAAGCAAGTGGGATTGTGGCTCTTTCTTCAATGGAGCTTAACTCTGGGCTGACTGCTTTTGCAGATAATCAAAGTGATGGAAGCAAATCTCATATCGAGAGATACCATAGATACGATTTTGATACAAAAGAAGAATCTATAGAGGAAATTATAGTTGAAACCAATTCCTTCACGGATGGAGAGACAACTGCAGGCTATTTTCCAAATGGAAAGATTTCGGATATTGATCTATCCGATCTGTATGCGATTATCGGAAGCAATGATATCACTGTTGTTGATAATCCAACGGCAACACCATATTGTAGTACGGTATGCCTACAGATAACGACCAATAATGGAGGGACAAATTATGGTTCTGGATTTATGATTGGGCCTAATGCACTTGCAACAGCAGCACATAATCTATACAGTATAAAGGAAAAAGCCTACGTTAAGTCGGTAAATGTCGCACCTGCTCGATCTGATAATAGTAAACCTTTTGGAAGCGAAAATGTATCGGCAAGTTCGATGATTGTTAGTGATTCTTATCTTGCTGGAACAAGTTCGGAGGATTGGGCGATTATTACGCTCAAGAATAATTTAGGAACGAAAACGGGATGGCTTGGGTTACATTGGCAGTCTAGCAATTATTCATCATCACAGTTGGTGTATGCTTATGGCTATCCGAGCCAAATAAATGGTGCCGATGCGAGATATCGGATGTGTAAATCTTCTGGGTATATTAGAAGTCAGACTTCAAAATATCTCAAGGGCGATTGGGATTTGACAGGTGGCTTTAGTGGTGGTCCTCTTGTAGAATATATTTCTGGAGCTGGGTATGTAGCTATCGGAATCCATAAAGATGGAAGCACAATTGATGGTTCTTCATATCCAACTTCTTATACAGGGGCATTGAGAATAACACAATCGCTTTATACGCTGTTCCTTTCATACAGAGGTTGATAAAATGAAATGCAAACGGAAGATTATGGTTGGCATAGCATTTGTGGCAGTGGTTCTCTGCATTCTATTTCAATCGAATACATTCGGAAGAAAAAAATCGGAACTTATAATTGAAGAAGTTGACCTGAAGAACAATTGTATTTATGCGACTGCAAAAAATCAATTATATGATACGGATGACAATTATATAATTTATGGCGTATCAAACTACTTGAAAGGAAATCTTCAGTTGTCGTATCTTAAAGAAGGCGAAAGCATTCTTGTGATATCAAACGGTAAGGTGTTGCTATCAGATCCGTATCAATTTGATAAAATATACAGTATTCAACTGTTGCAATAGCGTTTCATTTTCTCAATAAATAATATAAGCTATTTACAGCTGCCTCCTCTGTTAAGTGGTGGTGCAGTGCTTATTCTCAATAACGATGCGATTGATGAAAATGATAGACCTTTTTGGAATTTAGAATTTTCTCAATAATCAAGCCCCCAAAATGGCAAACTTGAAATCATCGAGAGATACATAAAATATAGGGTTAAATCGACTTTCGTGTCGAAAAAACAAGTGCTAGAAATAGCAAAATCCATTGAATTTTAGAATGACATTTATAAGAAACCAGTAGATTTGCCTGATATTTGTGATTTCTTTGACCGTTGGGCCATTGATTTTGCACTACATTGATTTTGCACTACTATGAGCAAAGGAAAAACTTAAAATAAGCAAACAACCCGCCATTTGCAGCGACTGCAAGTAGCGGGTTGTTTGGCCTATTTAGAGGTTAGTCTTTCAGTTTGCCATGGTCACAGCCAAGTGAGAGATAATGCTCAATCTCACCACTCAGCACAAGCTGGACGCACTCCAAGGGCTTGTTGTATAGTAGCCAATCAAGTTCAGCTCGCTGTGCCGGGGTATTGCCGTATTCGTCCTCGATGGCAAGGCAGTCAATGGCAATGGCAGAGCCATCAGCGAACTGGGCTTCCGCTCGGTTGGTGTCCATATTATAGTGCCAAGAACGTGCTTTTTGAGAACTATTCTGGTCAAAAATTCGATTTTGTTTCATTTGAATGCCCTCTTTGATGCTTTTATGATTTAGTTTTTTGACGAGATGAGGTCTCTTTTTTCTTTCTCTTGAGTCACCCAACCGCACTATCCTGCATCCGTTGCACAGACAATGCTATCCACATCTGGGCGGTCCATCAGCTTTTGCAGGATACCAAACTGCTTTTTGGTGGACGCAGACACCAGATACTGCCACCTTTCCGGCAGGATGGGCAGATCTGCGATGCTCCACTTGACGTATTTGGCATCGTAGATATTGGGCGGAGCAAGCTCCACCAGATGACCCACGCACCAGCTTACCAGATAACCGTTGCCCTCAAGGTAGCCGTCCTGACGGTTGGTGGCACCGAGGACTTTGGCGTAGGACATGGCAACCGAGGGCTTTTCTGCTACAACTAGAATTGAAATAAGCGTTCCCTCCAATCTGTTTTCATTTGGATATGTACGGCGGCAAAATGCCGCCTTGAAATCAGATGGGTTCAGTGTCCTGCTCGTCCGGGGTTTCGTCCTCGTCCGGCACATCGGTAGGGATCTCAAAATCGCCCTTGTCCTCGGTGTAGTTTGCATCGGGGTCGAGGGCTTCTTTTTCGGCTTTTTTCTTCTGCATCTGCTGGTGATAGAAATAGAAGCCGCCACCTGCTGCCAGTGCAATCAGCACCACCACACCCAAAAAGCCGGATGCGATCTTTGTGACCTTGTTTTCCTTGGGCTGTTCCGTGCCGGATGCTGCCGCTTCTTCGGCGGCTTTTTTCGCTTCTTCCTCGGCTTTCAGCCTGTCCTGTTCCGCCTGCGCCGCTGCTTCTTTTTCAGCGGTGTAGGCATCGGCAGCATCTTCCTCCATCAGAGCCAGAAGGTCGGCTTCGTCCACAAGGTTCATAAAGTGAACGGTCTGCTGCCCCTTGGCGTTGCGGTCGATAACCAGATAGAATGTGTTGCCGGACTTACTGACCAGCGTGATAAACTGCTGCCCGGAGCCATCCGAATAATTGGTGTAGTAGTCATCCACCAGTGTCAGATTGCCCTCCGGGGTCAGTGCGCCGGAGGTTTCGTCCGTGACGGTAACAGCATCTTCTTTGCTGCTGTCCGTCAGGACAGGCTGCTCGACTTCTTCAACAGGCTCGCCGCCATAGGCAAATGCCGGAGCCGCCATACCGACACACAGCACTGCCGACAGCAGCAGTGCGCCGACCTTATTCATCATCTTCATCCGAATCTTCCTCCTTGCTGAACGTGGCACCGACTGCGGACAGCGCAGCCGGGTTCGGGGTGCTGGTGGCAGACTGCCGCAGCAGGGCGGCGAGCTGTTCCGGCGTTACCTTGGCTGTGCGCACCATCTCGTTGACCTCGGCGGCTTCGGCCTCCTGAATCCGCCGCTCCAGACTTTCGATGCGGTTGTTGATCTTGATGCGCCGTTCCTTCTCTTTTTCCAGAGAAGCGCGCAGTTTGTCGAGTTTTTCGCTCATAGTGTTCTCCTATTATTTGGATAGCCGCCCGAATCCTGACAGATATTTCTGCCAGTAAGACGAGTGAATGTTTGCGTACTTGATGGGGTCTCCGGCACTGACCATCATGCCGTTTCCGAGGTAAATGCCCACATGGCTCTTCCCGACGGTATCATACGTTCCTTCAAAGAAAACAAGGTCTCCGGGCTTTGCATCGGCCTCGGAAATGTGCTGGCTTTTCTGCCATAATCCGTTGGCGGTGGTTCTTCCCACATCGTAGCCGTTCTGGTTGTAGACCCAGCAGACGTAGCCGGAGCAATCGAACCCAGTTTCCGGGGTAGAGCCGCCCCACACATAGGGCGTACCCACATACTTTTGGGCTTCCTTGTAGATGGCGGCAAATTCGCTGTCCGTCAGGGCTTCTGCCGGAACCTGATAATCAATACCCGGTGCGCCGGAGCCGTCCGAACCACCGGGCGGCAATCCGCCGTTGAACAGATAAGGCCGACCACCCAGCGTATCCTGAAAGATCTCATAGCGTTTCCACTGGTCGTTGTCCAGTTCCTCCCGGATAACCACTTCCAGCCCTTTATTCACCAATTTAGTGTGGAAGATGCGGTACTCATAGGGCACCTGCGTAGGGACTGGGATTCCTGCCGGACTGATGACCCAGACGGTCTTATACCGTATCTGCACCTCCACCCATGTGGTCAGCTTGTACTGCTTTTTGAAGGTTTCCTTCAATTTACCCTGCACCTCCGACCGGGTGTAATCGTCATACAAAGTGGTCAGGAACGAGGTGAGCTGCCACGGGTCGTGCTCGATGGGGTCAAGGTGATACTGGTACTCGTTGTAGCCGGGGTGGTCGGTGGGGGTGCGCTTAATTCTTTTATCCAGTTCCTTTTCCAGCTTCTTGTAGTCGGTTTCGGCTCCCCGGATGTCCCGGTCCTCTGCGGTGTAAATGGTCTGCCCGGATACATGCGTGGTGCCGGAAAACAGAATGGAACAGGACGAAAAGCCGGACATCACCATCAGAATGAGCAAAAGAAAAACGCCCACGATCAAAAGAACGTGCGCGTTGCTTTTTGCAAAATTGGCAATGCCGTTGACTGCGGTGCTGACCACCGATTTTCCTTTGTCAATGACCTGCTCCATGCCGGACTTCGCAGCAGTGGTGCCATTGGATACCGCTTTGCCGCCTGCGGTCTGCGCCGCTGTGCCCGAATGGGCGGCGGCATAGTAACTTTGCCGGATGTCCTGTTTCTGCCGCCATCGGGAGAGCCAGTTGGAGCCACCCTCGCCGGTTCCGGATGTGCTTGCATTTTGTGCCGCAGTCGGCTCCTGCGGGGAAGATTTTGCGATTTTGGCACCCTTCTTGCCCTGCATCTTGGCTTTCTTTTTCAGCTTCCTTACATAACGATTCTTTGAGAAATCGCTGACTGCTTCTTCGGACTTCACGCCTTCATTGAGAGCCTGCGTGCCCACATTATCGTCCTCGTACTGGTCAATCTCCCGATGTGCCGCAGACCGGGCGGCAGCGGCGGCATACATAGCACGTTTCTGCTGCTTTGTCATGCGGGATGCTTCATCCGGGGTGATCTCGGCTTTGCCAAAACGCAGGTGCTGCGCCCTTTCCGCAGCTTTATCTGCATCGGTTTTCAGTTTTTTCTTTCTGGGCACCGACTGTTCCACCCTCGCTTTCTTCGGGGGAGAACGGGTCTTTTTTGCGGACGATTCCTCTTTGATGTTCAGCTTCGGATTACTCATTTCTGTGTGCCCTCCGAGATCTCGTTGAGTTTGGTCGTGAGGATGCGGTAGAGTTCAAGGTCTTTCGGGAAGTGGTCAACGAAGGGCAAAATCACGTTACCGAAAAACAGCAGTCCTTCGCCCTCGCCGGAATGGGTCACATAGGAAAGCTGGTGGGGCGAGATGTTGAGCTGCTTTGCGAGGATCTGCCGGTCTCCGTTCGCCTGATTGAGCATATACATAAAGTCCGAGTTCTCGAAAATGTTCGATACTTCGGGACTTGTCAGAAGGTCCTTCACATTCTGTGTTAATCCTGTCGGAATGCCGCCCCACTTACGGAAACGCTTCCAAATCTCCACAGAATAAGCGGCAGTCTGCTCCTCTTTCAGCAAAAGGTGGAACTCGTCCACAAAATACCGGGTGGATTTTCCGGCTTCACGGTTGGCGGTCACGCGCCCCCAAACGGCATCCTGCACGATGAGCATGGTCAGCGTTCAGCTTCATAAAGCGACTGCGTACCACCTCGGCGGGCTTATCGTCCCCGGCAATGCGCAGCGTCTTGCGGTTGGTGGCACAGGTGTCCACCAGCAAATCTACGATCTGATAGATGGTATCCTCATCGTCCGGGCAGAGCCGGAGCAGAAGGTCTACCTCCAAGGACTGCGAAAAAATATTCTTCCAGTTGGGCGCGTTTGCTCATCCAGTCGTTTTCATCGCAATAGATAGGATCAGTATCGCTTACCTCTGTATTATTTCTCTCAGTCTTATTACATCGTAGTTTGGCCGGGTCTTGAAGCGTATTCTGGACGGTTCCAGAATCGTCATTATCACGATTCAAGTAGGGCGTTTTTGACGATTCTGACGAAAAATTCTTTACATAGATGAGATCGGGCTTGCCCAGCCCCCTCCGTTTGCGTTCAATCAGGCCGTACTCTTCCAGTTCTCGCAGCAGCTTGGTGGCCTTTTTATCGGCACAGCCCAGTGAATCCTGCACCTCCTGCACAGTATAGATGATGAACACCCGCCCAGCTTTGTCCAACCAACCATTCCGGGCTGAAAGGCTCATGCGGTCCAGCAGGATACCGTACAGCGTTTTGGCATCTGTGGAAAGCGGTTGGAAGCGGCTATCCTGAAACAACAGCTTGGGAATCCGGTAGAAGGAGAACAGCTCGCTGGACCGCCCATAGAAGTAATCAAGGTCTGCGGTTCTTGTCGGCTTTCTTTCGGGCATAGAGAATATCCCATTTTTCAGGTGTGGAACGGAATACATTGACCTGCTTCTTATAAGGGCAGTGGGCATACAGGCAGGTGCGGAACTTGAAATCGGGTCGATAGTACGGGCACAGCTTGCAGCTGTCCGGGGCACGGTCGGAACCTTCGCCAGCGGCGATCACATGGTGCATGGAGTGCTGAACATGGCGCAGAGCTTCGTTTCGCTTGTGGCTCACTTGGCATCACCTCGTTTCTCCAGCGGTGCCATCAGGTCTTTGTAGCAGGGAACCAGCACACAGGGCTTTGCCCGCTTGTAGGGGCACCCTTCGCACTTGCTGGGGCCTTTGGGCGGCTCGATCAGATAGTAGCAGTTCTCTTTACCGAGAACGCAGCCCTTCTTTCGATTCTTCCAGAAGAAGCAGTGCCGGCAATCTGCCGGGCGGGAAGCGTGGTAGCGGATACCGTCCATCGTGACGGTCAGAACTTTTTTCATTGGTAAACCCTCCTTTGATGGATTCGGGAAGTTCAGCCCGAAAACAAAAAAGCGCGTTCCTCTTTCTGTTCCGAGAGAACAGCGAGTGAACGCGCTATGTATGGAGAAAAGTGTTTTGCACGGTTTCTGGTAGGAATGTGAAAAATAGATTTACACAGTTTATCTTGTATTTCCATGGATTTACAGGAAAGCGGCTGCCAATTTTAGCAGAGAGCCGGAAAACAGAGTTCAAAAGGTGCTTTATGGGGCTTCATTAGCTGGAAACCTGATTTTATTAGCTGAAACCGAAAATTCTGCTAATGGCATTAGCTGGCTAATTTTGGTGATAGGTTCAAAATGAAAAATGCGAAGATCGTCTTTCACATGGAAAAATGACCTTCGCATTTTCATAAAGGGATACCCCAGACAGGATTCGAACCTGCGGTCTCCTCCTTAGGAGGGAGGCGCTTTATCCAGCTAAGCTACTGAGGCATATTATGTATTATCGTTGATTTTTCGAAATTCAACGTGCTTGGAAACGAATATGCAGAATGATTTTCACACCGAAGTGACCGACTGCTTTGCAACCGGGACGATGGTAAAGTTGTTGCATCAAAATTTGTTGGGAAAATCTCGATCCTCAGCCTTGCTTTTGATTAGAGCAATCACTTCTACCCCCAAGGTATCAGGTTGACCGAATTCTTAGGAGGCTTGCGCTCTATCCAACTGAGCTACGGAGACGGATACCCTATTATAATACAGCATTTTGCGGATAAAATCAAGTTGAACCGGCGGGCAAAATGGTGTATGCTATAGAGGAAATGAAAATAGCCGCGGCAGGCTTTGCCGCGTGCGGAGGAGCTTATGGAAAAAGCAAAAGGGAAAAAGCTGTTTTACCGCCCGGCGGGCAAGCGCAAGGGGATGTATACGCCTACGCAGATCATCTGTGTGAGCTTTGTCATCGTGATCGCGCTGGGCACCTTTCTGCTCAGCCTGCCGGTTGCCAGCAAGCACGGGCGGCTGGATGTGCTGAACGCCATGTTCACCGCCACAAGCGCTACCTGCGTTACTGGTCTGATCGTGCGGGATACCTGGACCCAGTTCACCTACTTTGGGCAGGCGGTGATCCTGCTGCTCATTCAGGTGGGGGGTCTGGGGTTGGTCACCCTCACCAGCTTCTTCGCGCTGGCTATGCGGCGGCGCATGGGCTTCCGCGATCTGCGGCTGCTGGGAGAAAGCGTCTCAGCGGACGGATATGCGCAGGCCAAGGACGTGCTGAAGATCGTGGTGGGACTGGCTGGCCTGTTTGAAGGCATTGGCATTGTGCTGCTGATGTTCGCCTTTGTGCCGCAGTTCGGGCTGGAAGGCATCTGGGTGAGCGTGTTCACGGCCATCTCGGCTTTCTGTAACGCGGGCTTTGATCTGTTTGGCCGGTTCGGCCAGTATTCCTCACTGGCACCCTATGTGAACAATTACTATGTTCAGGCCGTTGTGATGTTCATGATCATCTCCGGCGGTCTGGGTTTCATGGTATGGGTGGAGATCGGTCAATACCGCAAAAAGCACCGGCTTTCCCTGCAGGCCAAGGTGGTGCTGAGCTTCTCGGTGATCCTGTGGCTCGGCGGCGCGGCGCTCATCGCGCTGATGGAGTGGAACAATCCTGCCAGCATGGGCGGGCTCTCTGTGCCCGGCAAGCTGATGGCGGCGCTGTTCCAGTCGGTGTCCACTCGTACTGCGGGCATGAATACCATCGACCTTGCGGCCTGCGGCCCCATCACCAAACTGCTGATGAGCGCGCTGCAGTTCATTGGTGCGGCACCCGGCTCTACCGGCGGCGGCGTGAAGGTGACTACGTTCGCTGTGATCATCCTGACGATCCGCAGTGTGGCTCAGGGCCGCGATGACTGTGTGATCGCAGAGCACCACATCGAGTCCAAGACGGTTTATCGTGCTTTGACCATTATCGTGCTCGGCGGGCTGGCGGCGGTTGGCTCGGCTGTGGTGGTGTACTACAACACTTCGGAGGCGGTATCGGTCATTGACGCTATTTTCGAGTCCTGCTCTGCCTTTGGCACAGTTGGCCTTTCGGTGGGCGTTACCGCTCAGCTGAACCGGGGCGCAAAGATCCTGTATATGCTGGTCATGTTCATGGGCCGTGTCGGCCCGGTGTCGCTGGCCATGAGCCTGACGGCAAAGCCGGATGACAACAAACGGAAGATCATGCCGGTGGGGCATATCAACGTTGGTTAAACGATTTTGAATGCCCTCCTAGAGTTGCGGCTCCCAGCATCCACTTCATGCCTTGAGCGGCATTCGTGTCTTGCTGGCCGCGGCCCCAACAACTCCTCCCTGCTTCTGCCGCAGGCAGCGGTCGTCGTCGTTGTACTCTGGGCATGTTCGGTGGAATTTGATTTTTATTTTTCGCATTTGTCACAGCCCCGACGCTTGTCAGGGCGAATCCCTTCCATCTGCTAACGCAGATCGCTCGCCTGCTTGAAAGCCCCACTGGGGCTTTCATTGCTACGCAACCGCAGGGCTGCTCCAAATGCATTTTCACGAGTGGAGTCGTAGAGATAAGCGTCAGAGTATAATAAAAGTGGGTGCTATCCGAAAATAGCACCCACTTTTTTGTATATTGAAAAATAAAATTTACTCTGCGTACAGCTTGATGATGTTCAGCAAGATCTCGGTGCAGCGGTCCATGCGCTCAGCGGTGATGCACTCGCATACGCCGTGGAAATTGAAGCCGCCGGTGCCCAGATTGGGGCAGGGCAGGCCTTTCCAGCTCAGCATGGCACCGTCGGTGCCGCCGCGCACCGGAATTTCCTCCGGTTCCAGCCCGGCCATGCGGGTGGCTTTGCGGGCGGTCTCTACTAAGTGGAAATGCGGCTTGATTTTTTCCAGCATGTTGCGGTAGCTGTCCTTGATCTCCACGGTCACGGTGCCTTCGCCGTACTTTCCGTTCAAAAATTCGGCAATATCCAGCATGTTGTCCTTCTTGAACTGCAGCTTTGCGGCATCGTGGTCGCGCAGGATGTAGCCCAGCTTTGCGGTGGTCACATCGCCGTACATCTGGCACAGGTGGTAGAAGCCCTGACGGCCCTCGGTGGTCTCCGGCCGGGCCGTGACGGGCAGAGCACCGTGGAACTCCATTGCTACGTTGGAAGCGTTGATCATGGTGTCCTTGGCGGTGCCCGGGTGCACCGAGAAGCCGCGGATGGTCACGGTGGCGGAAGCGGCGTTGAAGTTCTCGTACTCAATGGAGCCGGCATCGCCGCCGTCCACCGTATAGGCAAAGTCGGCACCGAAGCCCGGAATATCGAACAGCTCTGCACCCTCGCCGATCTCTTCATCCGGAGTAAAGGCGATACACAGCTTGCCGTGGGGCAGGCCTTTTTCCTGAATGGTCTCAACAGCGGTCAAAATTTCGGCAATACCGGCCTTATCGTCGGCACCCAGCAGGGTAGTACCGTCTGAGGTGATGAGGGTCTCGCCCTTCATGGAAGTAAGAAAGGGGAACACAGAGGGCTTCATCACCATGCCGGTGGCGGGCAGAGTTACGTCGCCGCCGTTGTAGTTTTCCCACACAACGGGCTGCACATTCTCACCGCTGGCATCGTCGGCAGTGTCCATGTGGGCGATCAGGCCCAGAGCGTGTTGATCCTCACAGCCGGGCGTGGCAGGCAGGGTGCCATAGACGTAGCAGTGCTCGTCCACATGGGCATCCTCCATGCCGAGGGCCTTCATCTCCTCCACCAGCTGGCGGGCAAGGTCAAACTCCCGTTCAGCGGAAGGGTGCGTACCGGAGTTTTCGTCCGAGGTGGTATGCACCCGGACATAATTCAAAAGCCGTTCATAAGCGCGCATAAGGCACACTCCTTTTATATTTCAGTGATGTATACTTCTCAGTTCTTTTATCATACCCTCTTTTCCGACAATTTACAACTGTTTTGCACGCATTCATATGGAAAGATGAATCCTCATTTTTAAGATGAACAAAATTCACGCAGTAAAATGCATCCATCTGTGCAGAACGTGTTACAATAGGTACAAAATAAGCCGGGAGGGAAGTTTTATGGCAACAAAAGTCTTTTTTTACACCCTGCGCCCCTACGATGAGCTGGGTATCGCGCAGCGGCTGGCACCGAAGCTGGATGTTGAGTTTGGCTCTACGCAGGAGTATCCCACGCTGGAAAATGCTGAACTGGCAAAGGGCTATGATGCCGTGTCGCTAACGCCTTGCGATATGAGCGCGCCTATGGTCAAGCGGTTTCACGAGCTGGGCGTAAAGTCCATCTGCTGCCGTTCCATCGGCTACGACCACGTAGACCGCGAGACGGCCCGGGAACTGGGCATGAAGGTGGCCAATGTGGATTATCCGCCAAACGGCGTTGCAAACTTTGCCATTATGCTGATGCTGATGAGCCTGCGCAAGGCAGGGCACATCCTCAAGCGCGGCGAAGCGCAGGACTACTCCCTGCAGGGAAAAATCGGCCGCGATATTTCCAACTGCACTGTGGGTGTGATCGGTACGGGCCGCATTGGCCGCACGGTGCTGCAGCATCTGTCCGGCTTTGGCTGCCGCCTGCTGGCCTACGACCTGTACCCCAACGACGAGGTAAAGAAGATCGCCGAGTATGTGCCGCTGGAGACCCTGCTGGCGGAAAGCGATGTCATCACTCTGCACACCAACGCTACGGAGGAAAATCACCATCTCATCGACACCAAAGCAATTGAGAGCATGAAGCCGGGCGTGACCATCATCAACACCGCCCGCGGCAAGCTGATCGACAGCGATGCACTGATCGCCGGGCTGGAAAGCGGCAAGATTGGCGCGGCGGGCCTGGACGTGCTGGAAAATGAGAACGGCCTGTACTATTATAATCGCATGGGCGATGTGATCCCGAACCCGGAGCTGGCGGCTCTGCGCAGCATGCCCAATGTGATCCTGACCGACCACACGGCTTTCTACACCCACGAGGATGTGGAGAGCATGGTGCGCGGTGTGCTGGAAAGCGCAGCTGCCTTTGAAAAAGGCCAGCCCACCCGGCATGATGTGACGGAAAAGTAAAAAATACCGGTGCAGCTTTTTGAACTGCACCGGTATTTTTGTGTCTGTAGAAAAATCAGCTCAGGTCTTCGCCGTTGGTGGCAATGACCTTTTTGTACCAGTAGAAAGACTTTTTGCGGAAGCGTTCCAGTGTACCAGAGCCGTCTTGGTTGCGGTCTACATACACAAAACCATACCGCTTACTAATCTCCGCAGAGGCTGCACTGACGCAGTCAATGGGGCCCCAGCTGGTATAGCCAAACACTTCTACGCCATCTGCAATCGCACGTTCCATTGCCTGAATGTGGCCCCGATGGAACAAGATGCGTGCATCATCTTCCACCGTCTGCGTGCCATCCTGCAGCATGACCAACTGCTCACGGGCGCCGATCCCATTTTCTGCTACGAAAAGCGGTTTGTGGAAATGCTCGTACAGATAGTTCAGGATATAACGCAGCCCCTCCGGATCAATTGGATAATCGTAGTCCGAAACCGGCACGAATGGATTTTTCAGCCCACGCATCACATTTCCGTTTGCCATCTGATACTTGCTTTCGTCTGCGGCCACCACTTTACTGCTGTAATAACTGAACGAGACAAAATCGACTGTATTCTGCAAGGCGATTCGGTCATCTTCGGTGATATTCAGCTGGACATGGTTTTCCTTCCAGAGACGCTGTGCATAGTAGGGATAGCTGCCGGTACAATGCATTGTGATGAAGTAATCCAGCTCCTGCTGTGAGAGCATGGCTGACATCACATCATCCGGATTGCAGGTCATTGGATAACGCGGTGCCGAAGCTGCCATGCAGCCGATTTTCAGGGTGGCGTCCAGCTGGTGTGCAAACTGCGTCACAAGTGCACTGGCCACCAGCTGATGGTGGGCAGCCTGGTATTTGTCCTGTGCGGTAAGCTTGGATTTTGGTGTCATCACACCGGCCCCCAACAACGGCGAAATCAGGGTCACATTGATTTCGTTGAAGGTCAGCCAGTATTTTACACGGTCATGGTAACGGGTCAGTACTGTCTTGGCATAGCGCACAAAGTATTCGATTGCTTCACGAGAACGGAACCCATCCAGTCTGCGGCACAGCTCCAGTGGCATCTCATAATGGGAAAGTGTGATTAGCGGCTGGATGCCGTATTTCAGGCACTCATCGATTACCTGATCATAGAACGCAAGGCCTGTTTCATTGGGCTCCTGTTCAAAACCAGTAGGATAAATACGGCTCCACGCAATGGAAAAACGGAACACCTTGAATCCCATTTCGGCCAGAAGCGCAATATCTTCCTTGTAGCGATGATAAAAATCCGTACCCAGCAGTTTGAGATTGTCCGGCGTAGGTGCTTCCGTCACCGGACCTTGTACGCCGTGCGGCATGACATCCTGCTGGCTTAGGCCCTTGCCATCTTCCAGATAAGCACCCTCACACTGGTTTGCTGCCAAAGCACCGCCCCATAAAAAATCTTTCGGAAAACTCATATTTTACTTCTCCTGAACCGGATCCTTAAAGGTAATATAGGAAAGGATGAAAGCACTGACCATGGCGATTGCAACAGCGATGCACATATTGATAAACGAGTTATCCTCGCCAAGGTAGACAGCAAGTGCAAAAATGGTAGAAGTACCGTAGGCCCACTGCTTAACATGCATCAGGCCTGCAAACAGTCCGCCAAGAGCGCCGCCTGCCATTGCACAGTACAGGGGTGTTTTATACTTCAGGCCAATGCCATACAGGGTGGGTTCAGTAATACCGCACAGCGCGGTAACACCAACGGTGGAAGCCAGACTCTTGATCTCGGGGTTCTTGCTCTTCAGGGCAACGCCAAAGGTTGCAGCGGACTGTGCCATGTTGCTGCAGACCATGCCGGGAGCCAGAATAGTAGCGTAACCCAGCGTAGCACGCTGAATGCTCTGTGCACTGCCCAGTGCATAGTGCATGCCGGTCATGACCAGCAACGGGCACAAGCCGCCGACCAGCGTGGGACACAGCCAGCTTGCATAAACATCCAGTGCGGTGAATCCCTTTGCCAGATAGGTGCCGATAATGGAGCCCAGAGGGCCAAGCACAACGTAACCGACCGGGACCGTAATCAGAACAGTGATCATGGGGACAAAGAAAACTTTGATTGCTTTTGGCGTTTTCTTTTCAAAGAATCTTTCAACGATGGACTGGAAGTAGACGATCAGAATAATGGGTACAACACTGGAAGTATAGCTTGCCAATGTGACTGGCAGGAAACCGAACAACTTGACTGCTTCACCTGCGGTGCGCAGCGCAATATAATTGGGGTGCACCAGCATTGCGGCAAAGATCAAAGACAGATATGGGTTGCACTTAAACTTCTTGCCCGCAGAGAATGCCAGAAAGAAGGGCATATAATAGAAAACGCCGTCAGCCACCAGATAGAACAGTTGGTAGGTCTGGGAATCCGAGCTGATCACGCCGAACTGGGTCAGAATGGACAGGATGGCCTTGATCATACCGGCACCAGCCAGAGGTCCAATCATCGGCATAACGATGCTTGCCATCGTATCGACCAGGCGGGAGAAGATATTCTTCTTTGCCCCGTCCTCGGCTTCGGCCTCGGCATCTGTAACCGCCGGCTCGCTCTTGACGCCAGTCGTTCTGATCAGTTCATCATAAACTTCGTTCACATTGGGGCCGATAATGACCTGAAACTGCCCTGCCTTGTAAACGCAGCCTGCCACGCCATCGATTTTTTTTACTTCTTCAATATCTGCTTTTTTCACATCAATCAGGCGGAAACGCAGGCGGGTGATGCAGTGCGTTGCGGACGAGACATTTTCCTTGCCGCCAACTGCGCGCAGGATCTCGTTGATAAGTTTTTCGTTGTTCGCCATGAAGGGAACCTCCTCTTTTCTTTCCGGCTCCCCGAATGTGACCGTAAGGCGGCCGCGGCGCAGGGCGGCGGATGCAACATCCGGCAGCTTTGCCACAGCGTTTTCATCGGCCAGACCGGCGTCCTTCAGGGTGATATAGAGCATATCGTCCTGAAACTCGCACAGGCTGGTGTTTTCTTTTCCGCCGATCAGCGGAAAAAGCTTTTCCAGAAACTTCTCACGATCCATAGGGGAAACCTCCGTTTGTGGATAACTCTATCTGAATCCGGCCCGGACGCGCGCATCTCCGGAGCCGGAAACATTCAAAAAATCAATCGCTTTCGCGGTTCTGCACACGGTAGATGTGCAGCATCAGGTACAGCACTTCATCACGGCTGCAATGCCAGCCGTGGCGCTGCTCAATATTCTGTGCCACGGTGCAGGCACAATGATAGACGGCGGGGTATTCGCGGGAAAGCTCGTCCAGCATCTTCCCGCTGCCCTGTTCCATGGCTACCCCGGCGGAAAGCCGCCGCACCAGAAACTGGATGTGCATGGCAAACCGGGCATAGTTGTAGCTTTCGCGATCTAGCACAATGCCAAGCTCCTGCTCGACGGAGGCCGTCACTTTGTCCAGAACTTCCACGGCGGTCAGGGTGCTGGACAGGTCACTGCCTTCCAGCTCGGCATTAACGATATGCAGCGCAATGTTTACGGCCTCGGCGCGGGGCAGGGAAGAACCGGTACGCAGACGCACGGTCTCCAGTGCCCGCAGGCCTAGCTCGTATTCATGGGGATACAGATGCTGCACGTCGTAATGCAGCGGAGCTGCCATCCGGATGCCCTGCTTTTCCCGCTGCTGTGCAAAGGCGATGTGGTCGGCCAGCGTGAAGGGCAGGTTGGGGTTCAGCTCGGTGTGCAGGGTGATCTCGGCCTGCTCGGTAATATCTGCCGCTGCCAGAAGCGCTTCTTCCGGCAGGCTGGCCAGCATTTCATAATACTGCGGGTCTACGTCGTAAAACGTGCGGTAGACCACAGAAAGATCGGTCAGCTCATAGGGCATCGGATGGAAGCCTACCCCGCGGCCCAGAACGACCATCTCACGGCCGCGATTATCCTGCGCCACGGCAGCGTTGTTGTTGATCTTACGCAGCAGCTTCATGGACAGCTTCCTCCCGACAGAATGTTGAAAAATACGCAATAAAAAGAAAAAACCTCCGAAAGCATCTACCTGTGCAGAACCGATAACACACCCATAGTGTCTTTCGGTTAACTGCCAGTAGCGCCTCCCGAGGAGTAACGACTGGTTTAATTGTCTGCAAATATCTTACCAGAACAGACAGAGAAAATCCATTCGCGATTTCGACAAAAGATATTCTGAAAAATCAGACGGGTTACCCAAATGTTGGATACAATAAACCCCTGCCGACAGGAGAAATGCCATCGGCAGGGGGAAAGCATACTATTTGAAGAAAAATCAACCCAGACTGATGCCCATGCGGCGGGCGACGGTGAGCAGGTCGCAGTTCTCCGGCACATTGCGGGTCTTGCCTGCAATGTCGGCCAGACGGTTCTCGGTGACATGGCGGTTCACCATGGCAACGGTCACGCCGTAGCGCTCGATCTCCACCAGCTTTGCCGCATAGCTGCCGAACTGGGTGGCCAGAACACGGTCGTAGGCACTGGGGCTGCCGCCGCGCTGCATGTGGCCCGGGATGCACACACGGGTCTCCATGCCGGTTTTTTTCTGCACGGCCTGTGCAATGCGGTTGGTGGCGGTGGTGCCAAAGCCTGCCTCGGCGCGTTTTGCCATCCATTCCTTGCGCTTCATGCCGGCTTCCTCGCAGTTGATGGCACCCTCGGCCACAGCGATGATGGAGAAGTTGGAACCCTTCTTTGCGCGGCGTTCCACGGCAGAACACACACGGTCGATATCATAGGGCTGTTCCGGCAGCAGGATAATATCTGCACCGCCTGCAATGCCGGAGTACAGCGTCAGCCAGCCAGCCTTGTTGCCCATGATCTCAATGCACATCACGCGGCTGTGGCTGCCTGCGGTGGTGTGGATGCGGTCGATCACATCGGTGGCAATGTCCACGGCGGTGTGGAAGCCGAAGGTTACGTCGGTACCATAGATATCGTTATCAATGGTCTTGGGCAGGCCGATGATGTTCAGACCCTCCTGCGAGAGCAGGTTTGCGGTTTTGTGGGTGCCATTGCCGCCCAGGCACAGCAGGCAGTCCAACTTGGCTTCCTTGTAGGTCTTTTTCATGGCGGCAACCTTATCAATGTTGTCGTCCTCCACCACACGCATCATTTTAAAGGGGGTGCGCTTGGTGCCCAGAATGGTGCCGCCCAGCGTCAGGATGCCGCGGAAATCGTCCTCGCACATCTCCTTGTAGTCGCCGTTGATCAGGCCGCTGTATCCGTTCAGGATGCCAATGATCTCCACGTTATCGCCCATGCGGGCATACAGTGCTTTTGCTACGCCGCGGATGGTGGCGTTCAGACCCGGACAGTCGCCGCCGGAGGTCAGGATTCCAACACGTTTTTTCATTCAAAAGCCCTCTTTCATTTGGTATTCAGCGCCGCGCGTTCTGCCTTTTAAAGTCAGTCTGCCCGGAGACCTACCTGTTTATAGTATAAGATTATTCCGGATGGGGGCCGCTGTCAAGAGAAGCGCAGAAAATTTACACGCTTCCACGGTGCATTTCTGCGGGCAGGAGAACAGCGGGAAAACTTTTGCAGAAAAAATAAAAAAATGGTTGACAAGCGCGGGCCTTTTGAGTATAATATCCCTTGTCAGCAGCGCACGGCGCGGCAGACAAACAGAATAATGGGGATTTGCATAGTGGTAGTGCGGTAGACTCTGACTCTACTTGTGGGAGTTCGATTCTCTCATCCCCAACCAAGAAAACCGCAGTCTCAACTGGCTGCGGTATTTTCGGGGCATAGCGCAGTTGGTAGCGCGCCTCGTTCGGGACGAGGAGGCCGTGGGTTCAAATCCCGCTGCTCCGACCAAAAAGAACCAGTACACATTCGTGTACTGGTTCTTTTTTTGTCTCTGTGCGGGATTTGAACAGGGCGGCGGTGCGAAGCACCGCAAACAAAGCCATAGTATGGCTTTGTTTAGCCCGCGGGTCCCAACCCGTAGGAATGTCTAACAGGGTGCATGCTGCTAACACATTCGTGTACTGGTTCTTTTTTGTCTCTGTGCGGGATTTGAACAGGGCGGCGGTGCGAAGCACCGCAAACAAAGCCATAGTATGGCTTTGTTTAGCCCGCGGGTCCCACCGGCTAGGAATGTCTAACAAGGTGCATGCTGCTAACACATTCGTGTACTGGTTCTTTTTTGTCTCCGCGCGGGATTTGAAGGAGCACGGGCCGCGCCGTAGGCGAGGTAATCAAAGCCCCAGTGAGGCTTTGATTAGTGCGCGGGTCCCAACCCGTAGGAATGTCTAACAAGGTGCATCCCGCCAGGAGTAGCGGGATCTGCAATCCGCAAAATTTTGACTTGTGTTCTAAATATGATATACTGGAAGAGCAAAGCCATATCTGGCTGCAGAACGGACAAAAAAGCGAGGAAAAACAGAAACTATGCAGGAAACAAAAAAGAAAAAACGGGCGGTCGCGCTTTTTGTGATCGTTCTGATCTGCCTTTGCGGCTGGTGGGCTGTGCGGAAAGAGGGCTTCTTTCTGGATGAGATCTACTCCTACGGCCTTGCAAACAGCAGTTATGTTCCGTTTTTAAGCTGGCTCCATGGTGGAGAACAGGTGGCAAACGGCAAGCTGCCGGAGGCAGTGTTCACGCAGAGCGAGTTTCTGAATTATGTTGCCCCGCAGGGAAGCACACGGTTCGACTATGCGTCGGTCTACTATAACCAGACGCAGGACGTTCATCCGCCGCTGTTCTACTTTTTGCTGCACACGGTGTGCTCATTATTTCCGGGCAGCTTTACAAAATGGACGGGTCTGGGGATGAATTTTGTGCTGCTGGGCGGCACGCTGGCAGCGCTGTATGCGCTGGGCATGGAGCTGTTTGCAGACTGGAAAAAAGCGTTGTTCGTCTGTGCATTGTATGCGTTCAACCGTGAAATGATCTCGAATGTGACGATGGTGCGCATGTATATGCTCATGACCTTGCTGACGATCCTGCTTGCGCTGCTGGTGGCAAAGTCTCTTCGCAGGCCGTCTGTGCCCAGATATCTTCTGATCGGTGTAACCATCTATCTTGGCATGATGACCCAGTATTTCTTTGTGGTCTATGCCTTCCTGCTGTGCGCAGCGTATGACCTTTACCTGATGTTCCGGCGCGAATGGAAAAATGCTGCTGCATTTTCGCTTCCGGCGCTTGCGGGCGTTGGCGGAATGCTGCTCACCTTTCCGTGCTGGTATGCACAGCTGCACTCGCAGGATACGGTTTCGCTGGAGTCAACAGCAAACAATCTGCTGGATCTGGCGCAGTACCCCAAAGGCCCGCTGGAGCTGATCGGCTGGAGCATCGTCGGTTTTGCTGTAGGCGCAGGCATTATGGCCGTGCTGGTCCTGACGAAGCTGGGGCAGCGCTGGCTGCCGGGCAAGTTGCGCGGCACTACGCTGATCCCCGAGGATGTCAAGCTGATCGCGGTCCCGGCGCTTGCTGCATTTCTGGTTATCGCGGTGATCTCGCCGTATAAGTCGCTGCGGTATGTGTATCATCTGCAGCCGCTGGAAGCGCTGTTTTGCGGCTGCGGCCTTTTCTCCATTCTGGATACGCTGCGTGCAGGCACCAGAAAGCGCGTTCTGCAGATCGTGTGCCTTGCAATGGTCGTGCTTGCATTTGTGATCGAGCCGGAGCGCATGTACAGCGGTACTTATAAGATAGACAAAGAACTGGAACAATACAGTCAGGCCGCCTGCGTGGATATTACCGGGGACCTTGGCAGTTTCACCTCCGGTGTGCAGGAGCTTCTCAAATTTCAGGAGGTCTGTGTGGTGCCGGACGATTCCAGTGAGCTGCTGGTGCAGTATAACACCGGCGAAAATGATACGCTTGTGCTGTTCATTGGAGGCCGGGGGCTGTGGCAGTTCGTGACGGCAGAACAGGTGGAGCAGATCACGGCCCAGAACATGGAAACTGCGTGGAACGTTGCCCGACAAGGCGACTATGAGGATGTTTCGCTGCTGGCAACGCAGGAGTTTGAACAGATCTTTGTTTTGAAAAAGTGAACGCTTTGCCGCACAGCAGAAGGGAAAACTGCCTTTTTTGCGTGTGCTATATCGTTTTAAGGTAAAGTGTGCTAGAATAGTACCATCAACGATTCAGGAGGGTATCCCATGCTCAAACGACTGCGCAAAGCGCACCCGATCTTATTCTGCGTTCTGGCAGAAGTGATTTTTCTGGCAAGCCTGTTTGTAACAGATCTGGTCTTTACCATTGCATTGGTTCTTTTCCGGACGGATTTTGCGTCCATTGATACATACCTCTACAGCACTCTGCAGGAGCTGGTGGGGGCCATGGTGGCGGTGCTGTTTCTGGTACGGACAGACCGTGCCGGGCTGCTGCGCCGCCGCGGCAGCGGCTTTTTCAATGGCCTGCTGGTGGGCATGTACCCGCTGGTGTTCATTGGCTACAATGCCTTTGGGTCGCTGGTGCTGGGCCGGCCGGAGAACGGCGTGCTGCAGCCTGCGGCACGCATCTGCACCTTCCTTGTCAGCATGGCCATGGTGGGTGTGGCCGAGGAATTCATCTTCCGCGGTGTCATTGCCCAGACCCTGCTGGAGCACTTTGGCACCAGCCGCGCCGGTGTGTGGAAGGCCTGCCTTTTGTCCGGTGTGCTGTTTGGTGCGGCGCACCTGACCAATATCCTCAGTTCGGCACCGTTCGGTGTGCTGATGCAGTGCGTGTTTGCAGCATCGCTGGGCACTCTTTTTGCGGCAATCTACTTCCGCACCGGCAATTTGTGGGTGACGGTATTCCTGCATGGTGCCATGGATATTTCGTCCATGCTCATCGGTGGGCTGTACGGCACCACTACCGTGGCCGATGCGGTAAGCGGCTACGATGCATCCATGCTGCTTTCGGTGCTGCTGTATCTGATCCCCACCGCAGTTCTGCTGCGCAAAAAGAAGCTGCCGGAGGTGCAGCTGTACTGGCACCAGTACGTAAAAAAATAAAGGCAGGATGCAAAAAATATCCTTGCATTTTGCACAGGGTTCTGGTATACTGTATCTGTTACCGTGGTACGGGGTTGGGAGTATGCCCGCTTTTTGGGAATGCCGTTTCCCGCCGCTGTTCCATTGGCACATAAAATTTTATAAAGAGGTATGTAACTATGAACAAGCAGGAAGTTATGGCCAAGGTCGCTCTGACCGAGAAGGACACTGGCTCTCCCGAAGTGCAGGTCGCTCTGCTGACCGCTCACATCAACGAGCTGAACGAGCACCTGAAGAAGAACCCGAACGATCACCACAGCCGCCGCGGCCTGATGAAGATGGTTGGCCGCCGCCGCAATCTGCTGGCTTATCTCCAGAAGAAGGACATCGAGCGTTACCGTGCTCTGATCGCAACTCTGGGTCTGCGTAAGTAATTTAAACAGAGGGCAGGTACCGCAAAGGTGCCTGCCTTTTGCTTTTGTATACAAATGGCAGCGGCTGCGTATTGCAGCAGTAAATCGAACGCCTGTGCCCCGAATGCTTTTTCATGGCGCGGGCGGCTCACATCAACGGCAGAGACATTCCCCCGGTGGGGGAAATATCTCAAACAAAACCGGATGTGAACGGCACGGACGCTGGATTTATTGCTATGATGCGCGTGCCACCGCCTTTTGGATAGAAAAAAATCCGAAAAAACAAGGAGGCAAAAACAATGGCAATTGAATTTGGTTCCCGCAGAGAGACCTTTGAGAACTACAAGGTCTACGAGACCATGCTGGCAGGCCGCCCGTTCAAGGTAGAAATGGGCAAAATGTGCGGTCTGTCCAACGCCAGTGCACTGATCCGCTACGGTGAGACCTGCGTGATGTGCAACGTGGTCATGAGCCCCAAGCCCCGCGAGGGCGTGGATTTCTTCCCCCTGAACGTGGAGTATGAGGAAAAGCTCTACGCCGCAGGCCGCATCCCCGGCAGCTTTATGCGCCGTGAGGGCCGCCCCGGTGAGCGCGCCATCCTGACCAGCCGCGTGGTGGACCGCCCCATGCGCCCGCTGTTCCCCAAGGAAATGCGCAACGACGTGTGCATCACCATGACCGTCATGAGTCTGGACCCCGACTGCAGCCCTGAGATCGCCGGTATGATCGGTGCTTCTCTGGTCACTGCCGTGTCCGACATCCCGTGGAACGGCCCCATCGGCGGCGTGCAGGTGGGTCTGGTGGACGGCGAGATTGTGCTGAACCCCACGCAGGAGCAGCGCAAGGTGAGCGACCTTGCCCTGACCGTTGCCGCCACCATGGATAAGATCGTGATGATCGAGGCCGGTGCCAACGAGGTGGACGAGGACACCATGCTGAACGCCATCAAGGCCGCTCACGTGGAGATCAAAAAGACCATTGAGTTCATCAACCGCATCGTGGCCGAGCGCGGTAAGCCGAAGATCGACTTCCAGGTGGTGGGTCTGGATATGGACGTGTTCCACGCCATCCAGAACAAGTATCTGGACGACTTCAAGGCCGCTATGGACACCGACGACAAGAATGTGCGCGATGCCGCTCTGCTGCCCATCATGGACAAGATCGCCGAGGAGTACCCCGACCTGACCGCTGCTGACCTTGATCTGGTCAGCTACAAGATGCAGAAGTTCGTGGTGCGCCGCTGGCTGCTGGACGAGGGCAAGCGCGTGGACGGCCGCGGCATCAACGAGATCCGCCCGCTGGCTGCCGAAGTGGGCATCCTGCCCCGCGTGCACGGCTCCGGCATGTTCACCCGCGGCCAGACGCAGGTGCTCACCACCTGCACTCTGGGCGGCACCAAGGACAACCAGCTCATGGACGACCTGACCGATGAGCAGACCAAGCGCTATATCCATCACTACAACTTCCCGCCGTACTCTGTGGGCGAGGCCCGCGCACCGCGCAGCCCCGGCCGCCGCGAGATCGGCCATGGCGCACTGGCAGAGCGTGCTCTGGTGCCCGTGCTGCCCTCTCTGGAAGAGTTCCCCTACACCATCCGCTGCGTGTCTGAGGTGCTCTCCTCCAACGGTTCCACCTCTCAGGCATCTATCTGCGGCTCTACGCTGGCCCTGATGGATGCAGGCGTGCCCATCAAGGCACCCGTTGCCGGCATTTCCTGCGGCCTGATCACCGAGGGCGACCGCTGGATGACCATGCTGGACATTCAGGGCGTGGAGGACTTCCACGGCGATATGGACTTCAAGGTGGGCGGCACCCGCAAGGGCATCACCGCCATCCAGATGGACATCAAGATCGACGGCCTGACCTACGACATCATTGCCGAGGCTTTCGAGAAGTGCCGCAAGGGCCGCCTGTATATTCTGGACGAGATCATCAAGCCGGTGATCGCAGAGCCCCGCCATGAGCTGAGCCGCTACGCACCCAAGATGTTCAGCATGATGATCCCCACCGATAAGATCAAGGACGTGATCGGTAAGGGCGGCAAGGTCATTCAGGACATCTGCGCTACCTGCAACTGCAAGATCGACGTGCAGGAGGACGGCCATGTGTTCGTCTCCGCTGTAGATCAGGAGGACGCAAAGCGCGCCATCTTTACCATCAAGACCATTGTGGAGGACCCCGAGATCGGTGCCATCTACAAGGGCAAAGTGACCCGCCTGATGAACTTTGGTGCCTTCGTTGAGATCGCACCGGGCAAGGAAGGTTTGGTGCACATCTCCAAGCTGGACACCAAGCGTGTGGAGCGCGTGGAGGATGTGGTGGCTGTGGGCGATGCCATCGTTGTCAAGGTGACCGACATCGACCAGCAGGGCCGCATCAACCTGAGCCGCCGCGATGCCATTCTGGCGCTGGAAGCCAAGCGCGCCGAGCAGGCACAGCAGCAGTAAACCCTGACTGCATAAAAGAAACCGAAAAAGAGGACCCGATGCATCTGCATCGGGTCCTCTTTGTTGTATCGAAAGAAAATTATACTGTGCGGTATTTGCGATCCAGCGCCCAGCCGAATGCAAACAGCACCACACCGCTGACAGCCAGCACCGGCACGGGCCAGTTCAGCTGACCGGTCTGCGGCAGACCGCTCATTACCGGATTATCCGGGTGGCCCGGCAGAACGGGGCTGTCTGGATTACCGGGTGCTACCGGATGATCCGGGTGGCCCGGAGCCACGGGATTGTCCGGATTACCGGGAGAGACCGGGTTATCCGGGTTGTCCGGGTTGTCCGGCGGGGTAGGCGTATCAGGATGATCGGGCGTATCCGGCGGCGTAGGCGGGGTAGGGGGCGTAGGCGGCGTGTCCGGCTTGGTGGGGGTGTAAGCACCCACCTTGGGGCTGGCATCCACCGCATAATTCCACTTGCCATCCTCCGCCATGGGCAGAGAGACAAGGAACGGATTGATCGGCTCATAGCCCTTGGAAGCCTCGGTCTGCACGATCAGATACAGGCCCAGCTCCAGATCACGGAAGGTCACGCTGCCGTCCTCGTCAATGGTCTTCGCAGTGCCCTCGGCGCTTTGGGGCAGATACTCCTGCAGCTGGGCCGCAAGGGTGCTGTCAGTCAAATCGCCCAGCGCAATACCGCAGCCGTAGAAATCGCCGCAGTATTCGTAGCTCAGGTTGCCGTTTTTGCGCTTTACCTCGGCCACACGGTACAAAGTGAGCTTGCCGCCGCTCAGCGCCTTATCGTTGGCGCTGTCGTACAGCGTAACGCGGATGGTGCCGGTAGTGGGATTGCCGCTGCTGTCCACCAGCTTGATGTTTGCGCTGGTGGCAAGGGCAGGCAGCGCACTTGTTACCAGAAGGCACAGCACCAAAAGCAGGGCCGCAGCGTGCTTTTTGAGATCAGTGCGTTTCATGTTTTTCACCTCTTGTAGATTTGCGTTTGCGGTTGGAGAACAGCAGCCAGAGCAGCAGCACCAGCAGCAGGGGCAGTGCCATGATGGGAGCTGTGATGATCGGTTCGATCTTGACGGCATCGGCTGTTACACGGATGTGCTTGAGCTTGTCCGGCGTGGTGATGCGGCGTCCGCGCACCAGCAGGCGGTGCGTGTTGATGCCGTAGGGGGTGCAGGTCATCAGGGTGACGTAATCCTTGCCGTCCACCACCTTGAGGTTGTCCGTCTCGGTGGGCAGAACGATGGAGATGTTGTCCACCTCGTAGGTGAGCACGCGGTCCAGCACGGTGATGGTAAAGGTATCGCCCACTTCCAGCCGGTCGAGATTGGTGAACAGCTTGGCGCTGGGCAAGCCGCGGTGGGCCGAAATGACCGCGTGGGTGCTGCCGCCGCCCACCGGCAGGCTGGTGCCCTCCAAGTGGCCTGCGGCGATCTGCAGCACGCTATCGCTGGTGCCGTGGTAGATGGGCAGCTCCACACCGATCTTTTCAATGGTGATGTAGCCCATAATGCCGGTGCCGGTCACATCCAGCGTGCTTTCGTAGGTGGGAAAGCGCTGCGGGAAATACAACGCATCCGGGTCTGCGGCGATCTGCGCATTGAACGCATCTGCCGCCTCGAAATAAGCGGAGTAGTCGGCATCGGTCAGCTTGTCCACGTCCTCGGCATAGGTGGCCACAGCACGGGACTGATGCAGCTGGTTGACGTAATCGCTGAGGGTGGGGTATAACATCACGGATAGACCCACGAAAAAGACGAGGATCAGGATGATGGTGCTTTTGTTCTTTTTCATGGGCTACTCCCTAATGTTATAAGGATAGGAGCGGGGGCCTTGCGGCCCCTTTGCTCCGGGTTCTTGGGGGAAATGGAGCTTACTTGTTCTCCATGCGCTTCTTGGTGACCAGCAGAACGATGGCCGCAACCATCAGGCCGCCGCCGACCACATAGAACAGGGTAGTGCCCATGCCACCGGTGGAGGGCAGAGTAGTGCCGGTCTTGTTCTCAACTTCAACGCGATTTTCAGTGCTGGTAATGTTGGTAGCGGAGTCTTCAGTGCCCTGCTGCTTATAGGTGATCGTTGCACTCGCGCTGGTTTCATTCATCGTGCTATGCTCGATCTTGATTTCGATGGGGCTGGTCAGAGGATTATAGCCGGTGGGAGCCTTGGTCTCTTCCAGATAGTAAGTATCGGCATCCAGACGGCTGATGGCGATTTTACCTTCTTTATCCGAAGTCAGGGGAGTGGCCTGCTCTTTCTCGGTGACCCACTCGATCTTATCAGCGGAAATTTTTGCATACTCGGGGATGTTAGAAGAATTCTGACGGTACAGTACGAAGGTTGCGCCCTGCAGGGGCTTCTTGACAGCGGTGCTATCCTGGAAGTATTTGTAAATATCGATCTTCCAGGTATAGGTCTTGGTGGAGCTGGAAGTGCCTCTGGTGCCATCTTTGTATTCCAGGGTAGCCTCATTCGGGTTGCCAGTGGAACCAATCACAGCCTTTTCGTTGATAACAGCGGTGTACTCAACCACCACCACGTCATTCGGCTTCAGAACGTTCTCTTTGAAAGCAAGCTCAAAGGTGCAATTAGGATCAACGGTGACGCCGGCACCCTGCTTCAGCGTATAGTGAGTATTCTCGTTCAGCGTATCACTAGTAGAAGTGCCTGCGTTGGTACGGGTCACGCTGGTGATGCCTTTGAAAGTCAGACCATCGGACATCTTATCGTGCAGAACATAATTCTTGGGGTCGCCATCCGTAACTTTGATCGTAGCGCGGAAAGTAACGGTATCGCCCACATCAGCGTCATTGCCCTTGCCGTAGGTGTTGGTGCTGTCCTCGAGCACTTCCTTATCCACAGTGGGAGCGCCGTTCTTTTCGTTGATGGTCACTTCCTTATCGGTAGTGCCGATGGAGCAGATAGCACCATTGCTCAGAGAGGAAACAACCAGATACCAGCCGAGGGGCAGGTCGGTAAAGGTAACAGTGCTGCCGGAAGCTTTTTGGGAACCATCGTTTGCAATGGTATTATCACTTGCCCACTTGCCGGCAGCATCTGCAAAGTTCTGAATAGCGGAAGAATTGTTATTCTTATCACTATTTACCCAGGTAACAGTGCCGGTTGCATTGTCAACCTTTAAGTCACTGGAACGAGTGTTAATAAAGGCATTCCAAGCTGCAACTGCCGTATAGCGGTATGCGTTATTGGTTTGATCGTATTCCAGCTCCAGAATACGATAAATCGTGTAAGTCTGGCCAGAAACAGCATTGTTGATGGTGATTTTGCCATCGTTGCTGCTAGATGCCGCAAACGCGGGTACTGCCATGGCACACAGCATGGCAACTGCCAGCAGTGCGGCCAGCAGCTTTTTGATTGCTTTCTTCATCATGATTTGCGAAAGTCTCCTTTCAAGTTTTTCTGATTTTTCTGATTCCTATTTTCAGGGTCTGCTTCCGGCGCAGAATCAATTTTGCCGCCGTGTCAGGAAGGATGCAGGCTTTTTAACGTTCCCTCCTCTCGTGTCTGCGCTTTCTGCAAACCCCGCACACCAGAGCGGCAAGCATCAGCGCGCCGCCGCCTGCTGTATACAGTTTGGTACCGGCCCCGCCGGTAGAGGGGAGTTCGTATTCGTCGGACTGCGTAGAGCGGTTGACCACCTGCGCATTGACACCCTCCGACGGGGTAAGCGTGATCTGCGGGCAGCTCTCCGAGGCCTCGCCGCTGCCGATCACATAAGAGGTGGTGTAGCCATCGGTAGCGGAAACCTCTTCCAGCGTGTACCAGATGCTGCCGTCCTCGCTGGTGGGTAGGTCGCTCCAGGTATAGGTCCATTTGTTATCATAGCGCAGCTCTGTAATCGGGTAGGCATAAATGAAATCTTCCCACGTATAGGTTCCCTCATTGCAGGCCACAGCAGATGGGAACCAGCTATCCAAAGGAGATTCGACCTGAATTGTGACATCACCCTTGATATTGGTAATATAAACATTTCCGTTAGTGGAGTCTGCGCGAGTGATTGTGGCGTTATCAGCGGTTTCTGGGGTGGCAGTAAACTTTTGGGTACCATTCCAGTTAACAGTAATACTGCCGTTGCGGTAAACAGAGCAGGAATAAGAGAAGCCGTTTGTACCAACAAATGTCACAACCGCTTTTTTAGCGTGTTTGACCAGCTTTACATTGACCGGCTTCAGCACAGTCAGAATGGACTTATCGGTGATCTCATCACCGTTGGAGTCCTGCCAGACCTTGGTCACCTTCAGGCTTCCGGGCTTGACGTAGTGGGGTTTGGGGGCATTGTTGCAGTAGTAGTAAAAGCTTCCGAACGACTCATTTTCCCCCAGCTTGTAGAGGGCGAAGGAGTCACGGCCTTCGACAAAGCCCGAATCTGTCGGCAAGGTATAGGCAGTTTTGGAAATGACAAAATAGTGATACGGAGTGGGGTCTGGCAGCAGGTAACCTTCCGGCGCAGCGGTTTCATGCAGACGGTAAAGCGTATCCTGCATAAGACCGGACATGACGGAATTGCCGCTCTGAGAGGTGACATACTGCTTTACATCAGTCCACTGGCCATTTTCATAGGCTTCCAGCTGGAACTTTGCATCCGACAGCAGATTGCTCTGGGTACCGGAGTACTTCACGATCGTAACATTGTTGGTGTTGAAATCGATGCCTGCGTTACCGGAAGAATCGCTCTTGAAATCTACATTTTCATCGACGTAAGAATTATAGCCCTCCAACTGCACGGTATTCTTGAACTTATAGTTCTTAGCGGGCAGATTCTTGGTATTGACCGTATAGTGGAAAACCAGAACCAAAGCCTTGCCGTCTGGTACCTTCGTCCAGACTTGAATCTGGTTTCGATCCTTATTCCGTTTGGTGTAGTAGGTATTCCCAGTAACGTTTTCCGGAGCAGAGCTGCTGTCGTAATCTCCTTCAATCGGGGCGAGATCCTTGAGGAAAGTCGTTGCTTCCAGAGAGCCATCTGCCTGCAGCTCACCCTCAAAGACAGAGACACCTGCCAATGTTACACGGTCGGAGGTGGTACCATCTTTGCTGTACAGACCATCCGGAACAGACATGAAATCATACAGAGTCAACGACACGCCATTGTTCAGTGTGACGCTGTTAGGATTGACCTGTACCTGATAGGTCAGAAGGCCGGTTGCTTCATCATAGTTGCCGTGTTTGCCCACAACATTTCGGGTGACAGTTTCCTTAAAGGAATCACTGCCGCTCTGTTCGCCGTTCCGCTCGAATGTAGCGTTGTTGACAAAGGAGGCAACATTGCCACCGTTCCAGACCTCTGTGTTATCAGGGTCCAGTGTGGTGTCGTAGGTGATAAAAACACGTTTGCTGAGCGTTTTGTTCCCATTGACTGTAAGCGTATAGCACTCCGGCTGAAGAGTGACCACCAGTTTGGTGCTGCCGTCTGCCTGCTTTTCAGCAGAAACGGTATAGGAATTGCTTGAAACTGCGTTACCGTTCAGCTCGACCCGGACGCTGCTCTCATCCAGATTCAGGCCGGCAGGGATGAGGTCCTTAACGACCCATTCTTTGTCTTTTTCAGCATCCCATACAAGACCCTCATCCGTGGTATCGTTTATAGCGATCGTCCACGGAATCTTCTGTCCGGGTTTCAGGGTGATGGTGTCTTCTGTTTTGTTCCAGTTGCTGGAATCGCCTGCAATCTTCCGGAAGTATTTACGCTGCTCGGAAGAGTTGGTGAAATCATACACATCCGAAACAATATCGCCCTGATTCAGCTGTCCGTAGTTCGTGATCTGACAGCGTGTGCCAGATGCCACCCAAGACAAATCGGCTGTGGTCTGATATTTGATGGTTGCAGGCCCCTGAATGTTCTTTTCTTTGAAATCTACCGAGAACAGTCCGACTTCAACACCGTTTTCGGTGCGCGAATACTGATAGTTGATGGTCACCTTGTCGGTTACTTCAAGATCGGATGCATCAAAAACGTGTACGCTGTCAGCAACGATTTGCTGCAGGCGGACGCTCTTGGAAGTGTCGGCATCCCAGCGGGTGCTGCTCCAATCGTAATAGACGAGGGTGTTAAGGTCTGTTGCATTGACAGTTGTGACCCAATCCATAGTTGCGGTTTGGGTATCATGACTGCCGTTTTCCAAGTGCTTACTCAGCAGGGTAGAAGGAATTTTCACGTTGAAAGAGTCGGAACCATTGATGCCGGTACCATCGATCTTACCGGTGTTCTTGACGACCGTCTCGGATTCAGATGCGTTTTCAGGTGCTTTGGTACGATAGGTGATCTCGTAAGAATGGAAACCTTCTTCCAGAGGGTAAGTAAGCAGCTTGCTGCTGCTGTCATAGATGGTGTTGTCCAGTGTGACATCGGTGGATTTTCCATCCTTCGTGACGGTGATCTTATTGTCAACGGGATCATCAGGAAGCGTATCAGTAAACTTGGCATCTTTCGGCAGATAGCGCAGAGAGGTGTCATCCTGATCGATATTGATCTTCACGGTCCAGATGATCTCGCCATTCTCAAGCTTGCCGGACTTGTCGATCAATTTTGTGGTGAGAGAGGTCTCTTTCGTTTTACTGGTGTCCTTAAAAGTGACAGTGTTTTTGACCTTCTCGTTGTTGACGTAGTCAACATTGCCGAAGTTAGTAGCCTTTACCTGATAGGTGATCGTATAGGTTCCTGCAGCGAGGGTCTCGCCCTCCTGTCCCAGTGTGATGGTTTTTGTGCTGGAGTCAGTCCCATCCGTCCAGGAAACGGTCGTGTTGGACGCACCGTTCGAACCAGAAACATCCGGCGTACCAGTATACTGGAAGTCGGCATTGGCAGGACAACGCAAGGCATCGGTCAGGGTCAAAGGAGCAGCCATGTCATCCTTTAATTTGAGCGTGACCGTGTAGTCAATGTAGGCATCATGACTATCATAACGCAGAGAGCCAGCGTCCTTGGACAGGGAATAGTTCTTTTTATCGGACGGCTTATCTTCGCTCTGATCCTTGATCGTGATCGTGATGTCTTTGCCGTTAATGGTGAACTTATTGGATTCATCTGTGCTGATTTTAGCGGTATCCCACTGAAAATCGAAAGAAACGTCGGTTTTGACTTTACTGTCTTTCGTCGTTTCCTGCTGGTTGATGTAATCTTTATCATAAGTAAAGACAACATACCAGTCTCCGTCGGCATCCTGCACGAACTCGTAGGTGCCACAGATGGTTCCGTTGGGGCCGGAATAAGAAGAGTCCTTCAGACTGCCTTTTTCAGCGCCGCCATTATTCAGCTTGTCGAGACCCTCTGGAATCGGGACATATACTTTATAATTATTGTCCTTGATGCGGTCAGCCGGGATATCACGCAGATCGATAAAGCCATGAAGCTTATCGGTTACGGTACTCTCTGTGACGTCAGAGTAGTCGGAGTCCTGCAGCTTCTGAATCTTGAAATCGGTTACATACTGAGAACCATTCAGCATCTTTGAAAAATCAAGATCAGTGCCATCCATCGTATCCGCTCCGCTCTCCGCGGCCTGCACAGATGCCACGGGGATCATGCCGGTGAGCTGGGACGGCGCAAGGGACACCTCGGACACCTTGCCGTCCACGTTGCCGGAGATGACCGTCAGCGTGCCGGAAGCTTCGTCCACAGCCGACACGATGCCCACGGTCTCACACGAGACAGTGCGCTCTTCGGTCTGCGGCTCGGCCGCTGCCGGGGCGCTCAAAGCCTGCAGCAGCTCGGTGTCAGCATCCGGGGAAAGGTCCTCGATCTGCGGCTCGTCTGCCACAGCGACCGTCTCGGTCGTGGTGGCGTTATAGAACACGATATCACCGGGCTGCAGGCCAGTAACAGACATGTCTGCGTCCATTTCATAGGCCGCAATGTCGCTGTCCGGGTCCAGCAGATAACCGGTGGAACGCAGCTCGCTGCGCAGGGCCAGCGTACTGGCGCGCTGCGGGATCGCGCGCTGCGGGATATTTGCATAGTTCAGGCAGTAGGACAGGAACATCACGTCCCACTCGCCGTAGGGGTTGCCGTACCACTGGCCGTAGCGGGTGTAGTAGCGCAGGGTCTCGCCGTCATCGGTATCAAGCTTGAAATTTTTCTCGCTCTGCTCATAGCCCAGTTGACCCTGTGCCACGGTGAGCAGGTCTTCGTTCCACATGCCGGACAAGGCCGTGCCGGTCTTGTCCAGCCATTCGTCTTCGTCCTGCGTGCCGTCCAGCGGGTCGGACAGGCAGTTCACCGTGTGGTGATGCTCCGGCAGGCCGCAGACCAGCACTTCCTCGTAGCAGGCATCGGTGTGGTGGTGCACCGGGGTCTCGATCACAGGATCGACCACCACGGGCTTTGCGGCCACCGGCTCCTCAAACAGGGCCACCGGGTCATAATCGGGGTTCACTTCTTCTACAAGCTCGCCCTCTTCCAGACCGCACACCAGCTCATAGGTGGTGGTGTAGCAGCTGTCGTCGTGGGTGTGCTCGAACAGATCACAGATCAGGCTGCCGTCCTCGGGGTCAAAGCAGTCGTCGGTGTGGGTGTGCTCTTCTTCCAGGCAGGTCAGCTCCTGCACTTCCTGGTAGCAGTCGTCGGTGTGCTCATGGGGCACAAAGATGTACTCCGGCTCTGCGGAATAGGCTGCAATGCCGGGATCATCCGCATCCACGCCGAACGCATCATCATCCATGCCGAATGTATCATCAAAAGACATGCCGTCGTCCGTCATGGTAGCGTTCCAGTCCTCCGGTTCGCCTTCCTCATAGCCGCACACCAGCTGCTTTTCATAGCAGGCAGCGGTGTGCTCGTGCTCCAGCTCGCCGCACAGATATTCGGCCGTTTTGGCAATGCCCACGCCGTGCAGCTGCCAGTTCACGAACAGGCTGGTGGTAAGCGCCAGTGCCAGCAGCAGCGCAGTATAGCGTCTGGCGCGCTGGTGGTTCCGACGGAACTTTTCCTGATATTCTTTCACAATATCCCGCATGATTCCTAAACCTCCTTAGGGGATCAACCAGAAGCTGGATAAAGGCCATACCCGCAAAAAAACCTTGCCCACGATCTGACTTTTTTCCACACAGCCGATCACACTGCTGCGGCTGTCAATGGAGGTGGCCCGATGGTCACCCAGTACGAAATACCGGTTTTCCGGCACCTGATAGGGAAATTTGATGTCGCATTCGCCCAGAGCCAGTTCATCTACATAGGGCTCATCCAGCGTCTGGCCGTTCACAGTGACCACACCGTCCTCGTCCAGTTCGATCACATCACCGGGCAGGCCGATGATGCGCTTGAGCAGAAGTTTGTTCTGCCAGTAAAATCCGCAAAGGTCGCCGGTCTTCATGTCGCTGCCTTTGACCAGCAGAATGATGTCCCGGTCCTGCAGAGTGGGGTTCATGCTGTCGCCGGAGACCTGCAGCACCGGCAGAAACAGGGTGGCCACCAGCACGGCAACGGCCGCGACCACCAGCAGCGTGTAGACCGTGCTGCGCAGCACCCGCATATAACGGCTGCGGTAGGCCAGACGTTCGCGCTCTGCTTCCACCTCTGCTGTGGATGGAATGGGCGTGAACCTGATCTTTTGCTCTTTCATTTGGCACGCTCCTCCGGCAGGAATTCCGTGCTGTGATAGCCGTCCAGCAGTTCGCTGGCCCGGTGGTCAAAAGCGGCCCAGCGCTGTTGGATCTCCTGCTGCGTCCGGGCAAGCATTGCCTTGCAGTCCGCTTCGGTCTGGGCGCGCTTGCGTGCGGCGGCTTCCACTTCCGCGTCGCACTGCTGCTGGGTGCGGGCCTTCAGGTTCGCGGCCTCAGTCTGTGCCTGTGCAAGGATCTGCTGGGCTTCGGCTTCCGCCTGAGCGCGCAGAGCGCTGGCGGCGGCATTGGTGTTTTTGTTTGCTGCGTGCACCGATGCAACGTATTCATCGGCCGCAGCCTGCGCCGCTTCAAACACCTTGTTCAGCTCCAGTGCAGCCTGCGCAATGGAACCTGCGTTTTCAATATGGATCTGCCGTTCCTGCAGCTGGGCAGACAGGGCAGCGTTTTCTGCCCGGAGCTGGTCCTCGCTCTGCTTGAGCGCCAGAATGATCTCGACTAATTCGGTGCGGCGCATGTGCCGCAGTTCACGGTCCGGCATAATGATCGATTTCTCCCGCAAAAAGTGGTCGGATCAGGCGAACGAAAACTTTCGACAAATCCGAAAATTTTCGCACCACAAAACCACATTTGATATATTAGTTTTCGACGTGACAGCGCCAGTTTGATGGATAAACTTCTACCCTGTATGTTAGCACAACATGCGCAACAGAAGCGTAACAAAAATGCTTTTTCTGTGCATTTTTTTGCCAAAGAATAAAAAAATTGTTTCTTTTGATGTAAACGATTACGCCGGATACACCGGACTGAAAATGCATTAAAAACAAAAAGAACTGTCCCCACAACGGAAACAGTTCTTGAAAAACAGATGAAAATAGAAGCCGGATCAGAAGCTCTTCAGCAGATCGCCCAGAGTCAGGAAGGACTGGTAGATCACGTTGACATTGTTGATGATGGAGCTTGCACCGGAGAAGATGCGGGCAATGGCGTTGAACACCTTACCGATATTCAGGAAGCTGTTGTAAGCGTCGCTGGCACCACCGTCCAGATAGACCATTTCCTCTTCGCTGATGGAGGCATAGTTTGCAGGCAGTTTCATAGTAGACATGGAGATTTTCCTTTCTATTGATAAAATTGATACAGTGCGTGGAAAGACTTAAATAAAGGCAGCCACGGCCAGCGTGGTGATCAGAGCACCGGCTACCGCCAGAACGCTCAGAACCGGGCCGTCATCGTATTCCTGCGCGGTCTGTTCCGGCTGAGCGGGTGTGGATGTGCTGGTGGAAGTGGTGGCATTTTTCACGGTCCAGTGTGCGTACACAGTGGTATCACCGGTAAACACCGTAGAGGTGCTGATTTTTGTGCCGCCCACCGGCTCGGTATACCAGCCGTCAAAGGTGTAGCCTTCCAGCGTAGGCTGCGCGGGCAGGGCACTGAGTTTGCCGCTCAGATTGGTGGTGACTGCCACAGCGGAGCTGCTGCCGCCCATGGCATCCAGACCAATGGTGTAGACCTGCGAATCCTTGTCTTCTGCGGCAAAGGCAGAGGGCAGTGCACAGCAGAGCAGTGCAGCGCTGAGCAGACCGAGGACCAGCATTTTCAAGATCTTTTTCATATGACTCCTCGCTTTCCTGACGAATTGGGATGTGGTGCCTGCCGGGAACGGAAACACCAGAACAGACCTCGATGTCCCCGCCATGAGGCAGTAGACGAAAAAGCCGGGAAGAGGAGGTTTATTCAATCCTATATTTACCACATATAATGCAACAAAAGTGCAACAAAATGGGCGTATTTTGTTGCTATGATGAAAAAAATTGGTTTTTCACAAATTGCAGGCTGCAAAAGGCATCACAGAGCCGCCGCAAAAGCGGAAAAGTGGAA
The DNA here is from genome assembly GCF_003603345.1 of Faecalibacterium sp. AM43-5AT. Lineage (NCBI taxonomy): Bacteria > Bacillati > Bacillota > Clostridia > Eubacteriales > Oscillospiraceae > Faecalibacterium > Faecalibacterium sp. AM43-5AT. The sequence goes on from NZ_QVGZ01000012.1 coordinate 43,101, forward strand.
CCTTCCCCTTGTGGAAAAACAAAGAATATGGTATAATATCTTGCATGATGCGCCATCGCCAAGCGGTAAGGCAGGGGACTTTGACTCCCCCATCGTAGGTTCGACTCCTGCTGGCGCAACCAAAAGCCCCGTCATCCTGAAAAGGCTGACGGGGCTTTTTGCGTCACTTTTCCACAAAATGCGGCTGAACGGTACAAAGCTCAGCGGCGGCGGATCTTTCTGGTGGGCTTGCGGCGGTTCCAGTTGTTCAAAAGGACCCACGCAAGGTAGATAATGATGGAAATAATACTCAATGTTATTACAACTTTGAGGTACAGACTGCCTAAGAATTCCTGAAAACGCGCCACAGTGAACAGCAGCGGGTTGCGGCTGACATCCTGCCCGGCGATCAGGTCCACCACGCCAATGGTCTCACCGGCAAGCTTCAGCTCCACGGTGCCCACCACATCGCCCTGCTGGACGGGGGCACACACGTGATCCGGCAGGTGGAAATATTTCTGGGTCACGCTGCCGTCGCCGGTGGAGGGCAGCAGGGTCATCATGCTGTCGGCGGGATACAGCTGCAGGGAGCTGGTATCGGAGGAATACTTCACCGGGATCTCAGCCAGCGTAAGGTCGGTATCCAGCGCGGCCTGAATGGAAAAGCTGTCGAACACCCAGTCCATCAGCTTCACGGTCTCGCACAGGGCCGGGCGGCGATTGGCGTAGCCGAAATCGTCGCAGGTGTCCGGGCTTTGCATCACGCAGAAAATATAGGTGGCACCATCCTTATTGGCCCATGAAACATAGCTCTGATTGCCACTGTCGTTTTTGAATGCGGTCACATCGCACATGCCGCCCTGCATGGCGCTGCGGTAGTATTTGCCGCCGCTGGATTTGCTCAGCGCGGCGTTCTGGCTGACCAGAACAGACGAAGAACGGTGTTTTTCTTTGGCGGGCATGGTAAAGCTGGGCGCACCGGAAACCTCCACAAAGGCATCAAAGCTCATCAGATAGCGCAGGATCAGGTACATATCCACGGCACAGGTCACGTTGCCGCTGTCGATGCCGCAGGCATCCGTCCATGTGCTGCCGGTGGTGCCGATGCGCTGGGACAGGGTGTTCATCTGGCTCACCCAGCCCGCGAGGTCGCCGCCGGAAAGGGCATAAGCAAGGCCCATGGCGGCTTCGTTGGCGTTGCGGGTCAGCATGGCGTACATGGCTTCGCGGTAGGTAAAGGTCTCGTTGGAGCGCATATCGGCGTTGTTGGTGTTATAAACGTAATCCGAGATGGCAAAGGGCATCTGGAAGGTGTCGTCCAGATGGTCGGCATAGTTGGTCAGCAGCAGGGCGATGGTCATGTACTTTGTCAGACCACCGGCGGATACCTGCTTTGTGCTGTCCTTATCATAGACGATGATATTGGTATCGGTGTTGACGATATAGGCACTCTGTGCCTGCACCTGATAGACCGGGGTGGGGTCGAACATAGCCCCGGCGGGCAGCACAAGGCAGCTGAACAGGACAGCGAACGACAAAACCAGCGCAAAAATACGTTTCATGTGGACAATTCCTTTAAAAAGCGATAATATAAAACAACAGGCAGCACGGCACAAGCGCTGTGCGCCGGGTAAGAACGAGATCACAGCGGAAGGCTGTATTCTTTATAATAACAGGTTTGGCGGGGTGTGACAAGGCTTATTGTGCCGATTTCACATCCGGTCAGGGAGGACAGGAATGGTATATCTGACAGGGGACACCCACGGCGACATCGACCGCTTCAAGCACGGCAAGCTGCGCTGGCTGGGCAAACGGGATACCGTGGTGGTACTGGGCGACTTTGGCTTTGTGTGGGACGGCAGCAAGGAGGAACAGAAAAAGCTGGATTGGCTGCGCAAGCGCCCGTATATCCTGCTGTTTCTGGACGGCAGCCACGAAAACTACGACCTTTTAAAGCAGTATCCCACCGAGGAACGCTTTGGCGGGAAGGTGCAGGCACTGGGTGGCAATGTGTACCATGTGTGCCGCGGCAGCGTGCTGGAATTGGAGAATAAAAAATACCTGTGCTTTGGTGGTGCGGAAAGCCAGGATGTGGAGGATCGGGAACCCGGCGTGAACTGGTGGAGGGAAGAAATGCCTTCGGAGGAGGAATACGCCTTTTGTGAGGAGAACCTTGCAGCGTGCGATTACAAAGTGGATTATGTGCTGACCCACGATGCGCCAAGCAGATTTTTGGATTTTACCGCCCTTGCCAGCGGCGAGACCAACCAGCTGCACAGTTTTCTGGATAAAATTTTGTTGAAGCTGACTTACGACAAGTGGTTTTTTGGCTGCTACCATAAGGATACCCAGCTTTCCACCAAAAGCCGCTGCGTGTTCTGCGATGTGATAAGCATGGGCGAACGGCACGCAAAGCGTTCTGTTCGATAACAGGGGCCGCTGCACCAGCCGTGCAGCGGCTTTTGCATTTGCTGCTTGTGCGCAAAAAACCTCCGGATCAGTTCATGGCTCCGGCTTTCTCGAACATCTGCTGCACCTGCTGTTCCAGCAGTGCGTGCTCCGGCGCTTCCAGCAGAGGGTCGTCGGCCAGCATGGCAACGGCTTCCGCCTGCGCAGCGTGCAGGGTGCGGGTGTCGTTCATCAGGTCGGCGATCTGCAGGGTGGGCAGGCCGTGCTGGCGGCTGCCGAAAAAGTCGCCGGGGCCGCGGGTCTCCAGATCGTACTGCGCCACCGCAAAGCCGTCCGTGGTGCTGCACAAAAATTTCAGCCGCTTTTGTACGTTTTCGCTTTGGTTATCGCTGACAAGGAAGCACCAACTTTCCGCCGCACCGCGTCCCACGCGGCCGCGCAGCTGGTGCAGAGCGCTCAGACCGTAGCGCTCTGCGTTTTCGATCACCATTACGCTGGCATTGGGCACGTCCACGCCCACCTCAATGACGGTGGTGGACACCAGTGCGTCCAGCCGTCCGGCTTTGAAGTCCTCCATCACGGCAGCTTTCTCCTTGGGCTTGAGCTTGCCGTGCATCAGGCCTACCCGGCGCTCCGGCAGCAGGGCTTTGGCAATGTCCTCGTAGTAGCTCTTAACGGCGTTCAGCCCGCCATCCGGTGTGTCCTCGATGGCGGGGCAGACCAGATACACCTGCCGCCCGCGCCCGATCTCCTGATCGAGAAAATGGTAGAGGTCGCGCCGCTTTTGGCCGGTGATGCACCGGGTCTTGACCGGTGTGCGGCCCGGCGGCAGCTCGTCCAGAATGGAGATGTCCAAATCGCCGTAGATGAGCAGGCCCAGCGTGCGGGGAATGGGCGTTGCGCTCATCACCAGCAGGTGCGGATTCGCGGCCTTTTCGGCCAGCATTCCGCGCTGCCGTACCCCAAAGCGGTGCTGCTCGTCGATCACGGCAAGACCCAGCCGGGCAAACTCCACGCCTTCGCTGAGGATGGCGTGGGTGCCCACCACAAGGTCGGCTTCGTCGTTCCGGATGGCGGCAAGGGTGGTGCGGCGTGCAGCGGCCTTCATGCCGCCGGTCAGCAGGGCCACCCGCATCCCGAAGGGGGCAAGCATCCGGTTCAGGCCTTCGGCGTGCTGGGTGGCCAGAATTTCTGTCGGGGCCAGCAGCGCGGCCTGATACCCCGCCCGGATGCAGGCCCAGATGGCAGCAGCCGCCACCAGCGTTTTGCCGCTGCCCACATCGCCCTGCAAAAGGCGGTTCATGGAAGTCTCGCCCGCCATGTCGGCCAGAATCTCGCTCACGGCTCGGCGCTGGGCACCGGTGGGGGAGAAGGGCAGGCTGGCCCAGAACGGGGACGGGTCGGCAAGCTGCATGGGCGCACCGGTGGCAGCGGCACCCCGGTTTTTCATCCGGCCAATGCCCAGCTGCAAAACCAGAAGTTCTTCATAGATCAGCCGCCGTCGGGCTGCATAGGCCTGCTCTTCGGTGGCAGGGCAGTGGATGGCCCGCACCGCATCTGCCTTGGAGAGCAGACGGTATTTTGCCAGCATTTCCGGCGGAAGAGGGTCGGGCAGAAGTTCTGCATGGGGCAGCAGCTGCCGCACGCACTTGGCGATGGCATTGCTGGTCAGGCCCTCGGTCTGGGGGTAGACCGCTTCAAAGGGAGAAGCCTTGATCTGCTCGGCGGTGCGCACCTGCGGGTTGACCATCTGGCGGCGCAGCATCCCGCCGGTAACGATGCCCTGAAAATAGTATTCCTGCCCCAGCTGCAGCTTCTGGGCGGCATAGGGATTATTGAACCATGTGATCTCCAGACTGGACACATCGTCCCCGGCAGTGATGCGCTCCATCCGCCGCCCGCCCGGCAGGATACGCCCACCGGGTTTGGCGAACACCTCGGCCCTGACGACGCACTCCACATCGGTGGGCGCTTCGGCGATGGAATAGGGTTTGGTGAAGTCGATATATCTGCGCGGGTAGTGGCACAGCAGGTCGGCCAGCGTCACGATGCCCAGCTTCTCGAACCGCTCAGCGGTCTTGGGGCCAACGCCCTTCAGGTAGCGCACCGGCGTATCCGGGGTGAGGGTGGTATGGTTTTCGGCGGGCACAGGCATCAGCTCCTTTGCAAAGTAGTATAGCCATTGTAGCACCTTCCCGTTTGCAAATCCAGCTAAACCGGCGATAATCATTCCGGGAACAACGCAAAACAAAAAATCCCGGAAGCCGAAGCTTCCGGGAATCTTTTGGAGGTGACGACCAGATTTGAACTGGTGGATGAGGGTTTTGCAGACCCTTGCCTTACCACTTGGCCACGTCACCATATTTAGGAGTGAATTTCCACTCCTGTTGGAGCGGCCGACGAGGCTCGAACTCGCTACCTCCACCTTGGCAAGGTGGCGCTCTACCAGATGAGCTACGGCCGCATATTCGGTGCATTTTACCTTGCACCCATCATTTCTGATGCCCTGAAAACAAGTTTCAAAGTAGGTGAAAGCTTACGCTTTCTTGGTGGCGACCCGGATCGGGCTCGAACCGACGACCCCCAGCGTGACAGGCTGGTGCTCTAACCAACTGAGCTACCGGGCCATATTGGAGCAACTGTTGCTGCTCCGTTATGGAGCGGCCGACGAGGCTCGAACTCGCTACCTCCACCTTGGCAAGGTGGCGCTCTACCAGATGAGCTACGGCCGCATATTGGAAACCCTGCTGGGTTTCCTTGACTGGTGCCTCCGATCGGAATCGAACCAATGACACGGGGATTTTCAGTCCCCTGCTCTACCGACTGAGCTACAGAGGCGCACCGGACGATGATTATTATACCTGAAATTTCGATTTTGTAAAGGGGTAAATCCAAATTTTTTTCAGAAAATTGAAACTTTCTTGATTTTGGTCGCTCCAGCGCGTAAAATAAGAATGACTTTTTCAACCTGCTTTCGGCTCATCCGGCATAGGACGTGCTGTGTGCGGGCGCGCCAAACAGAAATTGACAAATTCAACAACCTATGGTTTAATGAAAATGAAATGATTCAGGCACTTTTGCCCTTTTTCTCTGTGTATACCTATATTATAGTAAGAAAAGGGCAGAGGCGTTTTATGATTTGACTACAGACGGCCCGCTTTTTGCAAGAAAGGCCGGGCCGGGAGGAGCAGCATGGCAAAAAAACAGGAATATGGCAACGAGAGCATTACTTCTTTGAAGGGTGCCGACCGTGTGCGTAAGCGCCCGGCCGTTATCTTTGGCTCAGACGGCGTGGAGGGCTGCGCCCACTCCATCTTTGAGATCGTCTCCAACTCCATCGACGAAGCCCGCGACGGCCACGGCGATACCATCAACGTGACCCGCTGTAAGGATGGCAGCGTTATCGTTGAGGACTTTGGCCGCGGTATGCCCGTGGACTGGAACAACGGCGAGGGGCGCTACAATTGGGAGCTGTTGTTCTGCGAGATGTATGCAGGCGGCAAGTATGGCGAGGGTGAGGATAACTACGAGTTCAGCCTTGGCTTGAACGGTCTGGGCCTGTGCGCTACCCAGTATGCTTCTGCATGGATGACCGCCGATATCTACCGTGACGGATACCACTATCACCTTGATTTTAAAAAGGGCGAGAATGTGGGCGGCCTGCAGAAGGAAGCCTACAAGGGCCGCCGCACCGGCAGCATCATTCACTGGAAGCCGGACGACGAGGTGTTTACCGACATCGATGTGCCTGGCAGCTACTATAAGGATACCCTGCGCCGTCAAGCGGTGGTCAACGCAGGCCTGACCCTGAACTTTACCGATGAAAAAGAGAAAGACCCTGCCACTGGCAAGGCGTGGTACGAGAGCTGGTGCTATGAGCACGGCATCGCGGACTATGTGGCCGAGGTGGCAGGGGAGGATACCCTGACCCCGGTGTTCAGCTGCGAGAGTGAGGCATCCGGCCGAGACCGCGAGGACCAGCCGGATTACAAGGTGCGCATGAGCGCGGCGTTCTGCTTCTCCAATAAGGTGCAGATGCTGGAATATTACCACAACTCTTCCTGGCTGGAGCACGGCGGCAGCCCGGAGCACGCGGTGCGCACCGCCTTTGTCTACCAGATCAACAAGTACCTGAAGGAAAAGAACCTCTATAAAAAAGGTGAGAGCGCCATCAGCTTTCAGGATGTGCAGGACTGTCTGGTGTATGTCTCGTCCAGTTTTTCCACCCGCACCAGCTACGAGAACCAGACCAAAAAGGCCATCACCAACAAATTCGTCTCGCAGGCTATGACCGACTTCCTCAAGCATTATCTGGAAGTGTATTTTCTGGAAAAGCCGGACGAGGCTCAGAAAATCTGCCAGCAGGTGCTGGTGAACAAGCAGAGCCGCGAGCACGCGGAAAAAACGCGCCAGAGCATCAAAAAAACCCTGTCCACCCAGATCGACCTTGCCAACCGGGTGCAGAAATTCGTGGACTGCCGCACCAAGGATGCATCCCGCCGCGAGCTGTATATCGTGGAGGGCGATTCCGCTATGGGTGCGGTCAAGTCCAGCCGCGACAGTGAATATCAGGCCATCATGCCCATCCGCGGCAAAATTTTGAACTGCCTGAAGGCCGACTATGCTCGCATCTTTAAATCGGATGTCATCGTGGATCTCATCAAGGTGATGGGCTGCGGCGTGGAGCTGGGCGGCAAACACAACAAGGAGCTGGCGACCTTTAACCTCGACAATCTGCGGTTCAATAAGATCGTCATTTGTACCGATGCCGATGTGGACGGCTACCAGATCCGCACGCTGGTGCTCACCATGCTCTACCGCCTGACCCCGACCCTGATCGAGAAGGGCTATGTGTATATCGCAGAGTCGCCGTTGTATGAAATTACAACGAAAGAACGAACTTATTTTGCCTACACCGAGCCGGAAAAGACAGCGTTTCTGGAAGAGATCGGCGAGAAAAAATACACCATCCAGCGCTCCAAAGGTCTGGGTGAGAACGACCCTGAGATGATGTGGCTGACCACCATGAACCCGGAGAGCCGCCGTCTGATCAAGGTGATGCCCACTGATGTGGTGCAGACCGCGCAGGTGTTCGATATCCTGCTGGGTGATAACCTTGCAGGCCGCAAGGAACACATTGCGCAGCACGGCGCAGAATATCTGGACGATCTGGATGTGAGCTGATGATTTTAAATTGCCTCCGCTTGCGCTCTGGCAATGACAGAGGTAACGTTATTTTAATTTGGTGATTTGTCGCAGCCTGCGGGCTGCTCCAAATCACGTTTTCACGAAGAAGGCCCCAACGGGTCACGGCATTTTAAGGGAAAAATGCAGAAAACCGGAACGGCTCCATCTGTGAAAGAGTAGCTCAGGATGGCCCGCAGGCCATCCTGAGCTGCAAAAATAAAAAATATTTTCCGCTAAATATGGGCAGAGCGAGAGTGGCGCCCATTTAAAATCGTCAAGAGGTTAGAAGATGCCTAGAAAATCGACCAAGAAAACACTCAAGCCGGTGCGCCCGCAGCTGGGCTACGGCGTTGAAATTTTAAATGCCGGCAGTGTGCTGGAGGATCCCATCACCCGCACGCTGGAAACCAACTATATGCCCTACGCCATGAGCGTCATCGTCAGCCGCGCGCTGCCAGAGATCGACGGCTTCAAGCCGGCGCACCGCAAGCTGCTGTACACCATGTACGAGATGGGCCTGCTCAAGGGCGCACGCACCAAGTCTGCCAACATCGTGGGCAGCACCATGCACCTGAACCCCCACGGCGATGCCGCCATCTACGACACCATGGTGCGCATGGGCCGCGGCAACGAGAGCCTGCTGGTGCCCTTTGTGGACAGCAAGGGTAACTTTGGCAAGGCCTACAGCCGGGATATGTCCTGCGCTGCTGCCCGTTACACGGAGGCAAAGCTCGAGGGTGTATGCGAGGAGCTGTTCCGGGATATCGACAAGGAGACCGTGGACTTTGTGCCCAACTACGACAGCACCACCACCGAGCCTACCCTGCTGCCGGTCACCTTCCCCACCATTCTGGCCAACAACACGCTGGGCATCGCGGTGGGCATGGCATGCAACATCTGCTCGTTCAATCTGGCAGAGCTGTGCGCCACCACCGTGGCCCTGATGAAGGACGAGCACCACGACATCTCCACCACCATGCCCGCCCCGGACTTCGTGGGCGGCGGTCAGATTTTGTATGATGAAGCGCAGATGCGTGAAATTTACGAGAACGGCCGCGGCAGCGTGAAGGTACGCGCCCGCTACAATGTGGTACCCGGCGAAAACATGATCGAGGTCACCCAGATCCCGCCCACCACAACGGTGGAGGCCATCATGGATAAGATCGCGGAGCTGGTCAAGGCCGGTAAGGTCAAGGAAATCAGCGACATGCGTGACGAGACCGATCTGAACGGCCTGAAGCTGACACTGGACCTCAAGCGCGGCGTGGATGCCGATAAGCTGATGGCAAAGCTGTTTAAGGCTACCCCTCTGGAAGACAGCTTCAGCGCGAACTTCAATATTCTGGTGTCCGGCCAGCCCCGCGTGATGGGCGTGCGCGAAATTCTCAAGGAGTGGACGGCCTTCCGTGTGGAGTGCGTGCGCCGCCGCACCTACTACGACCTGCACGGCAAGGAAAAGCGCCTGCACCTGCTCAAGGGTCTTGCTGCTATCCTGCTGGACATTGACAAGGCAATCAAAATTATCCGCACCACCGAGGAAGAGACCGAAGTGGTGCCCAACCTGATGATCGGTTTTGGCATCGATGAAGTGCAGGCCGACTATGTGGCCGAGATCAAGCTGCGTCATTTGAACCGGGAATATATCCTCAAGCGCACCAGCGAGATCGAACAGCTGGAAAAGGACATTGCCGACCTGAACGATATCCTTGCAAAGCCCGCCCGCATCCGCCGCATCATCATCAATGAGCTGAACGATGTTGCCAAGAAGTACGGCCAGTCCCGCCGCAGCGAGATCTTGTACGATCTGCCTGAGGAAGAGAACGGCTCCGAGGAGGAAGAAACGCCGGATTACCCCGTGACAGTGTTCTTTACCCGCGAGGGCTACTTCAAAAAGATCCCACCGCAGGGTCTGCGCACCGCCGGTGCCCATAAGCTGAAAGAAGGCGACGAGATCGTGCAGCAGATCGAGACCCGCAACAACGTGGAAGCACTGTTCTTTACCGACAAGCAGCAGGTGTACAAGGTGCGTCTGGCAGAGCTGGAGGACGGCAAGGTGGCCCAGATGGGCATTTTCATCCCGGGCCGTCTGGGCATGGACGAGGGCGAGAACGTGCTCTCCATGGTGATCACCAGCGACTACAGCGGCTATATGCTGTTCTTCTTTGCCAGCGGCAGGTGCGCCAAGATTCCCCTCAGCTCCTACGCCACCAAGCAGAACCGTCGCAAGCTGCTGAAGGCCTACTGCGACAAGGAACCGCTGGCGAAGCTCTTCTTCCTGCCGGAGGAGACCGAGCTTGCCATCCGCACCAGTGCCAGCCGGATGCTGCTGGTTGGCACGGCGCAGATCGCGGCCAAGGCCACCCGCGACAGTCAGGGCGTGGCAGTGGTTACTTTGAAAAAGAACCAGACCATCGCTTCGGTGGTGCCTGCGGACACGCTGGAGCTGGCGAACCCCCACCGCTACCGTGTGCGCAGCCTGCCCGCTACCGGTGCGCTGCTCCGCGCCGAGGACGAGGGCGAGCAGATGAGCCTGCTGTAAAAAAAACTCCCCCAGTCTCGCATTCGCTCGACAGCCCCCTCTAGGATGGGGCCTTTGGCATGGCGGCAAAGCCTCTGGTTGAATTGCAAAGTATCCGGTTTCGCCAGAGGCTCCCTCTCCGAGGGAGCTGGCACGGCGTAAGCCGTGACTGAGGGAGTTCAAGCAGTAGCGGAGACAATTTTAAATCGTTTCTATATAAAAGAGGAAACTGCAATGCAAAACATCGACCTGATCTGTGTGGGCAAGCTGAATGCAAAATATTTCGCCGAGGGCGTGGCCGAGTACCAGAAGCGCCTTGCCGCCTTCGCGTCCTTCCGCATCATCGAGCTGCCGGAGGAAAAGATCGAGGAGAAGAACGCCTCGGATGCCGTGGTAAAAAAGGCACTGGACAAGGAGGGCAAGGCCATCCTGTCCAACGTGCGCAAGGGTGCTGCCATCGTGGCCATGTGCATTGAAGGCAGGCAGATCTCCTCCGACGAACTGGCCCAGTTCCTTGCCGACCGCGCAAACAGTGGGGCAGGAGACGTGGCTTTCGTCATCGGCTCGTCCCACGGCCTGTCCGATGAGGTGAAAAAGGCCGCTGCACTCAAGTTCAGCATGGGACGCATCACCATGCCCCACCAGCTGGCCCGCCTTGTGCTCACGGAGCAGATCTACCGTGCCTGCACCATCAATGCAGGGATGAAATACCATAAATAAGTGCAAAAACCGGTCTGTTCCCCAAAGCAGGCCGGTTTTCGGCTTTACAAGCGGCGCAAAACATGGTACAGTAAAGATACTGTGCTTTCCCTTTGAAAAGCACGCCCGGCAGTGGGGAAAGCTGCCGGAACGATACAACAACGACACGGCAAACCAGCCGCGGACGGAAAGGATGTACTACAATGGAACAGAGCGAAAAGACCCTTGATATGATCGTCAATCTCTGCAAGAACCGTGGTTATGTGTTCCCCGGTTCCGAGATCTACGGCGGTCTGGCCAACAGCTGGGATTACGGCCCGCTGGGCGTCGAGTTCAAGAACAACGTCAAAAAGGCATGGCTGAAGAAATTCGTGCAGGAGAGCCCCTACAATGTGGGTCTGGATGCAGCCATCATCATGAACCCTCAGACCTGGGTGACCACCGGCCATGTGTCCAGCTTCTCGGACCCCCTGCTGGACTGCCGCGCCTGCAAGGCGCGCCACCGCGCCGACAAGCTGATCGGCGAGGAGCACCCCGAGGTGAACGTGGATGCCATGAGCTTTGACGAGATGGATGCTTTCATCGCAGAGCATGAGGACATCGTCTGCCCCGTCTGCGGCAAGCACGATTTTACCCCCATCCGCAAGTTCAACCTGATGTTCAAGACTGCCATCGGCGTTACTGAGGATAGCTCTTCCACCTGCTATCTGCGTCCTGAGACCGCACAGGGCATCTTTGTCAACTTTGCCAACATCCAGCGCACCACCCGCCGCAAGCTGCCCTTCGGCGTGTGCCAGGTGGGCAAGGCCTTCCGCAACGAGATCACTCCGGGCAACTTCACCTTCCGCACCCGCGAGTTCGAGCAGATGGAGTGCGAGTTCTTCTGCAAGCCCGGCACCGATCTGGAATGGTTCGCTTACTGGAAGGACTATTGCGAGAACTGGCTGCTGAGCCTTGGCATCAAGAAGGAGCACCTGCGCCTGCGTGACCACGAGCCTGCAGAGCTGGCCTTCTACAGCCGCGCTACCACCGATATCGAGTACGCCTTTCCGTTCACCGACTGGGGTGAGCTGTGGGGCATCGCGGATCGTACCAACTATGACCTGACCCGCCATCAGGAAGCTTCCGGCAAGAGCCTGGAGTACTTCGACAGCGAGACCAACGAGCACTACATCCCCTACGTCATTGAGCCGTCTCTGGGCTGTGACCGTGTGGCTCTGGCCTTCCTGTGCGAAGCATACGACGAGGAGCACCTGACCGACAGCAAGGGCAAGGAGGATATCCGCACCGTGCTGCATCTGCATCCGGCTCTGGCTCCCTACAAGTGCGCCGTGCTGCCCTTGAGCAAGAAGCTGGGCGAGAAGGCCATGGAGATCCGCAACGAGCTGAGCAAGTACTTCATGGTGGATTACGACGATACCGGTTCCATCGGCAAGCGTTACCGCCGCGAGGACGAGATCGGCACCCCGTACTGCATCACTGTGGACTTTGATACCGTGGGTGACGAGGCCAAGGGCATTGCCGCCGACAACTGCGTCACCGTCCGTGACCGCGACACCATGGAGCAGGTGCGTATGCCCATCTCCGAGCTGAAAGCTTATATCGAGAGCAAGATCGAGTTCTAAACTGCTTTTTCAAGGAGCCGTTCCCGGCAAAAAAGGGAACGGCTCCTTTTGCTTGTTTTGGGCACCGGTTTGCGGTATACTGAAAACAAAAAATGCGTTTTGCACCGCAGGAGGTTCTACCGTGGAAAACTTTGACGAACTGCTGAAAAAATATGCCGATTTCATCGTCCGGGTGGGGGTGAACCCGCAGCCGGGCCAGACCCTCATCATCAACTGCCCGCTGGAGGGCGCGCCGCTGGCGCGGCTGTGCGTGCGCAGTGCCTACGAAGCCGGTGCCCGGGATGTGCAGGTGAACTGGAGCGATGACGCTGTGGCCCGCGCCCGCATGGAGCTGGGCAGCGAGGAGGCCCTGACCGACCTCAAGCCATGGCAGCTGCGCCGCTATCTCGACTATGCCGAAAGCGAGGGCGGCGTGTGTGTACTGCATCTCATTGCAGACGACCCGGAGCTGTATGCGGGCATTGACGGAAACAAGATCAGCCGGGTGAATGCTGCCCGCCGCGCCTTTATGGAGGAGTGGCAGGAGTACACCATGAACGACCGGGTGCAGTGGTCCATTGCGGCCCTGCCCAGTGTGCCGTGGGCAAAGAAGGTCTTCCAGGAGCTGGACGCGGATGCCGCAATGGAGGCTTTGTGGAAGCTGATTTTTGACGTCTGCCGGGTCACCGGCGGCGACCCGGTGAACGAGTGGCAGGCCCATATGGAGCGGCTCAGCACTCTGCGGGATAAAATGAATGCGCTGGACTTGGAAAGCGTGCATTTTGAGAGCAGCAACGGCACCGACCTGACCGTGGGTCTTGCGGATCAGGCTGTGTGGGAAAGCGCCGCCAGCAAGAGCGAAAAGGGCGTGGTGTTCCTGCCCAACATTCCCACGGAGGAAGTGTTCACTGCGCCCCACAAGGACAGGGCAGAGGGCATCGTCTACGGCACAAAGCCCTATGTGTTCAACGGCCAGCTCATCAAGAACTTCCGTGTCACCTTTGAGAAGGGCCGGGTTGTGGACTACCACGCCGAGCAGGGACAGGTGCTGCTGGGCCGTCTGCTGGACGGCGACGAAGGCTCCCGCAGCATTGGCGAAGTGGCACTGGTGCCGGCAAGCAGCCCCATCAACCGCAGCGGCAAGCTGTTCTACAGCACGTTGTTTGACGAAAATGCCGCCTGCCACATCGCGTTCGGTGCCAGCTACCCCGGCACTACGAAGGGAGGAACGGCGCTGACGAAGGAAGAGCTGCTGGCCCGCGGCATGAACCAGTCCCGCCTGCACGAGGATGTGATGATCGGTGCAGAGGACAGCCATATCACCGGCAAATGCCGCGATGGCCACACCGTGGAGCTGTTCCGAGACGGCGTGTGGGTGCTGTAAAAGACCCTGCGGCGAAAAAAATCTGCGAAAATGCTTGCATAATCGCGGGATGTATGGTATATTCTAGTAGTACGATATAGTTTAACCTGAAACGTGGGCCGCAAGGTCCGCGTTTCTTGTTTGTTTGGAGGTTTTTTATGGCGAAGCAGTCTGGCGGCAACACCGCCCAGAGAGTCGAAGCGCTTGTCCGCCCCACCGTGGAGGGCATGGGCCTGCGCCTGTGGGATGTGGTTTTTGAAAAGGAAGGTCCAGACTGGTATCTTCGCGTGCTCATCGACAAGGACGGCACCATGGATACCGACACCTGCGCGGATGTTTCCCATGCGCTGGACCCCATCCTTGACGAGGCAGACCCCATCGACCAGAGCTATTATCTGGAAGTGGGCAGCCCCGGCCTTGGCCGTAAGCTGACCCGCCCGGAGCACTATGAAGCCCTCAAGGGCCAGAAGATCCGGGTAAAGCTCATCCGCCCGAATGCAGACGGCGTGCGTGAGTTTTCCGGTATCCTGACAGGCCGCGAGGGCAGCACCGTTACGGTGAACACCGATGCGGGCGCTGTCACCTTTGAGGTGAACGCCGCATCCAGCGTGAACCTGTGCGACGATGAAGACCTGTTTGACTAACATAGATAGAGAGTAAATTACAGGAGGAACCCGAAAAATGGCAGCAGCGAACAATGAATTTTTTGAAGCTCTCTCCATGCTGGAGCACGAGCGCGGCATCACCGCAGAATACCTGATTGAAAAGATCAAGGCTGCGATCATCATTGCCGTCAAGAAGAACTATGAGGTGGAAGAGGACCACGTGAAGGTGGATATCGACCCCGCCGCAGGCCGCTTTGATGTGGCCCTGATCCAGGACGTTGTGGCCGACGAGGACTGGTACGACGAGCACTCTGAGATCGGCATTACCGAGGCACAGAAGATCCGCAAGAGCTATGAAGTGGGCGACCGCATCGTGACCCCCCTCAAGACCAAGGACTTCGGCCGCATTGCAGCCCAGACCGCAAAGCACGTGATCCGTCAGGGCATCCGCGAGGCTGAACGCAGCCAGCAGCTGAGCGAGATCCAGTCCCGTGCACACGACATCGTGCAGGCCACCGTTACCCGCGTGGATCCCGAAAAGGGCATCGTTGCTCTGGATCTGGGCAAGGGCGGCGAGGCCATCCTGCCCCACAACGAGCAGGTGCCCGGCGAGGTGTACACCGAGGGCCAGACCCTGCAGGTCTACGTTGTGGACGTGGTCAGCACTGAGCGCGGCCCCCGCGTTATGATCAGCCGCACCCACCCCGGCCTTGTCAAACGCCTGTTTGAGCTGGAAGTGCCCGAAATTTTTGACGGCACTGTGGAGGTCAAAGCCATCAGCCGCGAGGCTGGTGCCCGCACCAAGATGGCTGTTTGGAGCAAGGACCCCAACGTGAACCCTGTTTCCGCCTGCATCGGCGAGCACGGTGCCCGTGTAGCTGCTGTTGTGGAAAAGCTGGGCGGCGAAAAGATCGACATCGTGAAGTGGAGCGAGGATATCTCCGAGTTCATCTCCGCAGCACTCAGCCCGGCCAAGGTGGTCAAGGTGGAACTGCTGCCCGGCGAGACC
Source organism: Faecalibacterium sp. AM43-5AT (assembly GCF_003603345.1). Taxonomy (NCBI): domain Bacteria; kingdom Bacillati; phylum Bacillota; class Clostridia; order Eubacteriales; family Oscillospiraceae; genus Faecalibacterium; species Faecalibacterium sp. AM43-5AT. Next base: position 58,474 of record NZ_QVGZ01000012.1, read on the forward strand.
CGTTCCTGCCGTGTGACCGTGCCCGACCAGCAGCTGAGCCTTGCCATTGGCAACAAGGGCCAGAACGCACGCCTGTGTGCACGCCTGACCGGCTACAACATTGATATCCGCCCCGAGAGCGGCTATTATGGCGAGGAAGAGCCGAAGAAGGAAGCCGAGACCGACACCGAGTAATTCCGGCGCAGATGGCCAAAGGAGGAAAACCGGATGGCACAGAAAAAGATCCCTTCCCGCCAGTGCATCGGCTGCATGACCAGCCGCCCCAAAAAGGAGCTGGTGCGTGTGGTACGTGCACCCAGCGGAGAGATCAGCATTGATCTGGTCGGCAAAAAGCCGGGCCGCGGCGCGTATCTCTGCCCGAACCCCGACTGCCTGACCAAGGCAAAAAAGAAAAAGGCGCTGGAGCGCTGCTTTGAGCAGCCGGTTCCCGCCGAAGTTTACGAGGCTCTGGCCGCACAGCTGGCCGAAGCCGCAAAGGAGGCAGCAGCAAATGGCAAAGAAGAATAACACCCCCGCAAAGCCCAAGCTGCCGCCGGAGGAAGCGCTGTTTCAGGCGCTGAGCCTGTGCCGCAAGGCGGGCGCACTGACCATGGGCTTTGATGCCGTGGAAGATGCCTGCGTCAAGAGCAAGGCATGGCTGGTGATGGTGGCAAGCGATGCCAGCGCCAAGACCGTGCAGCGCCTCGACTATTCTGTGGGCGATCTGGTGGATGTGATCACCATGCCGCTTACGCAGGATAAACTGGCCGATATCAGCCGCAAGCCTGTGGCTGTTTACGCGGTGACTGACCGCAACCTCGCAAAGCTCTGCTTTGACCGCCTGTCGGACTGCGGAGCAATCAAAAATGAGGAGGATATGACCGAATGATCGTAAAATATAAAGTGAGTGATTTTGCAAAGGACCTGAACCTTTCCGCCAAGAAGGTCCTGGATGAGCTGAACGCCATGGGCAGCACCGGCAAGAAGAACAGCTCCAATCTGGAAGAGAACGAGCTGAACTACCTGCTGGAAAAGTTCAGCAAGGATAACAGCGTGGCAAATCTGGACGAATTCCTGAACAGCGCCAAGGCCGCAAAGGAAGAGCCGAAGCCCACTGAGAAGAAGGCCGAGAAAAAGCCCGAAGCTCCCAAGGCAGAAAAGAAGCCGGAGCAGCCTGCCGCCAAAAAGGCAGAGCCTGCCCAGCAGGATAAGAACGGCAATAAGCATAACGAAAAGAAGAACGAGCAGCACAAGAAGCGCGAGGAAAAGACCGTTTCTCTCAGCGAACTGGCTCGTGAGACCGGTGCCAAGGCATCCGCTGCTCCGGCACAGGCTGTGTCCGTGCGCCGCGAGGACAATCAGGTCACCGTAGATACCCGCACTGTGGATATGAACGTGGACCGCTTCGATGCCCGTTACGATGATCTGGCTTCCACCAAGAACACCGAGAACCGCCGCAAGCCCACCCCGCAGGGCAACAAGCAAAAGTTCACCCAGCGCGGTCAGCGCCAGCGCCAACAGTTCCAGAAGGGCAAGCGCGAGACCGAGTTTGAGCGTCTGCAGCGCATCCAGCTGGAAAAGGCCCGCAGCGCACAGCTGAAGGTGATGATCCCCGACGAGATCACCGTGGGCGAGCTGGCTGCCCGCCTGAAGCAGCAGGCCGGCAAGGTCATTGCCAAGTTCATGCAGATGGGCGAGATGCACGCCATCAACGACGTGATCGATTTCGATACCGCTTCTCTGCTGGCAGAGGAGTTCCACGCAAAGGTCGAGCACGAGGTGCATGTGACCATCGAGGAGCGCCTGTTCACGCAGGAAGAGGATTCGCAGGAGGACCTGGTGGAGCGTCCCCCGGTGGTCTGCGTCATGGGCCACGTTGACCACGGCAAGACCAGTATTCTGGATGCCATCCGCAAGACCAACGTTACCGCAGGCGAGGCCGGCGGCATCACGCAGGCCATCGGTGCATATCAGGTCAAGGTCAACGACAGCCTCATCACCTTCCTGGATACCCCGGGCCACGAGGCGTTCACCTCCATGCGTGCCCGCGGTGCCAACATGACCGATATTGCAGTTCTGGTGGTTGCTGCCGACGACGGCATCATGCCCCAGACCATCGAGTCCATCAACCACGCCAAGGCTGCAAATGTCAAGATTATCGTGGCAATGAACAAGATGGATAAGCCCACCGCAAACCCCGAGCGCGTGATGGAAGGCCTGACCAAGTACGGCATCATCACCGAGGACTGGGGCGGCGATGTGGCCTGCATCCCGGTGTCTGCCCTGACCGGCATGGGCATCAACGACCTGCTGGAGCGCATTGCTCTGGAAGCTGAGGTCATGGAGCTGAAGGCCAACCCCAACCGCCGCGCCAAGGGTGCGGTCGTCGAGGCCCGTCTGGACAAGGGCCAGGGCCCCATTGCCACCATTCTGGTGCAGAACGGCACCCTGCACTCCGGCGATGTGATCATTGCCGGTACCGCTGTGGGCCGCGTGCGCACCATGCGCAGCGACAAGGGCCAGCTGCTGAGCGATGCCGGCCCCTCTACCCCTGTGGAGATTACCGGCCTGACCGCAGTGCCCGAAGCAGGCGACCTGTTCGAGGCTGTTGAGGATGAGCGTCTGGCCCGTGAGCTGGCCGAACAGCGCGTTGCTGCCGCCAAGGAAAAGCAGTTTTCCTCCTTCCAGAAGGTCACGCTGGATAACCTGTTCAGCCAGATGGCTCAGAACGACATGAAGGAACTGGCCATCGTGGTCAAGGCCGATGTGCAGGGCTCTGCCGAGGCTGTGAAGCAGAGTCTGGAGAAGATCTCCAACGAAGAGGTGCGCGTGCGCGTCATCCATGCCGGTGTCGGTGCCATCAGCAAGTCCGACGTGGATCTGGCCGATGCCTCCAACGCCATCATCATCGGCTTCAACGTCCGCCCGGACAATGTGGCCAAGGAAGAAGCTGCTGCCACCAAGGTGGAAATGCGTATGTACCGCGTCATCTATGATGCCATCAACGATGTCACCGACGCTATGAAGGGCATGCTGGCTCCCAAGTTCCGCGAGGTGTCTCTGGGCGAGCTGCAGGTCCGTCAGGTGTACAAGATCTCCAATGTGGGCACCGTTGCAGGCTGCCGCGTGACCAGCGGCAAGATCACCCGCGACAGCAAGGTGCGCGTGGTGCGTGACGGCATCGTGATCACCGAGGACGAAATCGCATCCCTGAAGCGCTTCAAGGATGATGCCAAGGAAGTGGCCGAGGGCTACGAGTGCGGCGTTACTCTGGCAAAGTTTGCCGACGTTAAGGAAGGCGACGTGTACGAAGCCTTCAAGATGGAAGAGTACCGCGATTAAGATCTGAAATAACCCTCTCCGTCATTGCTGGCGCAATGCCACCTCCCCCGAGGTGGGAGGTTTGCAGAGAAACGGAACGTTTGCCGTATCCACGCAAAAAGCTCGCCCCTCGGGAGAGCTGCCGAGCGAAGCGAGGCTGAGAGGGTTTTCTTTTATAGGGAGAAATACTATGTCTCAGAAGAATATGGGCCGTCTGGCACAGGATATGAAGCGCGAGATCATTGCCATCATCGGCAGGCTGAAGGACCCGCGTCTGGAGGGCGGTCTTTTGACCGTCACCCGTCTGGATGTGACCCCTGATCTGGATGTGGCCAAGGTGTATGTGAGCGTGATGGGCCGCGAAGACGGCCCGAAGCCCGCCATCGAGGCACTGAACCGCGCGGCAGGCCATGTGCGCACTGAAGTGAGCAAGAAAATGCACATCCGCAAGGCTCCCCGCTTCATCTTCGTAGAGGATGACGGTGCCGCCTATGCAGCCCACATCAACGAGCTGCTCCGCACGCTGAACGTGAACGGCGACGCTGACACCGAAGCCAGCGCACCGGAGGAGACCGAAGAATAATTCCGCCTGCGGAAAGGATGGATCATGGAATGACAGAACAGTTGAATGTGCAGCAGATGGCCCAGCGCCTGATGACGGCGGACAACATTTTGATTCTGTGTCACAAAAACCCGGATGGCGATACCATTGGCTGCGGCAGCGCGCTGTATTGTGCACTGAAAGCACTGGATAAAAACGCGGCAGTGCTCTGCTCCGATGCCATTCCCAACCGGTATGCGTTTACCAACGCACATATGTTCAAAGGCGAGTTTGAGCCGCAGACTGTGGTAGCGGTGGATGTTGCCAGCGTGCAGCTGTTTGGAGAAAACAACGGTATGCCGCAGTTCTCGCGCCATGTGGACCTGTGCATCGACCACCACGCAGGCAACAGCGGCTATGCCGACTTCACCTTGCTCAATGGCAGCGCCGCAGCGGCGGCAGAGCTGCTGTACGAGGTGATCAACGCCATGGGCGTTGCCATTACGCCGCACATTGCAGACTGCCTTTACACCGGCCTTGCAACCGACACCGGCTGCTTCCGGTTCTCTTCCACCACGGCAAACACCCACATCGTGGCGGCAAAGCTCATTGAGGCGGGCTGTCATGTGGAAGAGCTGAACACCCTGCTGTTCGATACCAAGCCCCGTGAGCGCATGGAGGCCGAGCGCATTGCCCGCAACCATCTGGAATACTATCTGGACGGCCGGTGCGCGCTCATCTACCTCACCCGGGACGAGATCGAGCAGAGCGGTGTGGACCCGGCCGATCTGGAAGAACTGACCAGCCTGCCTGTGAGCATTGAGGGCGTAAAGGTGGGCCTGACCCTGCGGCAGCAGCCCGGCGGCAGCTACCGCATCAGCGTGCGCACCGCAAAGGGCGTGGACGCCTGCGCCATCGCTCGGCGTCTGGGCGGAGGCGGTCACAGCTGCGCTGCAGGCTGTGAGCTGCTGGGCAATCTGGAAAACGCAAAAAATGCAATTCTGGCAGAGGTGGAAGCCGAGCTGGACGCACCGCAGGAGGAAGCATAAATGCAGGGCATCCTGATCGTTGACAAGCCCATGGACTGGACCAGCTTTGATGTGGTGGCAAAGCTGCGCGGCGTGCTGGGCACCCGCAAGCTGGGCCACAGCGGCACGCTGGACCCCATGGCCACCGGCGTGCTGCCGGTGTTCTGCGGCGGTGCCAGCAAGGCAGTGGACCTGCAGCTGAACCACGATAAAAGCTACCGTGCGGTTTTAAAACTGGGCGCGCGCACCGACACCGGCGATGTGACCGGCACTGTGCTGGAAACGGCTCCGGTCACGGCGGGCGAAGGGGAACTGCTGGCCGTGCTGCCACAATTCGTCGGCCCGCAGATGCAGGTGCCGCCCATGTACTCGGCCATCAAGCTGAACGGTCAGCCGCTGTATAAGCTGGCCCGTGAGGGCGTGACCGTGGAGCGCAAGGCGCGCCCCATTGAAATTTACAGCATCACCTACGGCGGAAGCCCGGCAGAGAATGAGTATGCGCTGGATGTAACGTGCTCCAAGGGCACCTATATCCGCACATTGCTGGAAGACATTGCCGCCGCCATGGGCCAGAAGGGCACCATGAGCGCACTGCGCCGCACCTCGGCGGGCGTGTACACCGAAGCCGATGCCCACACGCTGGAGGAAATTCTTGCCGCAAAAGAGCAGGGCATGGACGCACTGGAAGCGCTGATGCTGCCGGTGGAAAGCGTGTTTGAAAGCCTGCCGCTGCTGGTGGTGGAGCCTTGGGTGGAACAGCATTTGTACAACGGCTGCCCCACCAGCCGGTATCCGGCAGCAGATGGCCGCTACCGGGTGCGCAATGCCGCCGGACAGTTTTTGGGCCTTGCCAATATCGTACAGGGCGTGCTGCGGGTGGAAAAACTGTTCATAGAACGTAATTGAAAAAGGAAACAAAACCCATGCAGATCATTTCACAATTTGCACCGCTGCCGCTGGCGCAGCCGGAAAAAGGCACCGCAGTGGCAATGGGCTTTTTTGACGGCATCCACATCGGCCACCGTGCGGTGATCGAAAGCGCCGTGCAGTGGGCCAAAGAACACGATGCCGCCCCGGCGGTGTTTACCTTCAAGCTGCCGATGGTGAATAAGATGAAGGGCAAGCGCCTGCTTTCCACAGCGGATAAGCATGCTCTGATCGCAAGCCTTGGCGTGGAGTATTACCTCACGCCGGACTTTGAGGAGATCAAGGGCCTGACCCCGGAGCAGTTCGTGCTGGGCATCGTGCGGGACTGCAATGCCCGTGCGCTGGTCTGCGGCGAAAACTTTACCTTTGGTGCCAAAGCGGCCGGCAACCCGGAGCTGCTGCGCACCCTCTGCGCTCCGTTGGGCGTGGAGGTGATCGTGGTGCCCATGGCGCAGTTTGAGGAAAAGCCGGTGTCTTCCACCCGCATCCGCACCGCGCTGGAAGGCGGCGACATCCCGGCAGCAAACGCCATGCTGGGGATGCCCTACGCCATCCGGTTCGAGGTGCAGCACGGTGCAGGTCTGGGCCACACGCTGGGGGTGCCCACCATCAACCAGCTGTATCCCGAGGGCTTTCAACTGCCCCGCAGCGGCATTTATATCACCCGCACCCGCATTGGCGGGGTGTGGTATCCTTCGGCCACCGGCCTTGGCAGCCGCCCTACCGTCAATGATGATGCCACCAAGGTGACCTGCGAGACCTTTATCCCGGGCTTTTCCGGCGACCTCTACGGCACCGACCCGGTGGTGGAGTTCCACGCCTACCTCAGCCCCAGCAAAAAGTTTGATACGCTGGACGAGCTGCGGGCCTGCATCAACAACGCTGCAAAGCGTGCACAGGAATATTTTGCATAAGAAAAAATCCCGTCTTCTGTTGCAGAAAGACGGGATTTTTTGCGCAAAAGCGCCTGTTTTATTCGTAGTCGATGGGTAAAGTGGGCAGACCGTTCAGTTCAAGGCCCGCTGTGTGGCCTGCAATGTACTGGTAATACCCCTGCGCCGCGATCATAGCGCCGTTGTCACCGCAGAATTTCAGCTCCGGCAGATAAACTTTTGCACCCAGCTTCTGGGCACCGTCGTTCACCAGCTGGCGCAGCCGTCCGTTGGCGGCAACTCCGCCTGCCAGACACACCTGCTTTGCGCTGGTGTCCGCTGCGGCCAGCAGCAGCTTTTCGGCCAGAATGCCCGCAATGCGGTCCTGAAAGCTGGCGGCAAGGTCGGGCACATTCACTTCTTCGCCCTTCATCTGGGCCTTGTTCACCTCATTGAGCACGGCGGTTTTCAGGCCGGAAAAGCTCACGTTGTACTTGCCGTCCACATGGGGCACCGGCAGGCGGTAGGCCTTGGGGTTGCCGGTCTTGGCGGCATTGGCCACGCTGGGGCCGCCGGGGTAGGGCAGACCCAGCGTGCGGGCCACTTTGTCAAAGGCTTCACCGGCGGCATCGTCCACCGTGTGGCCGAGGATGTGGTAATGGGTGTAGTCCTGCACCTCCACGATGTGGCTGTGCCCGCCGGAGGCCACAAGGCAGAGGAAGGGCGGCTTCAGCTCCGGGTGGGTGAGGTACAGCGCGGCAATGTGTCCGCGCAGGTGGTGCACCGGCACCAGCGGCTTATTGGCCGAGTAGGCCAGACCCTTGGCAAAATTCACGCCCACCAGCACTGCACCGATGAGGCCCGGCGCAAAGGTGACGGCCACGGCATCCACATCGTCGATGGTCTTGCCTGCATCCAGCAGGGCTTTTTTGACGGTAGCACTGATAAACTCGCAGTGGCGGCGGCTGGCGATCTCCGGCACAACGCCGCCGTAAAGAGCCTGTTCTTTGACGCTGGTGGAAATGACGTTGCTCAGCAGGTGCCGGCCATCCTCCACCAGAGCTGCGGCGGTCTCGTCGCAGGTGGATTCAATTCCCAAAATAATCATGTTTTAGTGGGCCTCCAGCCAGTTTTTGCCTGCGTGCACATCGGTGCTCAGGGGCACGGCGTACTGCACGCAGCCTTCCATTTCCTCCCGCAGGATCTGCGCAGCCTTTTCGGCTTCGGCCTGCGGGGCTTCCACGATCAATTCATCGTGGACGGTCAGGATCAGGCGGCTTTCCATCTTTTCGTTCCGCAGCCGCTTCCATACCCGCACCATGGCCAGCTTGATCACGTCGGCCGCAGTGCCCTGAATGGGGGTGTTGCGGGCCATGCGTTCGCCGCTGGAACGCACATTGAAGTTGCTGCTTGCCAGCTCCGGCAGAGCACGGCGGCGGCCGAACAGGGTGGATACATAGCCCACGGCCTTGGCGTCCGCGATGGTCTTATCCATGTAGCCGCTCACCTTGGGGAACGCGGCCAGATAGTTCTTGAGGAAGGCATCTGCCTCCTTCACACTCACGCCGATGTCCTTGGCAAGGCTGTAAGCGCCCTTGCCGTACATGATGCCAAAGTTGATGGCCTTGGCAGAAGAGCGCAGCCGGGAGGTGACTTCTTCCTGCGGGATGCCGTAAATTTTTGCGGCGGTGCTGCGGTGGATGTCCTCACCGTTCAAAAACGCCTGCTGCATGTGCTCATCGCCGGTAATGTGGGCAAGGATGCGCAGCTCGATCTGGCTGTAGTCGGCATCCACCAGCACACAGCCGGGCTTTGCAATAAAGTAGGCGCGCAGCTGGCTGCCCAGCTCGGTGCGGATGGGGATGTTCTGCAGGTTGGGGTTATCGGAGGAAAGCCGTCCGGTGCGGGCCTCGGTCTGGTTGAAGGTGGAGTGGATGCGGCCATCCTCGCCGATCACCTTCAAAAGGCCCTCCACGTAGGTAGAGTTCAGCTTCTGGTAGGCGCGGTACTGCAGAATGTCCTCCACCAGCGGGTAATCCCGCAGGCTTTCCAGTGTTTCGGCATCGGTGGACCAGCCGCGCTGGGTCTTTTTGCCGTGGGGCAGGCCCATAGTGTCAAACAGCATTTCGCCCAACTGCTTGGGGCTGTTGGGGTTGAAGCTGGCGCTGCCGGTCTCCATATGGATGCGGCCCAGCACCTGCTCCAGCTCGGTGCGCAGCTTCACACCGAACTGCTCGATGCCGTCCTTATCCACCAGCACACCGGTGCGGGTCATATCGGCCAGCACCTGTGCCAGCGGGAACTCGATCTCATTGTAAAGGCTGTCCTCACCGCAGGCGGTGATCTCGGCCTTCATCTTGCAGAACAGGTCGGCAAGGCGGCCTGCATCCGGGTAATCGGCACAGGTAAAGGCAGCAGCGGCGCGGTAGCTGGCGGTCAGCTCGCTGATCTGATACTTGGAAGCAGAAGCATCCAGCAGGTAGGCGGCAAGCTTGCCGTCCCACACGATGCTGCTGCCCCAGCCGCCTGCGGCCATGGCCTTGGCATAGAGGGGCGCTGCGTTGAACACTTCCAGCGTTACGTCTGCGTTGTCCAGCAGGCGCATAAGGTCGGCATCCTCCAGCGGGTAAACGGTGCAGTCCTGCACGGCGTACCAGCTCTCCGGCTGCAGCACCACGTTGCGGGTGCCCTGCTTGCCCATCACGGCCGGGCGCGATGCCACCAGATAGGTGCCGGAAGGAGCCAGCGGCAGAGCTTCCAGCTCTGCTTCAGCCAGCTCGATGCCGTCCTCTTCTTCCGGGGCGGCAGGTGCAATGCCGTCCAGCCCAAAGCGAGGGATCAGAGAGTGGATCTCCAATTCCTGCAAAAGGCGCACGGCCTCGGCTTTGTTGCCCTCGCCCACGGCATAGGTGCCCTCGGCCGTGTCGATGGGTGCATCGGTGCGGATGGTGCCAAGGGTGTGGCTCAGCTGGGCCATCTCGCGGCATTCCAGCAAATGTTCCCGCTGTTTGGGCTTGATGAGCTTATCGTCGATGTGCTCGTACACGCCTTCCAGCGTGCCAAAGTTCTGCACAAGGGTCAGGGCGGTCTTTTCACCAATGCCCTTCACGCCCGGAATATTATCCGAAGCATCGCCCATCAGGCTCTTCACCTCAATGAGCTGTCTGGGCTGGATGCCGTATTTTTCCTGAATGGCATCCACGTCCATCGTCACCGTCTTGCTGCGTCCCATGACAGTGGCGGCAAGCAGCACAGTGGTGGTGTCACTGACCAGCTGCAGGCTGTCCCGGTCTCCCGTAGCAAGGAAGCAGTCGTCCTTCCGGGCGGCGCAGGCAGCGGCCAGTGTGCCAAGGATATCATCTGCTTCCCAGCCTTCGGCGGTGACGGTGCGGTAGCCGAGGTCTGCCAGAAGTTCCTTGAGCACCGGCATCTGCTGGGCCAGCTCTTCGGGCATGCCATGGCGGGTGGCCTTGTAGCCATCGTACATTTTGTGGCGGAAGGTGGGAGCCTTCAGGTCAAAGGCAACAGCCACCTCGTCGGGTTCGCACTCCTTAAGCAGGGAGAGCAGGATATTCAGAAAGCCATAGATGGCGTTGGTGTATCGTCCGTCCTTGGTGGTCAGCAGCTTGATGCCAAAAAAAGCACGGTTGGCAATGCTGTTGCCGTCAATGACCAGTAAACGCATAGTCGTGTTCCTCCATTGCATTATTACACATTCTGCATTATACCACAAAACCGTGCCCAGCGGGGGATTTTTGCGCAAAAAAGAGAGAAAGCCGCCAACATGGTTGACGGCCTTCCCTCTTACTCCTCGATGCGGATCGCGCTTACCGGGCAGGCGTTGGCTGCGTCCACAGCCTGCGGCACCTCCTCCGGTGGGATCGGCCCGGGCTGGGCCACGGCCAGCGTGCCTTCCATCTGGAACACGGCGGGGCAAAGCCCGGCGCACTGGGTGCAGCCAATGCACAGATCAGGGTCAACATATGCGTTCATAGAAAAACCTCCTTCTGATAATGCCCTGCGGGCAGTATGGCCCATCCGGCTGCGAATTATGCCTATGCAGAGGGCACAGGATGTGGTACAATAAAAATTCAGGAGGGTACAGACCATGAATATTCAGATCTTTGGCACAAGCAAGTGCTTTGATACCAAAAAGGCCCAGCGCTATTTCAAGGAGCGCGGCATCAAGTTCCAGATGATCGACCTCAAGGAAAAAGAGATGAGCCGCGGCGAGTTCGAGAACGTGGCCCGCGCTCTTGGCGGCTGGGAAAAGCTGGTGGACCCCAATGCGAAGGACAAGCAGACCCTTGCACTTCTGGACGCACTGGTGGACTGGCAGAAGGAGGACAAGCTGTTTGAGAACCAGCAGCTGTTTTTAACGCCCATTGTACGCAATGGCCGCAAGGCCACCGTGGGCTACCAGCCCGATGTGTGGAAGACATGGGAATAAGGAATGCGCTTTTCACAAAAAAACCACGGGCATAGTTTTGCACAATGGGCCGGTATGTGGTATACTGGACACTGTAGCATTTGAGAACCCTGGGAGATAAAACAACTATGAAACATTATATTACCCCTGAAGAACATGCCCGGATGCAGCGCCGCCGCGGGCGGCAGGCACTGGGCCTTCTGGTTGCCATTCTGGTGATCGTGGGCTTTGTTACCGTGCTGCGGGCCGGTGTGGGCGCGGTGGCGAACCTGTTCGATGATACCGCCCAAAAGCAGGAATATGAAGATAAGCTGGAAGGGCTTGTGCTGTTTGACCCCATGCCATTTGACGGCATTGAGAACATCGACGACCTGACTCTGCGCGAAGCTGCAGTGTGGGGGTGCATCTACAGTATTCAGGAAACGCAGGGCGGCTTTGACAACTACAATACCGACCCCGACACCGAACAGCTGCTGCTGCCCTCGCTGGATGTGGATGCCTACCTTGCAAAGCTGCTTGGCCCCGGCTTCAAGCTGACCCACCGCAGCTTTGAGATGGAGGATATGACCATCGAGTTTGACGATGCCACCCAGTGCTATAAGATTCCGGTCACCGGCACGGTGGGCTACTACCGCGCAGTCGTGACCAAGCTGTTCAAGCGCAGCGGCAAGCTGCATGTGACCGTGGGCTATATCCCCACCGCCAGCACGGACGACAGTATCATCAATGTTTCTTCGGATACGCCCACCAAGTACATGGATTATCTGTTCGAGCGCCAGAGCGGCAGCTGGTATCTCACCGGCCTGACCGAGAGCGAGACCAAGGCCGAGAGCACGGAAAGCACACCGGCCGCGAATGTGCCGGAACCCATGGCAGAAAGCGATGTGCAGGATGCCATTCTTGCAGCAGCCGGTTCGGATTCTGCTTCGGCTGAGGCAGACAGCACCGCTGCAGACGAGGGCGTGGATACACAGGCGGAGGAACAGCCCGCCGACAGCACCGAGGCACAGGCGGACGAAAGCACAGCCAGCCCGGCGGCATAATACAAAACAAAAATACCGGATACAAGGCAGATGCTTCGTATCCGGTATTTTTTATTTGAGGTCAAATTTTACGATCACCAGCCGGTACCACAGGTACGGCACCATGTTCCAGATCATCCACAGCTCCATCAGGATGTAGTTGGGCAGATCCTTCAGGCGGAAAGGCCGCTTGCCCAGCCTGCCGCTTTTCAGCAGGGCAAAGGCTTCGTGCATCCCCTTGTCCCACGCCTCGCCAAAGCCCTGTTTGTGGAACTTGTAGCACTTGAGCAGGTAGCCCACGGCCAGCGGGATGAAGTTTAAAATCAGCATCAGCAGCGGTTCGTTCTTGAGGGGCAGCAGGATGCTGTTGCGGCCGCTCTGCTGGCTTTTGAAGGCGTTGTACTTCACCGCGCCGGTGCTGGCACCGCAGATGTGGTAGCACTTGGCGGTGGGGCAGAGCAGGTTTTTATAGCCTGCATTGTTGGCGCGCCAGCTCAGGTCCACATCCTCAAAGTAGGCAAAGAAGTTCTCGTCAAAATTGCCGATCTCGTCCAGAATGCTCTTGCGGTAGAGCGCCGCACCGCCGCAGGCCGAGAAGATGCGCTTTTGCCGGGTGTAGCGGCTTGCGCGGCGGCCATCGCCGGTCTTGCAGGCAAAGCCCATCCAGGTGACATAATCGCCGGCATCGTCGGCCAGCTCCCGGTCAAAGTGTCGGATCATCAGGCTCTGCACTGCAAAGATTTTCGGGTCGGTCTCAGCGGTGCGGATCAGCTCTTCCAGCCACTGGGGTTCGGCAAAGGCATCGTTGTTGAACAGCACCACATATTCACTGTCCGCCAGCGCAATGCCCTGATTCACTGCATGGGAAAAGCCGGTATTGGTGCCGTTTTCGATGAGGGTGAAATTTTCGCGGCTGCAGTAGCTGCGGGCCTGCTCAAGGCTTTCGTCGGTGGAACCGTTGTCCACCACAATGAGCCGGAAGTTCTGTTCGGTCTGGGCATAGACCGACTCGATGGAATCCTTGAGCCAGCCCTTGCCGTTGATGTTCGGGATCACGATGGTCGCTTTATACATAAAGACACTCCTAAGTCTGTGCACAATTACAATGCCAGTATAGCATATCTGCGCACAAAAAGAAACCGCATCCCGGCAGGATGCGGCTTCGGCAGGGCAAAAATTATGCGGCAAGGGCTTTTTCGATGTTGGAAAGAATGGTGTCGTGATCCTCGGCGCAAACCAGGATCACCTCGCCAGTGGGGGCTACGGTGACGGTGGCCGCCTTGGCGACCTGATACTGGTCCTCAAGGTAGTGCTCCATGGACTGCTGTTCGCTCTGAACATAGGCTTCCAGTGCGGCCTTCACGGCATCGGTCTTGCCCTCGGCTGGCTTTACGATGGCAACGGCGTAGCTGCGCACCATCATGGAGGAAACAGAGGCAGCAAAGCTCTCGTAGCTGCCGTCCTCAAGGCCCAGCAGGGGGAACACGATGTCTTTCAGCTCGTCATTCAGCTGGTCGGCCTCATACTCGGCGCTGTAGCCATCGATGGCGGTGAATTTGCCGTCCTCACCTTTGGTAAAGATCATATCGTATTCGTTGTCCTCGTCGGTGCGGGCATCGTGGATGATCTGGGAGTAGTCCTTCGGGGTGGCAGAGTCGGCCTTGCTGCCGGCAGAGCAGCCCACCAGAGCAAGCAGGCACAGACCGGCAAGCAGGGAAGCAATGATACGTTTCATAAGTGAAATCCTTTCGTGTGTGAAAATCTTCGTGTGAAAGCGGGCGCAGCGGTTTTGAAGCTATTGTGTGCTGTTTTGCGCCTGCTATCCATAATACGAAAGAACAGCCCGGCAGAATTGCACCGCAAATGTAACCATTTTATGAACAGCGTTACAGCATAAGGGCATCCAGCTCGCCGTGGTTCACCGGCGTAGAAAGGATGATCTGGGTGCTGGTGGTACCCAGCTTCTGGAACTGCAGGATCAGGTGCTCCAGCTGGGGCATGCTGCCGCAGCTCACCTTGACAAGGAAGGTGTATGCACCCGTGACGTGGTAGCACTGCAGCACTTCCTTGCTGCTTTGCAGCAGCTCCAGAAAGGCATCCTGCTTGGAAGGTGCTACCGAAAGGCTGATGAGGGCATCCACATACATCCGGTCAGCGGGGCGGTTCAGGGTGACGGTGTAGCCGCTGATGATGCCATCCGTTTCCAGCTTGTGAATGCGGCTGGAAACAGCAGGACTGGTCAGCGATACCTGCTCGGCGATCTCCTTGACCGGCATCCGGGCGTTCTTGGCCAGCAGGGAGAGAATCTTACGATCCAGATCATCCATGGGGAATACTCCTTTTTGAAAATATGTTGGATTGTATAAAATTTTCTGAAAGTAAAGTTTTATTGTTGGTGCAAACATACAAAAGCCAAAAAATTTTGCTTTTGCTTTGCTTTGCGTTAATTATATAAAGTTTTACCGAAAAAGTAAAGACTTAATTTAAAGCAAAACCGGAAAATTTTGTTTGACAAGAAAATAAAAAGGGGTATAATACATCATGCAAGGCAGCGCAGAACAGAAAGCGCCTGCCGCTTTGAATTTGAGATTCACCACTTTATATACTTTCCCACCCCTCTATACACAAAAGCCCGCTGCCAGGCGGGTTTTTGTGTTTGTTGGGGATTTTTTCTTTTTGAAAAAAGCAGTGGCAGACAATGTACTCGACCCATAGAGCAGCTGCTTTCGGCTGCGACCCCGCCCGTGAAAATGCAAGCCCGGAAAGTCCGCAGACTTTCCGGGCTTGTTCTATCTCAAAATATTATTCCGCTGATGATAGCCGGAGCACAGCGGAGGCGATTTAGATCGTGTGCGCCTATCAGACCAGATACCCTTCAAAGCAGTGCAGGTCTTCCGTCTTGACGATGCCCTCCAGATACAGCCCGTCCTCCCGGTATTCCTCCACCTGCACGCTGCCGCGCTCCCGCATGGGGGCGGCAAGGCCCAGTTTATCGTAGGGCAGCAGCACCTTTAAGGTGTGCACCCGGTCGCTGAGCACCTCGTCCAGCTTTGCCAGCAGTGCGTCCAGACCGTAGCCGGTCTTGGCGCTGGTGAGCAGGATGTCCGGGTCAAAGCTCATGGCACCCGGCTTATCGCACTTGTTGTAGACGGTCAGGCGGGGGATGTCCGCACAGTCCAGCCCGTCCAGAACCTCGTCCGTGACGGCCAGCTGCTCTTCCCGCTGCTCATCGCCTGCGTCTGCCACACGGATGATCACGTCCGACCATGCCGCTTCTTCCAGCGTGGACTTGAAGGCTTCCACCAGATTGTGGGGCAGGCGGGACACAAAGCCCACCGTGTCCACCAGCAGCACCGCCATGCCGCTGGGCAGTATCAGCTTGCGGCTGGTGGGGTCCAGTGTGGCGAACAGCATGTCCGCTTCCGCTACGCTGGGGCCGCACAGAGCATTCATCAGGCTGGATTTGCCCACGTTGGTATAGCCTACAAGGCTGACCACCGGCATCCCGGTCTTGGCACGGGCCTTGCGGCTCTCGCCCCGGCGCTTTTCCATTTCGGCCAGCTTTTCAGCCAGCGCATCGATGCGGGCATGCACATGACGGCGGTCCAGTTCCAGCTTGGTCTCACCGGCACCGCGGCGTGCACCACCACCGCCGCCGCCACCGCCGCCCTGACGGCTGAGCGCTTCGCCCATGCCCTGCAGACGGGGCAGGCGGTAGCGCAGCAGGGCCAGCTCGGTCTGCAGTTTGCCTTCGTTGGTGACGGCGCGGCTGCGGAAAATTTCAAGGATCAGCATGGTGCGGTCGATCACTTCCAGTCCGCCCAGCGCATTGGAGATGTTGCGGATCTGGCTACCGGTCAGTTCACCATCAAATACGGCGCATTCCGCGCCCAGCGTTTCGGCGGCAAGGCTGGCTTCCTCCAGCTTGCCGCTGCCCAGTACGATGCCGGTCTCCGGGGTCTGGCGCTTCTGGGTCACCTGCGCCACGGCTTCCATGTGATTCGCCTCACACAGGGCAGAAAGCTCTGCAAGGCTGCGCTCGCAGTCCCACAGGCCCTGATCCAGCGCCAGCAGAATGACCTTCGTCGGGGGTGTTTCTACCAAAATATCGTAAAGTTCGCTCAAGGTAAGTCCTTTCTGTTATATCGTTCTCTTGTCAGCAGATAGCTTCTGCACTCCACCGGTGTGCCGTCAAATTTATGATCAATGGCATCGTGGTGGTAGAGAAAGCCTGCTTTTTCCATCACCCGGCCGCTGGCAGGGTTCTCTTTTGCGTGGCAGCAGGTGAGCCAGCCGCCGTCTGTATTCTCAAACCAGTAGTTTACTGCTGCTTTTAAAGCTTCGGTTGCAAAACCATGGTTCCACCAGTGCTTCCCGATGCAGTAGCCTGCTTCCCAGATGCCGTCTGTGCAGTCCTGTTGCGGCCAGAGAGCTTTCTGTGCCGGGTCACCGAGCAGAGCATTGAAGATGCTGATGCTGCCAAACACCTGCCCGGAAGCCTTTTCCACAATGGCCCACTGGTAGTAGTCCGGGTTCGGGTAAAGGGTGGCCCATGCCGCCAGCAGACCTACGGTCTCCAGCGCGTTTTTGTGCGGCTCCCACCGCAGAAAGCGGGTCACTTCCGGGTCGGATGCCCAGTTCGTATACATCTGCTCGGCATCCTCGGGCAGAAGCTGGCGCAGGAAAAGCCGGTCGGTCTCAAGCGTTTGCGTTCCGGCATGGCGCATGGCACACACCTCCCCACTTTATAAAGTATGCATAGGATAGCACAAATTTTGCGTTCCTGCAAGCGCCGCCGTGAAAAAACGCTTGACCGGACGGCATTTGTGCATTAAACTGAAAGCCAAGCGTTTTTGTAGGAAAAAGGAGAACTCCCTCATGAAGGATGTGCGTGAAATTTTAAAAAAGCGCCCACTGCTGTTCGACGGCGGCATGGGTACATATTATAAGGCAAAGCCCGGGCAGGAATGTGAGCAGGCAAACCTGCTGGACCCGGACGGCATTTTGACCGTGCACCGCGCATATCTGGAAGCGGGTGCCGATGCGATCAAGACCAACACCTTCGGCCTGCCGCGCATGGCAGCAGCGCAGAACCCCATGTGGGAGGCCATGGCGGACGAAGGCTGGAAGCTGGCTGCACAGGCCGCTGCAAAGACCAGCGCTGCCGTGTTTGCCGATCTTGGCCCGGCCCCGGACACGGAATCGCTCCCGGCGGCACAGACCTATACGGCCCTTGCCGAGCGGTTTGCCGCATTGGGGGCAAAGAACTTTTTGTTTGAGACGCTGAGCAGCGATGCCGGTGTGGCCGAAGCTGCGCGGCAGATCAAAGAAGCAGTGCCGGATGCCTTTGTGCTGGTGTCCTTTGCGGTGCTGCCGGACGGTTACACCCGTGAGGGACGGCACTGTACTCAGCTGGTGCGCAGCATGACCGCCTGCGGTGCAGTGGATGCCGTGGGCCTGAACTGCGTTTCTGCTCCCGGTGCCATGCGCACACTGGTGCAGCAACTGGGCAGAACAGAGCTGCCCCTGTCTGTCATGCCCAACGCAGGCTACCCGGTGGTCACCCGCACCCGGGTGCAGTATCAGGGCAGGCCGGAGTACTTTGCACGGGAGCTGGCCCGCCTTGCCGCCGAGGGTGTGCGCATTCTGGGCGGCTGCTGCGGCACTACGCCTGCCCACATTGCGGCACTGCGTGCGGCACTGGATGCCTTGCCGGAAACACTGCCTGCAGCCCCGGCAGCAGCAGTCTCCACTGCCGCAAAGCCGGAGGTGGAAAAAGACGATGCCTTCCTGCGCAAGCTGAACGCGGGCAAAAAGGTGATCGCCATTGAGCTGGACAGCCCCAAGGATGCCGACCTGACCGGCTATCTGGACGGTGCACGCCGCCTGCAGGCTGCTGGTGCAGACCTTTTGACCATTGCGGACTGTCCTATTGCCCGGGCAAGGATGGATTCCTCGCTGGTGGCCTGCCGGGTGCACCGGGAGCTGGGGCTGAACGTGCTGCCCCACATGACCTGCCGTGACCGCAACCTGAACGCCACCAAGGCCCTGCTGCTGGGCCTGTACGCCGAGGGCGTGCGGGAGGTGCTGGCCATCACCGGCGACCCCATCCCCACCGCAGAGCGGGACGAGGTGAAGAACGTGTACCAGTTCAACTCCCGCAAGCTGGCGCAGTACATCGTCTCGCTGGCAGGGGAGGGCCGGGAGATGCCCTCGCCCCTCACCGTGTTCGGTGCGCTGAACCTGAACGCCCGCAACTTTGATGTGGAGCTGCGCCGCGCACAGGAAAAGCTGCAAAATGGCATGAGCGGCTTCCTTACCCAGCCGGTGCTCTCCGCACAGGCGGTGGTGAACCTGAAAAAGACCCGCGAAACACTGGGCGAAAAGGCGAAAATTCTGGCCGGCATCATGCCGGTGGTGAGCCAGCGCAACGCCATCTTTATGGAGAACGAGGTCAACGGCATCCATGTGGACGCTGAGATCATCGAGCGTTTTGCCGGGCTGGACCGTGCGCAGGGCGAAGAGCTGGGGCTGGAAGTCTCGGTGAAGGCCGCGCAGGCTGCAGCGCCCTATGCAGACGGTTTTTACCTGATGACCCCCTTCAACCGCATCGCCCTGATGGAGCGGCTCATTGCAAGGCTGAAGGATGAAGGAATCGCGGATTGAAAATGGCCGATGCGTTTGCTCTGGCCATTGATCGCGGAAAAAATATTTTTTATATTTGCGTTTGCCGTGGTCTGCGGGCCGCTCCAAACGCGCTTTCACGAATAAGGCCCAAACCGTAAGATGCATCGGGATAAATTTTTTGAAGAAAAAGTAATTGACAAATCGCACAAAAAACGCTATATTCTTTTATAAATGCGTTGAAGAAGAGTGTGTATCGCTTTTGCCATCCAGAGAGCCGGGGGCTGCTGAAAACCCGGTATGGCCCGGCGGTGTGCTGTCACTTTGGAGCAGGAGCGGTGAGCTGAAGAGCAAGCCGCTCTCGGAGCTGTCCCACGTTACCGGGGCATCAAGGGGCGCAGGATGCTCTGCGCAATTTGGGTGGTACCGCGGTTATTACAGCCGTCCCATGGAACGTTCCGTGGGACGGCTTTTTTCGTCCCACTTCATCATTTTTTACTGGGAGGACCCTATGAAAGAACTTGCAAAACAGTATGATCCCAGCCAGGTGGAAGACCGCATCTACCAGTTCTGGCTGGACGGCGGCTACTTCCACACGAAGGCCGACCCCGACAAGAAACCCTACACCATCGTCATGCCGCCCCCGAACGTCACCGGTCAGCTGCACATGGGCCATGCGGTGGATAACACCATGCAGGACATCCTCATCCGCACCAAGCGGATGCAGGGCTATGCCGCCCTGTGGGTGCCCGGTACCGACCATGCATCCATCGCTACCGAAGCCAAGGTGGTGGAGGCCATGCGTGCCGAGGGCCTGACCAAGGAGATGGTGGGCCGCGATGGTTTTCTGGATCGTGCATGGGCATGGAAGACCAAGTACGGCAACCGCATCGTCAGCCAGCTGAAGAAGCTGGGCAGCAGCTGCGACTGGGAGCGTGAGCGCTTTACTATGGACGAGGGCTGCTCCGAGGCTGTCAAGGAAGTGTTCGTGCGCCTGTACGACAAGGGCCTGATCTACCGCGGCAACCGCATGGTCAACTGGTGCCCCCACTGCAACACCTCCATTTCTGATGCCGAGGTGGAGTACGAAGAGAAGGACGGCAGCTTCTGGCACCTGCTGTACCCGGTCAAGGAGACCGGCGAGATGCTGGAGCTGGCTACCACCCGTCCCGAGACCATGCTGGGCGATACCGCTGTTGCCATCAACGGCGATGACCCCCGCTATGCCCATCTGCACGGCTGCCATGTGGTGCTGCCCCTGCTGAACAAGGAGATCCCCATTGTGTGCGACGAGCACGCCGACATGACCAAGGGCACCGGTGTCGTCAAGATCACCCCCGCCCACGATCCCAACGACTTTGAGGTGGGCCTGCGCCACGACCTGCCCATCGTGCGTGTGTTCACCTACGACGGCCACATGACCGGTGCCGCCGACAAGGCTGCTGCCGATGCCCTGTTCGCCGCCGGCAAGAACGCCATCAATGAGCCGGAGGTGCTGGACTGCGGCAAGTACGCCGGCATGACCACCCTCGAGGCCCGCAAGGCCATTCTGGCCGATCTGGAAGCAGGCGGCTTCCTGAAGGAGATCGAGCCCCTCAAGCACGAGGTGGGCACCTGCTACCGCTGCCACTCCACCATCGAGCCCATGGTGTCCAAGCAGTGGTTCGTCAAGATGGAGCCGCTGGCAAAGCCCGCCATCGAGAGCGTGGAAAAGGGCGAGATCAAGTTCGTGCCCGAGCGCTTCACCAAGAACTATATGAACTGGATGAAGAACACCCGCGACTGGTGCATCAGCCGTCAGCTGTGGTGGGGCCATCAGATCCCGGCATGGTACTGCGACGACTGCGGCGAGACCGTGGTGGCAAAGTCCGCTCCCTGCGCCTGCCCCAAGTGCGGCAGCACAAAGCTCACGCAGGACCCAGATACGCTGGATACCTGGTTCTCCTCCGCTCTGTGGCCCTTCAGCACGCTGGGCTGGCCCAATGAGGAGAGCGAAGACCTCAAGTATTTCTACCCCACCAACACCCTCGTTACCGGCTACGACATCATCGGCTTCTGGGTCAGCCGCATGATCTTCTCCGGTCTGGCCTACACCGGCAAGGCACCCTTCAGCACTGTCTGCATCCACGGTATCGTGCGCGACAGTCAGGGCCGCAAGATGTCCAAGAGTCTGGGCAACGGCATCGACCCGCTGGAAGTCATTGCCCAGTACGGTGCAGATGCCCTGCGCTTTATGCTGGTGGACGGCTCCACTCCGGGCAACGACATGCGTTATATCGAAAAGAAGGTGGAGGCTGCCCGCAACTTTGCCAATAAGCTGTGGAACGCTACCCGCTTTGTGCTGATGAACCTGCCCGAGGACTTTGCCCCGGGCCTGCCCAGTGAGGACAAGCTGGACATGAGCGACAAGTGGGTGCTCACCAAGCTGAATCAGGTGGCCGGTGCCATGACCGACAACCTCGACCACTACGAGATGGGTCTGGCCGCTGCCAAGATCAACAGCTTTATTTGGGATGTCTACTGCGACTGGTTCATCGAGATCGCAAAGCCCCGCCTGAACTCCGGCGATGCCGAGCAGGCCGACACCGCCCGCCGTGTGCTGGTGTATGTGCTGGACAAGGCCCTCAAGCTGCTGCATCCCTTCATGCCCTTCATCACCGAGGAGCTGTATCAGGCTCTGCCTGGCTCTGCCGAGACCATCATGACCCAGAGCTGGCCCACCTTCGACGAAGCTCACAACTGGGCCGACGAAGAGGAAGCCTTTGAAAAGGTCATGGACTACATCAAGGCCGTGCGTACCATGCGCACCGAGATGAATGTCCACCCCGCCAAAAAGACCAGCATGATCATCGAGACTGCCGATGCCGCACCCTTCCAGAAGGCACAGGTCTATCTGGCAAAGTTCGCCTTTGCCACCGACGTGACCTTTACCGAGAAGTACGAGGGCAGCACCGACGGCATGGTGCAGGTGTCCACCCACGCCGCCCGCGGCTTCATCCCCATGATGGAGCTGATCGACCGCGACAAGGAACTGGCCCGCCTGAACAAGGAAAAGGCCAAGGCCGAAAAGGAAATGGCCATGTTCGCGAACCAGCTGAACAACCCCAAGTTCGTGGAGCGCGCCCCGGCGGCACTGGTGGAGGATATCCGCAATAAGTACGCCAAGAGCCAGGATAAGCTGGCCAACATCGAGCAGAGCATCAAGGCTCTGGGCTGATTTGAGCGGGGAATATAACAGCAGCGCACAGCGCACTTCGCCGTGGGTGACCGCAGGGCGGGTGATCTTTACCCTTGCTCTCATCGGCTGCATTGCGTTCATCTTTTCCAATTCCATGAAGATCGCCTCGGTGTCTACTGTGTCCAGCAGCCGGGTGCTCACTCTGCTGCAGGCGGCTCTGCGCCGTCTGGGCCATCCGGCCCTTGCCCAGCGCCTGACCGACCACATCGTGCGCAAGCTGGCACACTTCTGCGAGTATATGCTGGAGGGCTTTCTGCTCATGCTGTGTATGCGGGTGTATACCCGGCAGTATATCTGGCACATCAGCGTGCCAATGCTGGGCGGCGTGCTCACTGCGCTGACCGATGAGACCATCCAGATCTTTTCGCCCGGACGCAGCAGTCA
Source organism: Faecalibacterium sp. AM43-5AT (assembly GCF_003603345.1). NCBI lineage: Bacteria > Bacillati > Bacillota > Clostridia > Eubacteriales > Oscillospiraceae > Faecalibacterium > Faecalibacterium sp. AM43-5AT. The sequence continues at coordinate 80,839 of NZ_QVGZ01000012.1, forward strand.
GGTCACCGATGTGTGGCTGGATTCAGCCGGTGTTCTGGCGGGCATCCTTACGGCGCTGGTGCTCATGGCGCTGTGCAGATTGTTGTTCAATCATCGTAATAAGGAGTAACCAATGACCATCGAACAGGCAAATCAGTATTTTGCCGCCCTGCCGGACGGTTTTGCCTCCACCGAACAGCTGCGCGCCGCGTTCACCGCGCCGGTGCAGAAGGTGCAGTTCGTGGGCGTGGCAGGCACGGCAGGCAAGACCGTGACGGCCCGCCTGCTGGCGGCCATCCTGCACGCACAGGGGATCCATGCCGGCCTGTACCATGCCGGATGCCGCCCGCTGTCGGAGCGCATCTGCATCGATGATGCCCCGGTGGACGAGGGCCTGCTGGCGCTGACTGCGGATGCCCTTTCCGCAGCCGAAGCCCTGCCGCAGGATGCAGCGGAGCTGGCCGCTGCGGCCAACTGCTTTGGCGCAGCGGGCTGCACGCTGGCCGTGGTGGAACTGCCGGATGCGGGCCTTGCGGAAGCGCTGCCCGGCATGCCGGTGTGCGCCGTCACCTCGGTCGGCCCGGACGGTGTGAGCCGCTCGGTGGAGCGCCTTGCGGCTCTGGCAGCAGGTGTCATGCGCAAGGAAAGCATCTGCGTCACCGCGCCGGAGCAGCCCAAGTCTGTGCTCAGCGAGCTGATCGTGGCCGCAGGCAAGTGCGGCTGCGAGCTGGTGGTGCCGGACCCGGAGGATATCACCTTTCTGGAGGCAGAAAAGTTTGCCAGCAAGGTGGACTACGGCGGGTACACTGTGCCGCTGGCTTTTCTGGGCCGTCATGCGGCGGGCAGCGCTGCCATGGCTGTGGAGCTTTCGCTGGCGCTGTGCCGCAAGGGCTTTGATATTACCGACGATGCCATTCTGGAAGGTCTGGCTGCGGTGGAGAACCGCAGCAGCATCCGGGTCATCTCGCAGCGCCCACTCATCATTCTGGATGCCTGCCGCACCCCGCAGCAGGCAGCAGCCTTGCTGCGTGTGCTCAACATGGCCAAGGTGCGCCATATGAGCGCCATCATCGGTCTGGCAGAGGAGGAGGGAGCCGAAGCGTTCTTCTCCGCACTGGAGACCGGCCTGACCCCTGAAGAGCAGAAAAAGGATAAGTCCACCATGCCCGGCATGAGTGAGAACCCCTTTGATAAGGTGTATCTTGTCACCCCGGCAGGCGGCGATGACGAGATGACGGCCCGTTTGACCGAAAAGGCAAAATATCATTTTGATGCCGAGATGTGCACCAGCATTGCCGAAGCAGTGGAGCTGGCTCATGCCAACACCCGCCGCGGCCTGCTGGTCTGCGGCGGTGAAGCTGCCGCGCTGGAAGCGGCCGAACTGCTGGTGAACAGCTGAGCCGACACACTTCCCTAAAAAATAAACGAAAGATCCCGTACACTGAAACCATGTGTACGGGATCTTTTTATTTTTGGCAAAGGAGATGGACAAACCATGGCAACGGTAAGCTTCAGCCCGGCGGGCGATGTGCTTTATGCCTACCTTGCGGGCGAGATCGATCACGATGCGGCGCAAAGCCTGCGCATCCAGCTGGATGATGCACTGGTCAGCCGCGCCCCGCAGACCATGATCCTGGATTTTGGCGGGGTCGGATTTATGGATTCATCCGGTGTAGGGCTGATCCTGGGGCGGCAGCGCATTGCCCGCACACTGGGTACGGCACTGCGGGTGCAGCACACACCGTCCCAGCTGGAAAAGGTACTGCAGCTGGCGCGCATCCCCTGCACGGATGCAGGACAGAAGGAGGAATAAACCATGAAAGCGGAAAACACAACAAAGATCCAGTTCGATTCCCTCAGCGTGAATGAAAGCTACGCCCGGGGCGCAGCGGCGGCCTTTCTTGCCCGGTACGACCCCACCGTGCCGCAGCTGGCCGACATCAAAACGGCAGTGTCTGAGGCGGTGACTAACTGCATCGTCCATGCCTACCCGGATCACATCGGGCCGGTGGCCATGAGCATTGCAGTCTATCCCGGGCGGGAGGTACACATCACGGTGGCAGATAAGGGCATCGGCATCCCGGATATCCCGCAGGCCATGGAACCGCTGTTCACCACCGGAAACCCGGAGGAACGCTCCGGGCTGGGCTTTGCGGTGATGCAGAGCTTTATGGATAAGGTCAAGGTCATCTCAAAGCCCGGCAAGGGCACAAAGGTGCTGCTCATCAAGCGTCTGGCCCAGAGAGAATGATACATAACAGGAAAGGCAGGCAGGAGCATGGTATCGGATAAGACCCGGCGGGACGCATTCATTGAGCAGAATCTGGGGCTGGTGCACGCCTGCGCCGGGCGCTTCCGCGGGCGGGGCATAGAGTACGATGACCTGTACAGTGCCGGATGCATGGGACTTGTAAAAGCCTGCGATAATTTTGATGAGAGCCGCGGCGTATGCTTTTCTACCTATGCAGTGCCGGTAATTTTAGGCGAGATCAAAAAGCTGTTCCGGGACAGCGGCACAGTCAAGGTGAGCCGCTCCTTAAAAGAATTGGGGATGCGCGTACAGGCGGCACGGGAGCATCACATGAAAGTGTGCGGTACGGAGCCGACCCTTTCTCAGCTGGCGGAAGAATTGAATGAACCTACAGAGAACATCACACTTGCCATTCAGGCGGCACAGCCCGCCATGAGCCTGACCCCGGAAAATGAAGAAGAGGACCGGCAGATGGATATTCCAGTAGAATCTCCGGAAGAAGCATTGGCAGAACGTATCAGTCTGGAAGAGGTGCTTCACGCTTTGCCGGAACAGGACAGGCAATTGATCCGCCTGCGGTTTTATGGCAACAAGACCCAGAGTGAAACTGCAAAGGTGCTGCATACCACACAGGTGCAGATCTCCCGGCGGGAACGCAAGATACTGGTGCAGCTGCGCCGCCGACTTTTAGAAGATTAGATGTCATACTTTCCAGATTAAAAGGAAAAAACTGGGCAAAAAGCCAAAAGCCGGATTTTTGCGAAAAATATGAAGAAAATGCTTGCTTTTTGCAAAAGGCTGTGCTAAAATACATTACTGTCAGGCGGACATCCAACAGAATGAAACACTTCAGAAGGAACGTCCTAACGTGAAGAATCGATGAGCTTCGACAAGAAACTCAAAAATAATTCAAAAAAGTGCTTGACAGTTTATCACGAAAGTGATAAAATAAATAAGCTTTCAGCCGCAAGGTTGAGGCGCTACAGGACCTTGAAAATTGAACAATATCGAAAAACTTGTAAGGAACCTTTTAAGT
>NZ_QVGZ01000013.1:0-74439 GCF_003603345.1 Faecalibacterium sp. AM43-5AT
CGCAATGCAGAAAGGAGCCAATATGAATACGAACAGCAGGAACGTGACCTACTTGACCGTCGGGGACTACCAGCTCCCGAACCTGATTCTGAACCAGCCCCGGAAGCCGCTGGGCAAGTACGGCAGGCTGCGCCGGACCTACCTGAAGGAGCAGCGCCCGGTACTGTACCACACGATGCTCCTGTCGGGGAGCTTGTACCCGCATCTGATGGAGGTGGAGCAGACGGCAGAGAGCCGGATGCAGCAGATGATGGCCGAACTGCTGAAGCAGAACCCGGCCCCGGACAAAGCGCAGAACCAACTGATGTGGGTGCAGCACATAAACAGTCTGAAAGCGCAGGCAGAGGAAATGATCCTGACCGAGCTGATTTACAGCTGAATTTTCTGGAGGCGGCCATCCCCACGGAAGCACAGCAAATCGAATCCATCGACCAAGCGGAGAACGAGAAATCGTCCTCCGCTTTTGTTTTGTCACAAGCTGATATTGAAAAAGCACTGCGGAGAGATTCTAACTTTGAAAACAGTAAGCTTTGGATTTGGGAGATTTATCAGACACAGCCTGACCGAAAACTCCGGGCAAAAGCGCTTGCCAAAGAATATGCACCGCACGGTCCCGGTGGATGTTCGCACACCTATCTGGATGGAAGCAGTGGTTGGCTTGACCACGACAGCAAGGGACTGACATTTGAACATTATCCGGACCATCAGAAGATATTTCTTCGCTGGAATCAGGTGGAAAAATATATTGATCTGATGATGCAGGCCGACCGCTATCTGACAGATAAAGAAAAAAGCGCGATTGAACTGTATTTTGGACTAAATGCCGACAGTGCCGCCGAATATAATGCGCTGAAAGTACAGTACCCGGATGCACTGGTAGGTTTTGAGCAAAACGGACAGTTCGAGTTCTACGGCGAGGATGCCAGGAAAATCTGTGAACTGACCGGCGGAAAGCTGCTGGAAAGAGAAACGGCGCTGGGAACTGTGACAGTCACAGGTTTTCTCAGGGAGCAGTGGGTGTATCGTGCCAAGCAGCTGTGGGAGTGCGGTGAAAATATCTACCTTGCCGGCCTGAATGAAGATGGCACTCACCATCAGACCAAATATCTGCGCAGAGAGGAGTATCTGCCGGTCGGTTCCATTGTCCACATGGAAGGCCGGGAATTCCGGGTAGACAAGGTTGATTTTGACAAGGACAGTGTTGCCCTGCAGGATATGGCACTGGCCGACCTGCGGATGCCGATTTTTCGGGAAGCACCGCTGGCAGTTGTGAGGGAACTGTATGAGCAGGAACCGGAACCGCCGGTTTTGGTCTCGGATGGATTGGGGCTGCCCGGTGAAGATTCGAATAAGCTGCCCGTTTCGATAGAAGTCAATGAGGTGCCGACGACCCCGGAGGCGGCCGCTGCAGAAGAAGGTCTGAATGAAGAAGGTGCTCCGGAGCTCGCCGGAAATTTCCGTATTACGGATGAGGAACTCGGCGCAGGCGGTCCCAAACAGAAGTTCGCCCGGAATATCAAAGCCATCAAAACGCTGTTCACCCTGGAACAGGGGCACCGCGGTGCCACTGCCGAAGAACAGCAGGTGCTTTCGCAGTATGTAGGCTGGGGTGGTTTGGCGGATGCCTTTGACCCGGACAAGAACAGTTGGGCAAAGGAGTACGCCGAATTGAAAGGGCTGCTCTCCGAGGAGGAATACAAAGCTGCCCGCGGCTCTGTTCTGAACGCTCACTACACCAGCCCCACTATCATCCGGGCCATCTATGATGCGGTGGAACGCATGGGTTTCCGTACGGTAACATTCTGGAACCGTCCATGGGCGTTGGCAACTTCTTCGGGATGCTGCCCGAGAGCATGGCAGACAGCCGCCTGTACGGTGTGGAACTGGACAGTATCACGGGCCGGATTGCCCAAAAGCTGTACCTGGAGGCCAACATCAAAGTGGCCGGATTTGAAACCACGGATAGGCGGGATTTCTACGATTTAGCGGTCGGCAACGTACCGTTTGGCAATTACAAAGTCAACGACAAAGCGTATAACAAGCTGAACTTCAGCATCCACAATTATTTCTTTGCGAAAGCCATCGACCAGGTGCGGCCCGGCGGCATTGTGGCATTTGTCACCAGCCGCTATACGCTGGACAGTAAGGATTCTGCTGCCCGGAAGCATATTGCGGAGCGTGCGGATCTGCTGGGAGCAATCCGCCTGCCAAACAACGCATTCCGCGCCAATGCGGGCACTGATGTTGTCAGTGACATCATCTTTTTGCAGAAACGCGACCGGCCCATGGATCATGAACCTGCATGGGTGCAGCTGGGAAAGACGGCAGATGGCATCGCCATCAACAGCTACTTTGCGGACCACCCGGAGATGATTCTGGGCAAATTGACCACTGAAAACACACAGTATGGCAAAGAAGAAGCTACGGTCGTCCCGATAGAAGGTGCAAATCTGGCAGACCAGCTCCGTGAGGCTGTACAGCAGTTGGAAGGGCAGTATCTGGAAGCTGCTGCGGAGGTGCCGGACATTGCAGAGACGGAAGCGGAGCGCAGGACCCTGCCTGCAGACCCCGATGTGAAGAACTTCAGTTATACCGTGGTGGAAGGAGATGTTGAGCTTCTGAAAAAGAAAAAAGCAGAATATCCGAGCTATCGGAAAGCACGAGAGAGAATGCAGGAACTGATGAAGGCGCAGAAAAACGTAGAAATGTTTTTTGCAGACAACAGGAGCGAACAGGAACAGCAGCAGACCCGATAAAACGAAAGTCACCGAGAATTCGATCCCAATCCGTTTTGGGAAAGAATCCTCGGTGGCTTTTTTAGTTTATATAGCAGCGGTCCTGCGTGACGAGCCAATCCTCACATAACCGCTGCGCTTCGTCCTTTGAGCGGCAGGTGCAGTTGAAAAGTCTGCCGTGCAAAGAACAATATGTGTAGTGTACCTTTGGGATGCCATCGGAATCTCTGAAATTGACACAGCGTTCTTCACCGGGCAGCAGGTAGATTGAATCCACGTTCGGCAGCTCCCTTTATTCTTGTTTGATGTGCATTGCACAACATTGCTATTGTAGCATGCCCGGTTCAAAAAGGCCATTGATGATTTGAACAAAGAAATGCTCTAAAATTTTCTGTCCGAAACAAACGCTAATTGAGTTAAACAAACGCCAACTGATTGTGTATAAAGAAATACACGGCCTTTATTCTAGTGGTGTGTAACTAACGCTAATAGAATGCGAGGATGTTATGAAAACACTTTTAGGCCAACGAATCAGAGAACAACGCAGGAAAAAAGGCTGGACAATGGATAAACTGGCCGAGAAAGCAGATCTGTCTGTAAACTATGTGGGTGATTTGGAACGTGGGGTGAAGACGCCAAGTCTGGACACTTTCATCCGGATCGTTGAAGCATTGGATGTTCCCGCAGATGTGTTGATCCGGGACTCCGCAGCCCCAGCATCTTATGTGGCAGATGATGAGCTGAACCGGAAGTTGAGCCGTCTTACACCGGGGCAGAAGAAAGCTGCAACCGATATTTTGAACGCATATATCGATAACATACCGTACATCAAAGAGAAGTAAATAGGTTACAGTGGGTGCTGACAAAATCATTGTCGGCACTTTTTCTTTTAAGTGGGGCTGTGCCCAGCGAATATATCACTGAATCATGAACTCCATCAAAAAGCGTTCGGCAGGAACGCGCAGCCTGCAGCGGTACGATGCAGATCACAAAGGGTTTGGGAATTCCCAACAAGCATTTTGCGAAGCAAAAATGGCGTTTGTATAGACAGACGCCCTGCTTGCGCAAGCTGTTACAATCCACAAAGATAACGGAAATTTTTTGTTTAAAGGTACGGAAAGCAACTTGAAATGTTGGAATTTTCACAAAAACATTGCCTGAAAATTAAGCAAAGAGTATACTTTGATATAGTAAATTGAAAATTGTCAATTACTGCTTTATTTTGGTAGAAAGAAGATGGAATCATGGCAAGACTGAAAGAAAACAAACCAACTGCGAATGTTCGCGGGCGATGGGGTACTCGTTTGAAGCAGCTATGATATGACTGGGAGGCCACCATGGAGCCATCAAAAGCGACCAGTGTCAACAGCCGTGCGGAGGAGCTGTTTGTGCAGTTGTTCTGTGAGGCTTTTGGCCCGGAAAAGACCGAAAATTTGCAGGTTCAGTACCCCTGCGTGGACATTTATGGTCGGCACCGTTATATCGATTTTGCGCTGGAATCTCCTGAATCCAAAATTGCGATTGAGATAGACGGCGAAACCTACCATAACCCAAGCAAGGTGTCTGAGAACAAGTATGCGGATGATCTCCTGAAGCAGAACAGTCTGATCTATGACAACTGGAAAGTATATCGTTGGATTTACAGCCAGCTTGAAAAACAACCGGAAAAGGTTAAGGATGAGCTGATTACCTTTTTGGGCAGCAGTCCCATGTTCAAGGCTTTTGAAGCAGATCTTCCGGTTCAGATGGGGCAGACAATAGAGCTGCGGGATTACCAGCAGGAGGCTATCGACAACCTGAAGAAGATGCGTGAGGATGGTAAAACCATCGCGCTGCTGTACCACGCAACCGGCGTAGGTAAAACTATCACAGCAGCAACGGATGCCAAGGCAGTGGGCGGACGCACGCTGTTTCTGGTCAACGCCCTGAAGCTGGCATCTCAGGCAAAAGAGACTTTCGCCAAGGTCTGGCCGGAAGCAAGCTTGGGAGAGTACACCGGAAGCCAGAAGGATATGACCCAGACGGTCATTTTTGCAACGGTGCAGAGCATCTCCAAGGATTTGGAAAAATTCTCCCCGACAGATTTTGATTATTTGATCGTGGATGAATGCCACCATGCAGCGGCTAATACTTATCAAAAAATCTTTACCTACTTCCATCCGAAGTTTATTCTGGGCTTGACTGCAACACCAGAGCGCAGTGATGGCGAGGATATGCTGGAGTTGTTCCAGAATGTTGCCCACAAAATGGACCTGAAGACTGCAGTGGAGCGCGGTGTACTGGTGCCGATTCGCTGCATCCGGGTCAAAACCAACATTGATCTAACCGATGTGCGGATCAACGGCATCAAATACAACTCGCAGGATCTGGAAAGTAAGCTGTTCATTCCGGAACGCAATCAGTTGATTGTTGATACCTATCTGAAGTACGTGAATGGCAAGAAGACTGTGATTTTTTGCGCAAGTGTAGATCATGCGGCGGAGATTGCGAAGCTGCTGCGCGACAATGGGGTGAAAGCAGAGGCTGTTTCCGGGCGTGACCGGGTAGAAATCCGGGATAAGATCCTGAAAGATTACGAAACCGGTTCTACGAATGTTCTTTGTGCCTGTGACTTGCTGAATGAGGGCTGGGATAGTCCTCATACCACAGTGCTGTTCATGGCACGGCCCACAATGTCTAAAACAATCTATATGCAGCAGCTTGGGCGAGGCACCCGCCGCTGTCCGGGAAAAGATGACCTGCTGGTGATTGATTTTGTAGACAACGCCAATATGTTCAATATGCCCTACAGTCTGCATCGGGTGCTGGATATTTCAAAATATCAGCCCATGGCCTATGTGCTGGCCCCGGAGAACAAGCGGAAGCTGGATCAGGACATGCTGTTCAAGGGAGAAAAGCCGGAAGCGTGGCTGGATGTGCCGATTGATGTAGACGACTACGAAATCATCGACTTGTTCAATTGGCAGAACAGCGTCAAGGATATGATCTCGCAGATTGAGTTTGTTCGGATGGTAGATGTGCAATCCGAAACGGTAGATCGTTATATCAAGGATGGAAAAATCAAGCCGGATCTTTCTGTCCCGTTTGGCGACAAGCGGATGTTCCACTATTTCCGCGAAGAAAGTGTCCGAAACATTGCCAAGCAGTACGGCTGGGATCTCATCACGCCGCAAAATATGGCAGATAAGTTCATGAAATTCATTGAAACGATGGATATGAGCTTCTCCTATAAGCCGGTCCTGCTCAAAGCGATTTATGAGTATATGGACAGCAATGGCAGAGTTGCCCTGCCGGATGTGGTAGATTACTTCATTGACTTCTATGAAGACCGTAAGGCGCATGGGATGATTGCGGAAAAGCCCAACAGTATCTACCAAAAGGGTGGCTATACTAAGAAGGATGTGGAGAAGAACATTCTGTCCAATCCGTTCAAGCGTTTTGAAGACATGCGCTTTCTGATGCGCTGCAAAGATGTAGAGACCGTTGAAGTGAATCCCATCATCTTCCGCAAGCTGACACGGGAAGACTGGCTGCATATTGTGGACGTCTGCGACAAGAGCCTTGAAAAATATTATATGAGGTTCAAAAAATAATTAGAAAGGATGTTTATTGGACATCACTTTTTGTAAGATGCCTTCAGAAGAAGCGACAACAGACTTCTGAGGAGGACAAAACAATGTCAAACGGTGATTATGGTTACTTCGGCAAAGGCGATACGGGCTATGCCCAGTACATGACGGCGTTCAACCGCAACTTCGGCGGCTCGTCCGGCGGCGGTGGTGGTGGTGGAAACCGCAACAACAATGGCGGTGGCGGCGGGGACGGCAGCGGGTACGGCTGCCTGATCGCTATTGCAGTGGTCGTGGTGCTGATCCTGATCGTCTCGGGTGGTTGAATCAATCCCTGCAGGTGAAACACAGGTTTTCCCTGTGGGGATTTTTTGAATCCGCTTGTAGAAAGCAACGGTCTATGGTAGGATGAAACCAAAGATACACAGGAGGGCTTACACATGGTTTTACTGGTTGTGGATACACAGAAAGGTATCGTGGATGAACGCCTGTATGCGTTTGAAAAGTTTGTCAGCAACATCAGGAAACTAATCCGGACTGCCCGCGAACAGGGAATCGAGGTCGTCTATGTCCAGCATGACGATGGGCCCGGTACAGGCTTTTCCATCGGAGACGATGAATTTGAGGTCTATTCCGGGTTTGCACCGCTGCTGACTGAAAAACGGTTCGTCAAAACCGTATGCAGTGCGTTCAAAAAAGAAAGCGGTCTGCTGGAATATCTGACGGAAAAGGGCGAAAAAGATGTGATGGTCTGCGGCATCATGACCGACTTCTGCATCAATGCAACGGTGGAGGCGGGCTTTGAGCATGGCCTGCACATGATCGTTCCTGCCTATGCAAATTCCACGCAGGACAACGAGTACATGACGGGGGAGCAGAGCTACCGCTATTATAATGAGTTCCTCTGGCCGGACCGCTATGCTGACTGCGTGCCTATGGACAAGGCGCTGGAGCTGCTCAAAAAGTGAGGTGTTTACAATGATTTCTGAAAAAGTAAAAAATCAGATTCAAGTGGTGGAGGGTGATATTACCAAACTGGACTGTGACGGCATCGTGAATGCGGCCAATCGCAGTCTGCTGGGGGGCGGCGGTGTGGATGGTGCCATCCACCGGGCAGCAGGGCCGGAACTGTTGGCGGAGTGCCGCACGCTGCACGGCTGCCGCACCGGAGAAGCAAAAATCACTAAGGGCTACCAGTTGAAAGCAAAGTATATCATTCATACAGTAGGGCCAATTTATTCCGGCACAGCAGAGGATGCCACGCAGCTGGCGGACTGCTACCGCAATTCGCTGAACCTTGCCAAAGAGCATGATGTCCATAGCATTGCGTTCCCGGCAATTTCGACCGGCGTGTATGGCTACCCGCTGGAAGATGCCACGGAGATTGCGGTCAAAACAGTGGCGCAGTGGCTGGAAGCACATGCGGATTACGCAATGCAGGTGATTTTCTGCTGCTTCGATGCCCGGACGGAGCGGGTGTATCAGGCAAGGCTGTAACCGGAAGAGGTGTGAGAGATGGGCTTTTTCAAAAAGCTGTTTACAGGGATCGGTTTTGCGGCAGGTTTTCTGTTCTTCGGATGTTTGTCGGTGATTGTGTATGCGTCCCGTGGACGTCATAAACCCCGCTATCGGCGCAGCAGCTTTTGGAATACGCTGGAGCGCTATCTGATTTTTTCGTGGATCTGTGAAGGTGTACGCAGCAGCCGGAAACGAGCGGAGACATCCTATTGTCAGCGCACCGGCGGCGATTTCTGGCAGATGCAGACACAGGCTCGACCGGCAAGTGTCAAGAATTCTGCTCCTGAAGTGAAAACACCAAGGCCGGAAGCGAAAAACACGGGCACAGGTGCAACGCGGTCGGTAAAACCAAAGAGAGCGGAGCGTCCTTCTGCGGCACAGAAAGCATCGGTAGCACAAAGCGGTGCCAAAAGCGTGTCGGTGCCGACTGTACTAGGGCAAAACGTTTCGGAGGCTGACGCAGAAAAGCACAGCGAATGGTCAAAGCCTAAGCCAGAGCCCAAGCAGGAGCATGCTGCGCAACAGTCAGAAGCCAAAGAAGTACATCAAAAGTCCGCACAGCAATTGGAAGCAGAACGGCAGCAGAAACTGGAAACTCTGCGCACTGCGATGCAGAAACAAATTTGCGCCATCCATGCAGATGTAGAACTCCCGGCCAACGGTCAGAATGACAGTGGGGCGGTGGAGCAGAAACTGCATGTCCTGTTGTACAAGTCCACGCTGACAGAAAATGACCTGAATCGGGCACTGGACGAGCTTCGGACAGAGCGCAGACGGCAAAAGGCAGAGTATCAGGGAGCACCGTTTGCGGATGTGTTTCTGGTGAACCTGATTTTGTCCGATGAGGACAGTGAGCGGGCCTGCACCGTGGATGTGGGGGATACTGGCATGAGCTATGTCATTCCATGGAGCAGCATCCCGAAAGACCTGCAGGAATCGCTGCACCGCTATGTATCGGAAGCGGAAGGAAAGCTCTGCGGCTACTGCAAGGAAGAACTCTGCAACAGTGAAAGCGGCAGGATGGTCGTGGAACTGTATCTGGGCAAACAGGAACATCACGTTTCGAGGATATTGTATTGAAATAGCTGCACAACCGCAGCTATTGGATTGAAAATAAGGCTGAAGCCCCAATTGCTCCAGCCAATGTCAGAGTTTCTTACCGATGACGGCGAGACAAAGGATTACGACAAGCCGGAACATTTTGTGCAGATCACGCTGGATGCGGATGGAAACGCAAAGAGCAATCGTGCTACGGTCAAAGTAGAAGGATAATCGTCAGACATTACGCAGTTCCTACAGAGTGACAGCGTTTCAGCTTGAAATAATGTGTACCCAGTTTTCTGGACACCGGGTCAAAATTGAATAATTAGCTTTTTATATCTGCACCAGAAAAGCCGCTCCGGGTTTAGCCGGGGCGGCTTTTCTGGTGGCATTGGAAAGGAGAGACCGTATTCTCAGGCGTGAAAACCGCTCACTGCCCTTCTTTTCCGTTCGGATGCTCGTCCTTCTCCAGAACAAGATCCATGAGGTATTCAAAGGTGATAAGCACGCGCGCATAGAAATAGTTGGCGGTAAGGTTCCGGTCGTCCAGCATCTTGTCGTCCAGCAGCACAAAGGCAGGGTCTGCACAGCGGGCGATGGGAGAATTGTCGGCACCCACAAAGGCAATGATGCTCCGGTGCTGTGCAAAGGAGTCCTGCACCGGCTTCAGGATGGTATTGGTCTTTCCGCTTTTGCTGATGGCGATGACCAGCCCGGCATTCAGTGCACCGCTTTCGTAGACCTCATAACTGTTGGAGCCGATGGCGCAGTAGCCCAGAACCAGCAGCTTCCGCACCATAAATTCCTGCAAAGGGGCACAGAACCCGGTGCCGGTCACAAGAATGGGCTTTTGCCGGTTTTCGTGGAGCAGCTCCACAAAGCTGTGCATTTTTTCTTCGGGGATATCCCCGATAAAGGCGGTAATGTCGGAGGCGTGGTTTTTGTTATCGATCTCGTTCTGGATCAGAAAACCGATGCGGTAGATCATATCGGTGTAGCCGGTATAGCCCATCTTTTTGCTCAGCCGGATCACGGCCGCCGGGGAGGTATAATTCTGCGCTGCAAACTCTCGCACGCTGCACTGACCGCCGTTTTTTGCGGTTTCCAGCACCGCCTGCAAAAGCTGCTGCTCGTTGGCATTCAGATGGTGCTGATCTGCCAGTTTGTAAAGGTCGTGTTTCATATTTTACTCCGATTTTCGAATCAAAGAACGGCTTGATTCCATAAAGTATACGCTGAATCGCGTATTTTGTCAATAAACATTTCGATGTATCCAACATGAAAGCGAAACATGTTTCAGCTTTTGCGAACAAGTTCAAAAAAAGTCCAATTCGGTAGATTTTTTTGTGCAGAGTGATATAATCAAGCCATCGAAACGGTAAGGTGCACCCCCGAAACGAAGAGACAATTTGAAAAGAGAGATTCATGGAACGTTAGGAGAACACCAATGAAACAAAAAGTTATGGATGCGATGCAGAGCTTTTCCAAAGCTTTGATGGGCCCCGTTCTGTTCCTGCCCATTGCGGGTATGCTGCAGGCGATTTCTTCGGTCATGAGCAACACGGCACTGGTGACAGAGGGCGGTGTTGTCTGGACCCTCGGCAAATTCATCAATGGCGGCGTTAGTGCAGTCATTGGCAATCTGGGTATCCTGTTCTGCGTGGGCATCGCAATGAGCCTTGCCAAAAAGCGCAAGGCAGATGCGGCATTTCTGGCACTGGTCAGCTATCTGGTCTGGCTGGCAGCCAATGCCCGCTGGCTGGATGTGGCAGGACTGACCATCGCCGGTGATACGGCAAGCGCTTTGTACGGCACCGGTCAGACCATCTGCCTCGGCTATCACGTTACCGACATGGGCGTATTTCTGGGCATGATCCTTGGCGTGGTGGTGGCGCTGGTCCACAACCGCTTCATCGACACCGAGTTTGAAGGTGCCATGGCCATGTACGGCAACAGCAAGTTCGTCTTTGTGGTGCTGCTGCCCATCGTTCTGGTCATGGCGGTGGTTGCCAGCTACGTCTGGCCTGTGGCTGCGGCGGGTATCAACGCCCTGACCGGTGTCATGGCAAGTGCAGGCGCGTTCGGCGTGTTCCTGTACGGTTTCTTGAACCGCGTGCTGATCCCCACGGGTCTGCATCATCTGGTCTGGTCGCCCTTCCTCTACTCCGCACTGGGCGACAGCATGATCATCGGCGGTGAGCAGATCGTTGGCGCAAAGCCTGTGTTCCTTGCCCTGCTCAGTGACCCCAGCGTGGCAATGATGCGGGATTCCGCACGTTTTCTGACCTACGGTCTGATGAAGACCTTCGGCGTGATCGGCGTGGCAATGGCTTTTATCTCCACCGCCAAAAAGGAGAAGAAGGCTGCCACCAAGGCACAGATCATCCCGGCTACCCTTACCGCCTGTCTGGTGGGCGTGACCGAGCCGCTGGAATTTACCTTCCTGTTTGCAGCTCCTGCGCTGTGGCTGGTGTACTCGGTTCTGGACGGTCTGTTCCAGATGATTGTTTACCTTATTGGCGTCCGGGTCTGCGCCACCAACGGCATCATTGACTTTCTGGTGCTGAACCTGCCCGCAGGCATTGGCCGCACCCACTGGCCGCTGTACGTGCTGGTGGGTCTGGTGGAGATCGTGGTAATGTACCTCGTTTTCCGCTTCCTCATCGTGAAGATGAACCTCAAGACCCCCGGCCGTGAGGACGGCGAAGAAGTCACCGACCTTGCCGCAAACGCAGCTGCCGTCAAGCAGCAGATTCGCAGCGGCGCAGCCGAAAAGACTGCTGCCAGCGCAAACGATGCACAGACCGCAGCCCATATCGTGGAAGGACTGGGCGGTGCAGAGAACATCCTGAACACCGATAACTGCATGACCCGTCTGCGAGTGCAGGTCAAGGATGCCGCTCTGGTCAAGGACAAGGAGTGGTTCAAGCCCACCGGCTCCGCAGGTCTTGTGGTAAAGGGCAACAACATCCAGATCATTTACGGCCCCAAAGTGGGAAAGATGCGTGCCATCGTGGACAGCTACCTTGGCCGCGCAGAATAAGATATCCGCTTTTATTCATCATACAAAAAACATTATAATAGGAGGCTTGCCTTATGAAAACGTTCAAACTGGTCATCGCCGGCGGCGGCAGCACTTATACCCCCGGCATCGTCAAGAGCCTGCTGGTGCAGAAGGATCGCTTCAAGCTGAATGAGCTGGTGCTCTACGATAACAACGCAGAGCGTCAGGAGGCTGTGGGTGTCATCGTCCGCCATGTGGTGGAAATGTTCGACCCGGAACTGAAGCTGACCCTGACCACCGACCCGGAAGTTGCCATGACCGATGCAGATTTCATCTTTGCACAGATGCGTGTCGGCCTGTACGCTATGCGTGAGCAGGACGAGAAAATCCCGCTGAAGTACGGCGTTGTGGGTCAGGAGACCTGCGGCCCTGGCGGTCTGGCTTACGGTCTGCGTACCATCTACCCCATGGTGGAGCTGATCGATTACTGCGAGAAGTACGCAAAGCCCACCTACTGGATCGTCAACTACTCCAACCCCGCTGCCATCGTGGCAAAGGCAACCTTCCGTCTGCGCCCGAAGGCTCGTATCCTGAACATCTGCGATATGCCGGTTGCCATCGAGCGCAACATGGCCGAGATTCTGGAGTGCGACCGTCATGATCTGGAAGTGGACTACTTTGGTCTGAACCACTTCGGCTGGTTCACCAAGGTGCGCCTGAACGGTGAGGATGTGACCGAGAAGCTCAAGAGCTATGTAGCAGAGCACGGCTATATGCCCCAGAACGCCAAGAGCGATGTGCTGCACAGCGATCCGTCCTGGCTGCACACCTACGCAAACGCCAAGAACATCTGCTCTGCTTTCCATGACTATCTGCCCAACACCTATATGCAGTACTACCTGCTGGGCGATGAAGTTGTAAAGAGCAGCGATCCCAACCACACCCGTGCCAATGAGGTCATGGAAGGCCGCGAGAAGCGCATCTTTGATGCTGTGGCAGATTATCGTGCCGGTAAGGACGTAGACCTGACCAAGTTCTTCGGCGGTGTGCACGGCGAGTTCATCGTGGACGTTGCCATGAGCCTTGCCTTCGACCTGCGCAAGCGCTATCTGGTCATGGTGGAAAACAACGGTGCTGTGGAGAACCTGCCCTCCGACGCCATGGTGGAGGTTCCCGCTTACATCACCGACCGCGGCCCGGAACCCGTGCGTGTGGGCGAGATTCCCACCTTCTACAAGGGTCTGATCGAGCAGCAGGAGGCTGTGGAGAAGCTGATCGTGGATGCTGCTGTGGAGCACTCCTACGAGAAGGCACTGATGGCCTTTACTCTGTCCAAGACCGTGCCCAGCCTGCTGGTCGCCAAGAAGATCTTGGACGATATGATCGTTGCCAACAAGGCTTACTGGCCGGAGCTGCACTGATAAGTACTTCGTCAGCGGCTGATACCGGACAACTGAGCCCATAAAACATTGAACGTCTCCCCGGCATTCCTTCCAAGAAGGATGCCGGGGAGTTTTTTGCTGTCATATTTACAGGTATCTGCAGTCATCATATACGAATATCCCGATATCTCCGCATTCAAGTTCTTCGCAGCGCTTTACCCATACGATCTGTCCGCTATGATAACGTGGCTCTATACCATCCATAACGCAGGCGTTCCGCTGGTCTGCTGCGGGGAGAAGATGAAAGAGCTGGTTCCCAATACGGTGGAAGCCAGCGGCGAGAAGCATCTGCCGGTGGCAGAGCTTTCCGGCAGTCGTCTCACGGTCACAGTGGGCGCGGTGGAGCACCCCATGGCGGATGTTCACTATATTCAGTGGATTTTTGTGGAGACTGAGAACGGTGGGCAGATCCGCTATCTGAATCCGGGGCAGGCTCCCAACGCGGTGTTTGAACTGGGAAGTGAAAAGCCGGTGGCTGTTTACGCATACTGCAACCTGCATGGCCTTTGGATGACGAAACTCTGATACAATCAATGCAAACAGGGAGTGATTTGATGTCACTCCCTGTTTTTTGATGAGAACTTTATGCGGTTCTTTTGGTTCGGAACTGTGTATAAATGGGATGGATACAGTGATGAAAACACTTGCTATAATATCGCCATGGCGCAAGTTTCAGTTGCGCAAGAGGGAAAATTGCCTGAAATGCATTAAAGGCTGATAATACTCCGTGAGCTGCTCACAAGAGCAGCTCCATCGAGTCGCGGTCATTGTGCATTTTCAAGCTGAAAACAGGCCGGGACTCGGAAAAGGAGTCTCGGCCTGTTTGTGTTTCCGGCGCAAAGGAAAGGATTGAACAATGCGATTTGATGCAAAAGAATTCGGCGGACGTATCCGCGATTTGCGGAAAAAGAAGGGGATTACACAGGAACAGCAGAGTATAATGCTGAACGTTAGTGCGAATCATCTTGCAAAAGTTGAAACGGGAAGCCGCTGCTGCTCGATTGAGTTGCTGCAGGATCTTTCGTCCTGCCTGAATGTCAGAACGGACTATCTGCTGAACGGAGATGCACCGCATAACAACCATCTGAGGGAAAGACTGACGTTTCTTGCACAGGAATTAGAAAAGATTACGGCGGACCTCCCGGTATGGGGATAGGAAAAGCAAAATCCTCTTTTTCAATGCCCAAAAGCGTGGTAGAATAGGGAAAAGATTCAGTATCTGAAAAACGGAGCGCGCAACAATGAAGATTCTGGTCAGCGCCTGCCTGCTGGGCGAAAACTGCAAATACAGCGGCGGAAACAATTACAATCAGGCGGTTTGCGATTTTGCGCGGGGGCATCAGGTGGTTCCGGTCTGCCCGGAGGTGCTGGGCGGCCTGCCCACACCGCGGTGCCCGGCGGAAATCGTGCAGGGCGTTGTCACGAACAAAGAGGGCATCAATGTGGACCGGGAGTTCCGGGCAGGTGCAGCGAAAGCCCTTGCCATTGCAAAAGAAAATGGGGTGGAGCTTGCCATCCTACAATCCCGCAGTCCCAGCTGCGGCGTGAAGGAAATTTACGATGGAACGTTTTCCGGGACAAAGATTCCCGGACAGGGCGTTTTTGCCAAGATGCTGATGGACGAAGGCGTCCGTGTTCTGGATGCCGGGGAATTGCCTAAAATTATCTTGAAAAATGAGGACGGAAAATGTCAATCAGACTGATTTGCAGCGACATTGACGGTACGCTGCTGCAATACGGCAAAAAGGAACTGGAAGACGAGATCTTTGAGCAGATACGGGAGCTGCATCGGCGCGGCATTCTGTTTTGCCCGGCATCCGGCCGGCAGTATACCAGCCTGCGCAAGCTCTTTGCACCGGTGGCGGACTGCTGTGTGTTTCTCTGCGAAAACGGCGGCGTGATCTATAAGGACGAACAGTGCATCGCCAAGAATCCGATG
This sequence comes from Faecalibacterium sp. AM43-5AT, assembly GCF_003603345.1. Taxonomy (NCBI): domain Bacteria; kingdom Bacillati; phylum Bacillota; class Clostridia; order Eubacteriales; family Oscillospiraceae; genus Faecalibacterium; species Faecalibacterium sp. AM43-5AT. Next base: position 15,249 of record NZ_QVGZ01000013.1, read on the forward strand.
CCCCGTGCATTGGCCGAAGAAATCGCCAACGACCTGTGGACCCGCAGCGACGGGCAGGGCGAAGTGATGCTCTCCGGTCAGAATACCGCCTACCTGATGGAGCGGGGCATGGGAATGCTCCAGCGCATCCAGTTCATCGGGAACAACTATCAGATCATTCATGCCCCGTCTGAGGTGCCGGAGGAGATCACAAAAGTATCGGTGTATCTGCACGAAGGCGTAGAATCTTACACGGAACGGTTTGTCCCACGATGGAAAGAGGCGAACTGCGCTGTGGCAGGGCCGTACTGGATCGACACCACCTTTGCCAACAAGGGCATCGGTGTGCGCAGCATCTGCAAGACGCTGGACATCGACCTTGCCGATGTGATGGCTTTTGGCGACAATTATAACGATGTGTCGATGCTGGACATTGTGGGTGTGCCCTACATTATGGATGGTGCCGCCGCACCGCTGCGGGAAAAGTACCCGAACCATACACCCCGCCCAGAGGATGTGCTGCGGGAGTTCTTGAAGCAAGCGTAAATTTGGAACGCGCACGTTCCAAATTTGAAATGATACGATACAAGCTGCACGGCTTTGCTGGAAGAACTGCGCTGACAGGAGAATTTTATGACAGAGCGTTATTGTGAGGGTGGACGGTTTGCTGACCTGTCGTTCACCGAGGAGACTTTTGAGGACTGCGACTTTACCGACTGCGTGTTTGTGGATTGCTCCTTTACCAAATGCGAACTGGATCATACCACGCTGAACGAGTGCAAATTCGTGCGGTGTGAGATCACAGGTCTGCGCAGTACCCATTCCTCGGTGCAGTCGCTGGATTTTGAGGACTGCCGCCTGAATGAAATCGAGTGGGCACCGCTGATGTCCAATGGTGCCTTCCCAGACCCCATTCACACGCTGAAAGAGTGCAGTCTGAAATATAACACCTTCACCGAAATGAACTTCAACCGCTTCGACTTTTCGGACGGCAACGAAATTGTCGGCTCAATGTTTGCCAAATGCGAGATGCAGCTGGCGAATTTCAAGGGCGCGGAACTTCACGAAACGGAATTCTACCAGTGTGACCTGCGCAAGGCGGATTTCCGGGATGCCGCCGGTTATAGGGTGGACATTCTGGGCAGCCGCCTGAAGGATGCGAAATTTTCCCTGCCGGAAGCAGTGAATCTGCTGGCAGATTTGAAGATCAAGCTGTCATAAGAAGGAGAGAAAATGCGTCAACTCATCATTGCCCGAAAGGACCTGCAGATGTCTCCCGGTAAGCTGGCGGCGCAGTGCTGCCATGCTTCGCTGGCATTCCTCACCGACCCCATCGGCATGGGACAGGGCGTGGAACCCATTGAGAAAGACGGAGAAATTACCGGCTATCGGGCAGAAATCATGTTGGAGAAAGCAACCTATGAAGAATGGTTCGATGGCTCTTTTACCAAAACTATCTGCGGGGCAAAGAACCGCAATCAACTGCTGAAAGCAAAAACCATTGCCGAGGAATTGGGCCTTGTGGAAAACAAAGACTTCTTCCTTATCCGGGATGCCTGCCACACCGAGCTGGAACCGGAAGAATTTGATGAAAACGGAGAGGGCATGACCCTGACCTGCATCGGTTTCCGCCCGCTGCCGGATGAAATTGCACATCAGATCAGCCATAAATTTCATTTGTATTGATTCCTGGAACTCCTTTATTTTATAAGCATTTTCCGCAATCGCTGCAGCCGTTGCAGATCAACTTGCTGCCGCAGGTCTCGCAGTTTGCGCGGAAATGGGGCACATAGAGATCTTCCTGCGGGATGGGGTAGCCCCAGTCGTCCACGAGGTCAAAATGAATGGGCCTGCCCTGAAAATTCATGCCGGATTTACAGGCCATTCGGCTTTGCAGCTGCTTGTTTGGCAGGTGGTAGCGCCTGCCGTCCTTGATGAACACGGTGCCGGTCTCGATAAAGCAGAAGGTCACGTTGGCATCCACGCATTCCTGCCGGAGAGACTTGACCCAATCAAAATTGCAGGGGCGGGCACCATCGTAGTTTTCGCCGCCGCAGATGACCTGCTCGATTTGCCCGGCGGTAAGGTACTGCCGGATGCTTACTGGCCCGATGAAGGGTGCGCACATGATGCCCTTGTGCTTGAAGGGCAGGTCAAACAGAATGGGAATGCGCTCATCGGCGCGGCGCTGATTTTCACAGGTGACGTTGAAAAAGATGTTGTCCCAACCGCTGCCCCAGTCCGGCGGCAGGCACTCCCGTACCCGCTGCGGCCGTTTGGTGAGCAGAAAAAACACCACATCGCTGCGTTGGCGCATGATGTCCCACGCCTCAACCCGCCACGGGTCGGCTTCTTCCAAGAAGAAATCCGAGGTCATGCAGACCCGGATCTGCTCACCACTCTGGATTTTGTAGTGTCCGGTGCGGTCTTTCTGGAGCGGATAGGAAAAGCCGCTTTTCGTTTTGTAGATCTCGGCTCCGTTCTGGTCCCGCATCCGGTCGAGAAAATACATGTAGCAGTTCTGGCAGCCCTCGCTGCACTTGACGCAGCCGTGCCATGGATTCCAGATGTCGTGCAGGAAGCTCACCTTCTTTCGATACCTATTATTATAATAGCTGCGCGGACAGGAAACAAGAGCACCCCTTGCACCGCCCCGCCGGATGTGATAGGATGAAGAAAACCATGTGAGGGAGGAACCACCATGCCGTTTCTGATGATCCGCAATGACATCACCAAAGTGGCGGCGGATGCCATTGTCAACCCGGCCAACCGGAACCTTTTGCAGGGCAGCGGCACCAGCCGTGCCATTTATCAGGCGGCAGGGGAGCAGGAGCTGACCGCCGTCTGCGAAGCCATCGGCCGTTGCGATTTGGGCAGAGCCGTGTGTACTCCGGCATTCGGTCTGCCCGCAAAATATATTTTCCATGCAGTCTGCCCAGCGTGGCACGGCGGCGGGTTCGGCGAAGCTGAACAATTAGCCGGTGCATACCACTCCGCATTGGAATTAGCCGCAGAGTACCACTGTGAGAGCGTGGCTTTTCCGCTGCTGTCCAGCGGAAACTATGGCTACCCCAAAGAACAGGCCTTCCGCATTGCGGTGGACACCATCACACAGTACGTCATGGAGCACGACCTGACCGTGTATCTGGTGCTCTACGATCGGGACTCGCTGGCCGTGAGCCGGAAGCTGTTCGCCTCGGTGGAGGAGTACATTGACGACCACTATGTAGCACAGAACGATGAAAGCTACGGATTTGACCGTCGGTGCAGGGAATTGTCAGAGCGGCGGAGGCTTCTGGAAGAAGATGCTGCCCTGCCGATGCTAGGTGCAGTTCCGGCACCCGCCGCGGCACCCAGGACAGCCCGCAGTCTGGAAAGCCTGATGGATAATCTCGGTGAAAGCTTCACCACCCGGCTGCTGCGGCTCATTGACGAGCGGGGGCTGAAGGACTCCACCGTGTACTACGTCCGGGGCTGCACGGCGCTGCTGGATGCCATTGGTTGTGGCATGGAAAAGATGGTGAATATCCAGCGCCATCTGCCGGAGGACGAGCGTGCCGAAAAGGTCATCTTTGTCATCACCACGGACGGCTTGGAAAACGCCAGCAAACGGTTTAGCTATGAGAAGATCCGCCGGATGATCGAGCGGGAAAAAGAGCAGTACGGCTGGGAGTTCCTGTTCCTCGGTGCCAACATGGACGCCGTGAAGGAAGCTGCCCGCTTCGGCATCTCGTCCGACCGGGCTGTGCGGTTCGAGAATGACGCACAGGGCGTGGCGGTCAACTACCACGTTGTCAGCGAGACGGTTTCCCGGATGCGGGAGGCACCCTGCTGCGCGGCCATCGGCGCAGAGTGGAAAGAACAAATCGAAGCTGATTTCCAGAAGCGGCATCATAGGTAAGGGAGAAAACAGCCATGTTAGGAGCAATTTTGGGTGACATCGTGGGCAGTCCCTATGAATTTGACCACAACAATTACAAGCACAAGGATTTTCCGCTGCTGAGCGAGAAATCGCACTTCACCGATGATACCGTCATGACCGCTGCGGTGGCACGGGGATTGATTGCAGGTATGAACTGTTGTGCTTCATGATTGCCAAGATGATATAAAATGCGATGATGTGACTGAATTTTGAAAAGATTGCATAGGATTTTATAAAAGTATTATTCTTTCATGAACTTTAGCACTCTTCTATTGACACTGCTAATGAACGGTGCTATAACAGTGGCGTGCTCAGGAGGAAGGGCAAAAGGAGAACCGCAAGGCTCCCCGGAAAGCCTTTCCGAGTGGACGCTTCAGATTTTTTGCCCCGACCCGAACGCCGGGATTGGAGGAATGATTTATGCTTATGTCGACTGTTTTCCATGAAAACCTGTTCGATGATTTCTTCGATCCGTTTTGGAATGACGCTGCACTGGAATGTGCTATGAACCGTGAGGCTCGTGGCGCCTTTGGTAAGCGTGGTGCAAACATGATGAAGACCGATGTCAAACAGACGGACAACGGCTACGAAGTAGCGGTTGACCTGCCGGGCTGCAAGAAGGAAGACGTCCAGATGGATCTGAACGACGGCTACCTGACCATTCAGGCAGTGCGCAGCCACAGCAGCGACGAAAAGGATAAGAAGGGCCGCTATCTGCGGCGCGAATCCTTCTCCGGCACCTGCGCGCGCAGTTTCTACGTGGGCGATGTGAAGAAGGAAGACATCCACGCAAAGTTCGAGGATGGTGTCCTGCACATCGAGCTGCCTGCTCCTCAGCAGACGAAGGCTTTGCCTGAGAACCCGAACCTGATCGAGATCGAGTAAAACGCCGGTCGTGTGCGCCAAGGCACAACGCACATAAAGTGGCCCCGGAGAGCTGTAACAAGCCCTCCGGGGCCATTTTTGTTTCGCTATCTTTTCCGCAAGGGAAAAACATGGTATACTGAGAACAGCAACTTCAGAATTTATGGAGGTACTTCACTATGGAATACAAACGCTTTGGCGGTAAGCTCCTTGTCCGCATCGACAAAGATGAGGAGATCAGTGAAACAAATTTGACTTTAGGGGGACAAAGATGAGTGATGTAAAAGGAAAGACCGGCGCAGTCCTGAGGGAGACGGCAGTCCTGACCGGGGCGGTGGCGATCATTGCGGCGGGCGTTTTCTTTTTTCTGGTGCCGAGCCATACATCCGTCAGCAGCATTTCCGGCCTTGGCATCGTGCTGTCCAATTTTGTGCCGCTGCCCTTGTCGGTCATTACGATGATCCTGAACGTCGTGCTTCTCATCATCGGGTTCTTTACCTGCGGCAGAGAATTTGGCGCAAAGACCGTATACACCAGTGTGCTGCTGCCGGTGTTTCTGGGGCTGTTTGAAAAGCTGTTCCCGGAGTTCGGCTCGATGACCGGCAGTCAGGAGCTGGACGTGCTGTGCTATATTCTGGTGGTCAGCATCGGGCTGAGTATTTTGTTCAACCGCAATGCATCCTCCGGCGGGCTGGATATCGTGGCAAAGATCATGAACAAGTACCTGCACATGGAATTGGGAAAAGCCATGTCTCTGTCGGGAATGTGTGTGGCGCTTTCCGCGGCCCTGGTTTACGATAAAAAGACCGTGGTGCTGAGTATCCTCGGTACTTACTTCAACGGCATCGTGCTGGACCATTTCATCTTTGATAACAGCATCAAACGCCGAGTCTGCATCATCACCGAAAAAGAGGAGGCGCTGCGTCAGTTCATCCTCCATGACCTGCACAGCGGTGCGACCATGTACGAGGCCATCGGTGCATACAATCTGGAAAAGCACAACGAGATCATTACCATCGTGGACAAGAGCGAATATCAGAAGCTGATGAACTTTATCAACCGGGAAGACCCCAAGGCTTTTGTTACCATTTACAATGTGTCCAGCATGCAGTATCAGCCCAAGATCTGATCGGCGGAGAGCTGCCGCAAAGGGCGGGCCTTTTGCGGCTTGCTCTTTGCCATAGCTGCGTGGTATACTCCGTTCGGAAAGGTCAAAGCGCGTGGAGGTAAAAAGCATGCTGACCTATACCTATGTTTCAGAGAGAACGTTTGCCCTGATGGAAAAACCAAAGCCGGTGCTGCAGCACGAGCGGGACGCCATTGTAAAGGTGACCCTTGCCAGCATCTGCTCCAGCGACCTGCACATCAAGCACGGCAGCGTGCCCCGGGCGGTGCCCGGCATCACGGTAGGGCACGAGATGGTGGGCATCGTGGAAGAAGTGGGCAGTGCGGTGACCAATGTGAAACCCGGCGACCGGGTGACGGTGAACGTGGAGACCTTCTGCGGAGAGTGCTTTTTCTGCAAAAAAGGCTTTGTGAACAACTGCACCGATCAAAACGGCGGCTGGGCGCTGGGCTGCCGCATCGACGGCGGGCAGGCCGAGTATGTCCGGGTGCCCTTTGCGGATCAGGGACTGAACAAGATCCCTGACGGCGTTACCGATCGGCAGGCGCTGCTGGTGGGCGATGTGCTGGCCACCGGCTTTTGGGCGGCACGCATCTCGGAAATCACCCCCGAGGATACCGTGCTGATCCTCGGTGCAGGGCCGACCGGCATCTGCACGCTGCTGTGCGTCATGCTGCACAGCCCCAAGCGCATCATCGTCTGTGAAAAGGACGCAAGCCGCCTGCAGTTCATCCGTCGGCACTACCCGCAGGTGCTTACCGTGCAGCCGGAGGACTGCGCCGCCTTTGTGCGTGCCCACAGCGACCACGGCGGGGCCGATGTGGTGCTGGAGGTGGCAGGGGCAGATTCCACCTTCCGGCTGGCATGGGAGTGTGCACGGCCCAACGCCGTTGTGACGGTGGTGGCGCTGTACGATAAGGCACAGACCCTGCCGCTGCCGGAAATGTACGGCAAAAACCTCACCTTTAAGACCGGCGGCGTGGACGGCTGCGATTGTGAAGAAACGCTGCGTCTCATCGCAGAAGGCAAGATCGATACCGAACCGCTCATCACCCACACCTACCCCCTGCGCCGGATCGCAGAGGGCTACGAGCTGTTTGAAAAGAAACGGGACGGCGTGATCAAGGTGGCAGTGGAGTGCTGACGGTCTGCGCCAAGGCACAACGCACATAAAGTGGCCCCGGAGAGCTGTAACAAGCCCTCCGGGGCCATTTTTGTTTCCCGACATCTTTTCCGCAGCGGCAAGGCGTGGTAGAATAAGGGCAGAACCAATCCACAGGTGAGAAAATCGAACTTCAGAGAGAGGAGATGTTTCTATGCAGTCTGATGAGCTGAAACGCCGGATCTCGGCAGGCAGAGGAGATGCTTTGGCTGATCTGGTTTTGAAAAATGCCAGAATTGTCAATGTGTTTACCGATGAGATCGACACCGCTGATATTGCCATCAGCGGAAATTCGATCGTGGGCGTGGGCACGTATCATGGCCGGAAAGAAGTTGATCTGCACGGCAAATATGTCTGCCCGGGCCTGATCGATGGGCATATCCACATCGAAAGCTCCATGCTCTGTGGTCCGGCTTTCGAGCAGGCAGTGCTGCCCCACGGTACCACTGCGGTGGTCACAGACCCGCACGAGATCTCAAACGTTGCGGGGCTGGAAGGCTTGGATTTTATGCTGGAAACGACAAAAAATCTGACCCTTTCGGTTTATTTCATGCTGCCCTCCTGTGTTCCGGCCACGGATCTGGATGAATCCGGTGCGGTGCTGAACGCAGAACAGCTCCGGCCTTACTACGGCGATCCCCGTGTGCTGGGGCTTGCGGAACTGATGAATGCCTACGGAACGGTGCGCTGTGACCCGAAGATCCTGCAGAAGATCCGCGACTGCACCGAAGCGGGAAAGATCGTGGATGGCCATGCGCCGCTTTTGAGCGCTAAGGACCTGAATGCTTATATTGCGGCAGGCGTTCAGTCTGATCACGAGTGCTCCAACATCGAGGAAGCCATGGAAAAACTCCGGCGCGGACAATACATCATGACCCGGGAAGGAACGGCTGCCAAAAATATGGAGGCCCTGATGCCGCTGTTCCGGGAGCCCTATTGCAGCCGCTGTATGCTGGTGACGGATGATAAGCACCCCGGTGACCTGCTGGACGGCGGCCACATCGATTCCAACATCCGTAAAGCGATCCGGCTGGGCGCAGACCCAGCAGTGGCCGTCAAAATGGCAACGCTGGTCCCGGCACAGTATTTTGGGTTCAAGCAACGCGGTGCCGTAGCACCGGGGTACCGGGCAGATCTGGTTGTGGTTTCTGATCTGGAATCCTTTACGGTCGAACAGGTTTACAAGAATGGCACGCTGGTGGCCGAGCACGGAAAAACGCTGAAACCCGCACCGCTTGACATCGACCGTGTGAGATTTTCCCACGTTATGGATTCCTTTGATCTGGATGAGATCACACTGCAGGACCTGAAACTTCGGGAGAGCGGGGAGCAGGAGCGTGTCATCTGCCTGAACCGGGGCGAATTGCTTACAGAGGAAAAAATCATCCCGTTCCAACGGCATCCGGGCAAAGCTCCCGGTGTGGACCCGGAACACAACATCGTAAAACTGGCCGTTTTTGAGCGGCATCATCACTCCGGCCATGTGGGCATTGGCTTTTTAGGGAACTTCAGCCTGAAATGCGGAGCCGTTGCATCGAGCATCGCACATGATTCCCATAACCTGATTGTGGCAGGGGACAACGATACCGATATGATGCTGGCCGGCAACACCGTGCGGAAAAACAAAGGCGGACTTGCGTTTGTGGCAGATGGACAGGTCGTGGCAGAACTTGCGCTTCCGGTGGCCGGATTGATGAGCACCGAAAGCGCAGAGAGCGTTGCGGCGAAAATGCAGGCGCTGAACGATGCCCTCAAGGCACATGGTGTAGCGGAAGATATCGGCATCTTTATGACCCTCGCCTTCGTCAGCCTTCCGGTCATTCCCAAACTCAGACTGAATACATACGGCATCATCGATGTAGCGCAGCAGAAAGTCGTTCCGGCTGTTTTTTAATAGGCGATAACAAAAATACTGCCGGAGATCGACCTGAATGGTCCGTCTCCGGCAACAGAACAGTTCGTTCCTACTCTTAGAAACGAGCTACATCAAGAGAAAAATTGACGGAAATTCTTATTTGATAAATTGGAATTTATTGAGGTGTTTAGAATGAAACAGAAAGTACCTATGATATGCAACATTGTGAGTCTCATTCTGTTGATTGTATTTGTTATTAAGAGCATCGTTGATTATACTCAATACTTAACATCGCTAAACTCTGCGCCTTTTTATTTGTGGGTGTTAGTAAATGCTTTGTTTTTGGTAATTCCTGCAATTATTTTGTTCGTTATTGGTTTCGTTGTAAAGAAGAAACAGTAAACAATTCCAGTTTGTGGATTGGAGGAATAAAATGAAAAAGTATTTTCTACCGCTTGGTGTATTGGGAATATTTATGACTATTGCAGTAACATTATGGCTGACACAGGACAATATATTTTACCTTTTTAATTTTAGCTATATTGGAATATCAATCTTTTTCGGGATATTTCTTTATATAAAAAAATACAAATATGCCCGCAGAGTTGCACAGCTTTTAGTCGGACTTTATATGTTGGTGTATTTGGGCTTTATTTGCGGTGAAAATATGCAGATTGAGGGATTTTGGTATTATCTTTTTACAGGGGTATTTGAAGCCGCAACAATTCATTATGCGGTGGCAAAAATTTTTGGACCATTGCTTTTTGGCAGAGGTTGGTGTGGGTATGCCTGTTGGACGGCAATGGTGCTTGATTTTCTTCCGTATAAAGTTCCCAAAACACCACGGGAAAAGATTGGGTGGATAAGGTATATAACATTTGCAAGTTCTCTTATATTTGTTTCGGTGCTATTTCTTGCTCGTATCGGTAACATTGAGAGGATTATGTTTTGGGCGTTTATCATTGGAAATGCCATATACTATATAGTTGGGATAATATTGGCTTTTGTCTTTAAGGATAATCGTGCATTTTGCAAATACATATGTCCTATCACTATATTCTTAAAACCTATGAGTTATTTTTCGCTGCTCCGAATTAAATGTGATAAAAGCAAATGTGTTTCATGCGGCAAATGTAAAAATGTGTGTCCTATGGAAGTAGATGTTACAGATAATTCCAGAAAACGAAAAAACGGTACGGAATGTATTCTTTGCTTTGAATGCGTGAAGAATTGTCCGAGAGATGCACTATAAATTCGCGTTTATCAAGGTGAACATTTAAGTATTAAAAACGGGAGTGAAAACAAATGATGACCATTGCACAGATCATGGAAAAGATGATCGCCTTTTCCGAAGGGAATATCCATGACATCACGCACCTGAGCTGTGTGTGGACCTATGCCAAAACCATTGGTGAGCTGGAGGGGCTGGACGCAGACACGCAGTTTATTCTGGAGGTGGCGGCCATCACCCACGATATCGCCTGCCCGCTCTGCCGCAAAAAGTACGGCAACACCAATGGTAAATATCAGGAGCAGGAGGGTGCCCCGCTGGTGCGGGAGTTCTTGGCGGATACCGGCATGACAGCAGAACAGATCGACCGGGTGGCCTATCTGGTAGGGCACCACCATAGTCCGGCGCAGATCGACGGCATTGACTATCAGATTCTGATTGAGGCGGATTATATCGTCAATGCGTCCGAAAGCGGGTACGACCAGCAGGCAATCCGAACCTTTATGGAACATACGATGAAGACGGCAGCAGGTATCCGGCTGACGAAAACAGTGTTTGGAGTGTAAAAATGATTCAGAGGCATTGCTTTGAATGAAGCAGTTGCTCTCTGTCCCTGTCAGTGGACAAAACTTCGGTTTGTCGGCGATGACCGAGGAAATTTATGCTACTTTTCAAATTGAAAGTATCCGCTCGACCCGCAGCAGTATCCGTTATATCCTCGATGGCTATGCCCCTCGTGATGAACAAGAAGCCCGCATCTATGGTATGAAGCGCGGACTGGAGTTTATCGCGAATCGTCAGAATAGGATCACCGAGGAGAATCTGCATCACCTATATCAGATCAGCACAGGGGGTTATCTCCCGGATGAAGATCGATTACTGCCAAACCACTTTTATCGGCATGGCGAGGTTTTTATTGTGGGCGGTGAAGAACCAAGACCGGGACTTCCGGCAGAGCGGCTTCCCGGTGCCATGAAATGTCTTGTCGATTTTGCGAATGCCAATGACGGCATGCAACCATTCGGACGTTTGTGATGAAATTCCATGAGATGGGGCTGCTTACTGCAAGAAAAGCAGGAAACAGGGTGTTCTATCATGTCGGTGGGACTTCTGACGGTCGGCCATTACATTGATCGTTGCAACTGTTACCACCCGGACGGAAAAGAAGAAAAAACAGCCCACCCATGTGCTGGTGGATTCCAACCCGGCCTTTGAGGAACCGTCCATGATTCTTCTGGAGCAGATCTTCACGATCGATAAATCCCGCATCGAACGCTTTATGGGCTATGCCAGCAAGGCTGAAATGCTCCGCATTGATATGGCTTTGCTGGTCAGTCTGGCTCTGAACGTTCTGAGCGGAAACCGCAGCGAATAGCGGACAACCAGTAACCCGTAAAAATGAGGTGATAGCGATGTAATCGGAGGTGAGTGAGCCATGCGAAAGAGTGCCCCCATTGAAGTGGTGGTACATTACCCCAAAACGAAAGAGGGATGGGACGAACTCGGAAAACGGGTCGCAACCGCCCACGCCAACTATGTGATCGAAAAAATCGACCGTCTGAACTGCCCCACATGGCAGAAGCTCGAATTGCTGCAGGCGGTGATCGATACTACCAAAGGAACTTACAAACCCAAGGAACACCAAAAGCCCGGCTGGCAGCCGAGCCGATAAACAAAGCCCCACGCTCAACATATGCTTTTCTGCTCCGACCAGAGACGGTCGGATTCAGAGGCAGTGTTGAGCGTGGGGCTTTTTGTGTTACATAAGTTTTTGGAATTTTGCGGACAAAAAATCATTGATTGTTGGCGGCCAATATGGTATTCTTCTTGTAAGGGAAGGTGAAGTGCATGAATCGTCGCAGCGTGAAAATTATGAGAAGAAAAGCAGGGGGAACAGCAGGAAAGAATGCAGAAAAGTATTCGGTCAATCTCCCGGCAGTGTGGCTTCGCGCGATGGGACTTTCAAAAGAGGACCGGGTAGAACTTTCTTTTGACGGTGAAAAAATCACCGTCCGACCGCTTGCATCCACAGACCCGGAACTGTTCCGCAGAAATGCAGAACAGAAAGGACATCAGCTGAAAGAATATCGGTATTATGACGGAGATGTTCTGTGTACCGTGATCCTGGCAGATTTTACAGCGGAGCAGATCTGCATCGAAAACAAAGTTGACGAAATACTGGATACTGCGTTTGGTGTGAACGAAACGCCCTCATGGGAAGACTTCCTGGCCTTTCTGGCAGACCGATGCATTCCGAAAACACGAAAGGGCTTGGATTACTATCTGGATGCTGTTGGCGTTCCGGAATATGACCCGGTTCTGCTTGTTGAAAAGACGCAGGGAAGAATGGCGGAGGATCACAAATGGCTGGAAATTATTTGACGCTGCATGCTATTACCCAAAACAGTTCCACTTTTTGCTGAAAGAGCGTATCGAAACCGTCCTGATGGAGCAGCAGAAAAAGCTTTTTGAAAAGTAAAAGCTCTTGCGTCCCGTGAAAAAAGAAGGTAATATAAATACAGAGCAAGACACAGAACGCAGGGAGGGATGAAAACCATGTTTTACGAGATCATGCACCGGGAAAGCTGTGTGGCACAACTCAGCACGACAGGGGAATGCAGGGTCTGCCTCGAGGATTTCATGCCCTATGATCTGGTTCTGGTGGAATCGGATGATTTTGACGAGCGCATCAATAATGTAACGAACTTTTACTATTGGTGCGCCTCCCGGATGTTGACGTTGGATCGCACCTACGCCAAGGAAATCCTGAACAGTATCGGTGCATCTCAGAGTGCTACGGACAGGGAACGAGCACAGATCGCATTATCCTACCATTGTCTGTCTTTGCTGGATGTGTTCTGGGTGAAAGAAGAAAACGAGAAGATTCGATTCGAGGATATCAACCTTTTTGCACACTCCTTAAGCAATGCGCTTGTGGATATTGCGCTGCGGGGGCACCAAATGACGGTGACAAACGCCCATCTTCTGGCAAATGACCTGTCTACGGGCGGCTTGTACCCCAAGGCGTGGGTGCGAAAAGAGGATGGCTTCTATCTTTACAAGGATGGTGGCAGGGAAGCGGTGGAACGTGAAGTGCTGGCAAGCAAAATCTGCCGGTGCTTTGACTGCCATCAGGTACTGTATGAGCAGGGGATGTTTGAAAATGAGCCGGTTTCCATCAGCAAAATCATGACATCTCAGCGATACAGTCTTGTGACCTATGCAGCCTATGACGTCTACTGCACGAACCATGATTGGAACACGCTGGATAAGATCTTAGAGTTGGATGCTCCCAGCTACTATATGATGAACATTCTGGATTATCTGGTGGGCAATACCGACCGTCATTGGGAAAATTGGGGTCTGCTGGTAGACAACGAAACCAATCAGCCCATCCGTCTGCATGACCTGATGGACTTCAACCGGGCGTTTCAGCAGTACGACACGCCAGAAGGCGCAAACTGTCTGACCGTGGGAAAATGCCATCTGAGCCAAAAAGATGCTGCAGTGGAAGCGGTGCGGAACATCGGACTGAACCAAGTCCGTCAGGTGGAGCACACCGTATTCTCCGAGCATCCGGCATGGAAAGCAACGTTTGAAGAACGACTGCGTGTTTTACGGAACGCCATGTAAGTCAGAGCGAATATCAGGATAATTGAAACAGAATGATTCCATAACGAAAGCCCGTCTGCGCTGCCACATATCGTGGCTTGCAGACGAGCTTTTTCGTTTGGCCGGAGAAAAATTACCATATGATAACAACGGAGATTCGGTCAGCTTTGACTTCGGCAATCATCTTCTGAAATCCGGGTCGGTCGAATTGCGTACCAGAGATATCTGGTGCTCTACGACCGGGACTCTCTGACGGTGAGCCGCAAGCTGTCTGCCTCGGTGGAGGAGTACATCGACGACCACTAAGCAGCCAGCCCAGCGTTTTCCATCATTTGCAGGTAGGGCAGACCGTGGGCATCCCCGGCTCGTTCAATTTCCTTCATCTGCGCAGCCGTCACAATGCGATGTTTCATGTTGGCACCTTCTCTCGAACCCTAAGCAGCTCTCACGGTCTCCAAGGCTCGCTGCCCTGGTTGTTGATATCAATTTGGCACAGCTTCATGGCAGAAAGTGCCGTGTCATGGGACTGGGGCGTGACGCAGGCGCAGCAGGCAGCGTCCACGGAAACATCGCTTTCCGGGAAGGTTGCTTTGCACAGGATGGCATTGGACAGCACGCAGATGCCGGTGCACAGACCCACCAGCTCGATCTCCGGGGCTTCGGTCCCGACGGCGGTCTTGAGCTTTTCCACCAGCAGGGTGGAGCCAAAGGTGGGCTTGCAGATAAAGTGGTCTGCAGGTACGCCTTCCAGCGCCTCCGCCACCAGCGGATTTAGAGCGTGCCCCTCGCTGCCGGCGATGCAGTGAGCCACCGGGAGATGACGCCCCTCGTTGGTCTCCAGATAGTTGTCCGGGTGGGTATCCTGGGTGACAAAGATCTGCTCCGGGCGATAGGTGCGGATCTTTTCCAGCACCTTCGGCAGGATGGCTTCGGCCTCTTTTGTGCCCAGCGAGCCGGTGATAAAGTCGTTCTGCATATCCACTACGATCAGAAATTTCATAGGGGGGTACCTCCCAAACTGATGTGTCAAGACACCTTTTTCTATCAGTATAACGGATAGAGCAAAAATTGCAAGGATTTTGTTTGGAGGCGGTGTTTTTTGGCAGAAAAATAGGGCTTTATGGGAGCGGAATCTTTTCCGCAGAGAGAAATCATGGTATACTGGATCCAAAGTGATCAAATGGGAGGTACCGTTATGAAGTGGGGAATTTTAGCGACCGGCACCATTGCCAAAAAGTTTGCGTCTACGGTGGAACAGATGGGCGCAGAAGGGGAGCAGCTTGTTGCCGTGGGCTCACGGCATCTGAAAAGCGCACAGGCGTTTGCACAGCAGTACGGCATTCCCCGCTGCTATGACTCCTACGAAGCCCTTGCCGCCGACCCGGAGGTGGAGGCTATCTATGTTGCCACTCCCAACACCCTGCACTACGAAAACTGCAAGCTCTGCTTGGGGCATGGCAAGCACGTTCTGTGCGAAAAGCCCTTTACCATCAACCCGGAGCAGGCGCAGGAGCTGTATCGTCTGGCGGAGGAAAAGCACCTCTTTCTCATGGAGGCATTCTGGATCTGGCTGCTGCCGCTGTACGACCGAATGCGCGAGATCCTTACTGCTGGCACCATCGGGGAACTGAAGCAGATCACCTGTCAGTACGGCTTTGTGGCCTCCGGTGCCCGGAAGGACCGCAAGTTTGATTCCAGTCTGGGCGGTGGTGCGCTGCTGGATATCGGCATCTACAATCTGGGCTTTCTGCGCATCCTCACCGGACAGGAACCGGAGAAGGTGGAGACCAAAGAGGTCCACATCAACGAGTACGGCACCGACGATTACAGTCGCCTTGCGCTGACCTACCCCGGCGGCTGCAAGGCGGAGTCCACCCAGACCATTGGGCAGGAGCTGGAGCGCAACGCCCGTATCGTGGGCACCAAGGGCAGCATCTTTCTGCCTGATTTCCAGCACGCCGAGACCATGACGCTGGTAGTGGAGTGCAAAGAGCCGGAGGTCATCCGCTGCCCGGTGGACATCAACGGCTTTGAGTATGAGATCCGGGAAGCAAGCCGCTGCGTCAAGCTGGGGCGTACCGGAAGCGACCGCTACACCCCGCAGGATAGCCTTGCCCTGACCCGTCTGATGTACGACACCCGCATGAGCTGGGGCATGAAGTTTGTGGGCGAGGTGTAAGCGCACACCTTGCCGCAGGTCTTTTGCGTGCGAAAACTATGATATACAGAGAGCGACAACTCGGAATTGATATAAAAAAGAAGGACACATAGATGAAAACAGTGGTTCTTTATAATATTATTTCTTTTATCATCCTCGTTGCTTTGATTTTTGTCTTAAGGATTGTTAGTAAGAGTAATTTAAGACAAAATCAACAACTTGTTATTAAAGTCATTGCAACTATTTTAATTGTTTATGTGATAGCGTTCGTGCTTTTTATTGATGCAATAGCATTTGGCATTATAGGACCAGTTCAAGATTAACAATTCCAGTTTGACAAGGAAGTGCTTTGCATGAAAAAGCGTATATCAAGGATTCTCGGTTTAATAATGCTGATTATAGCTATTGCATTTATAGTGTTTGCATTGAACCATCCAGAAATGAGTTTTCCTTGGAACAATACCATTACTTGGTTACTGTATGGTTTATATATTCTTGTGACAGTCATGTTGCTTATTGCGCCTAAGACGAAGAAGTAAACAATTCGCGTTTGTGGAGCGAAGCGGAACAATGAAAGCCCCAGTGGGGCTTTCAAGCGACCGAACGGTCTTGCGGCAGCAAGATGGAGGGGCCTCGCCCCGACAACTTCCAGTTTGCCGGGCAGACAGGCATCTAAAAAACCATACAAAAACGAGGGAACAGCCATGGTACTTTATTTTACAGGAACCGGCAACAGCCGGTATCTGGCACGGCGCATTGCCGAAGGGCTGGATATGCCGCTTTACGACCTGAACACCTGCATCAAGGCAGGGGATACCGCCCCGGTGCAGACCGGGCAGGATGTGGTGCTGGTCACGCCTACCTACGCATGGCGTATTCCCCGGGTGGTGTCCCAGTGGCTGGGCAAGACTGCGCTGACCGGGGCGGAGCGCATCTGGTTTGTGATGGATTGCGGCAGCGAGATCGGCAATGCGGCAAAATATAACCGGCAGCTTGCGGCGCAAAAGCACCTGCGGTACATGGGTACAGCTCAGATCATCATGCCGGAAAACTACATTGCCATGTTCAATGCGCCGCAAAAAGAGCAGGCCCGGAGCATCGTGGAGCAGGCAGAGCCTGCGCTTCAGAAGGCGCTGGCGCAGGTCAGAGCTGGGCAGGAATTTTCTCCACTGAGAGACACCCGCTACGACCGCTTTATGAGCGGCCCGGTAGACCCGGCGTTCTATCGCTTTTTTGTGAAGGCGGATGCCTTCCGGGCAACGGATGCCTGTATCGGATGCGGCAAGTGCGTGGAGCTGTGCCCCCCTGAACAATATCCGGCTGGAAAACGGCAAGCCGGTCTGGGGCAAACATTGCACCCACTGCATGGCCTGCATCTGCGATTGCCCCAAAGAGGCCGTCGAGTATATTGAAAAGTTGAATCATCAATATATTGATCTGCTGAACGGGGATGGTCTGGCATCTGATAAGTTCTGGGGGCTGAATCGACGCATCCGTGAGGATCGAAAAAGTCTGGGTGTTCAGATGGAACTTCGTAAACCGGATCTGCCGTATACGCTGGTCAATCTGCTGCATGAGAAAATTATCACGGAAGATGACCTGAAGCAATTCAGCAATGTATTGCAAGACGCGGTGAAACAGCTGCAGGAACGAATGGAATAGTGACTGCATACAGCAGCAAAGGAGAAAAAACAATGGAACATCTTTACGAAAAAGCACAGGAGAGTGCGGAATATATCAAAGCGCATACCACCAAACGCCCGAAAATCGCGGTCGTACTCGGCTCCGGCCTTGGCAACCTGACCGCAGACTTTACCGAGACGGAAGAACTGCCCTATAAAGACATTCCGAACTTTCCAGTGTCCACCGTGGCAGGCCATAAAGGCGCATTGCTGGCGGGCAAGCTGGGCGAGAAAGAGGTCTATGCGCTGGAAGGACGATTCCACTTTTATGAAGGCTACTCTATGAAGGAAGTCTGCTACCCGTTCTATGTCCTGAAACTGCTGGGTGTGGAACAGGTGGTGCTGACCAATGCCTGCGGCGGCATCAACCGGGAGTTTGCGCCGGGCACCCTGATGCTCCTCACCGACTTTATCAACATGATGGGTACGAACCCGCTCATCGGCCCCAACGACGAGCGCTTCGGCCCGCGTTTCCCGGACATGACCGAGCCGTACAGTTTGGAACTGCGGAATCTCGCCAAACAGACCGCCGACGAGCTGGGCATTTCCTATCAAGAGGGCGTTTATCTGGGCTTCATGGGTCCCTGCTACGAAACGGCCGCCGAGATCCGTGCCTTTGCGGGCATGGGTGCCGATGCCGTGGGCATGAGCACCGTGCCGGAAACCATGGTCTGCAATTATCTGGGTATGAAGGTGCTGGCCGTCAGCTGTATCACGAACATGGCCACCGGCATCCAGACGGTGAAGCACAGCCACGCCCGCGTGCTGGAGATCGCCAATCAGTCCGGAGAGACCCTGTGCCGCTGGCTGGGCGCAGTGATCCAGAAGATGGAAGGGTGAGAACGCCTTTTTCCGAGAGACTCATAAACAAATAAATATCCCCCGGCTCCGCCGGGGGATATTTATTGCGTCTGTGCCTTTTCCTGCAGGTGGTAGTATGATATACTTGTGACGATAAATCGGAAGTTGCAGGGGATAACAGAGATGAAAAATAGGATAATCGGTGTTATATTTTTAATTGTCTTTGTGTCAATCAACCTTTGGGCCATTTTGACAAAGAACTATTCCAATTCATTTCTGGCAGGAATTGCGGGGATGTGTCTTGTTACCGCAATTCTTTATCTCCGAAAAGGAAAAAAGTGATCCAATTCCTGCGTGTCTGACAAAATAATCCTTCCTTCTGTGATCCAATCACGGAAATTAAAGCTGAGAATTGTTATCATATAGACACAAGAAACACAAAACATTCTCAGGGAGGATTTCGATATGAGTGCAAAGTTTTACATCTGTGACCACTGTGGTAACCTCATCACCACGCTCCACGATGCAGGCGTTCCGATGCTCTGCTGCGGTGAAAAACTGCGGGAGCTGATTCCCAACACTGTAGAAGCCAGCGGCGAAAAGCATCTGCCGGTGGTCGAGCGCTCCGGCAGCACCCTGACCGTCACGGTGGGCGCGGTGGAGCACCCGATGGTGGATGTCCACCATATCCAGTGGCTCTATGTGGAAACGGCGCAGGGCGGCCACATCCGTTATCTCCATCCGGGCGAGGCACCCAGAGCGGCTTTTGAGCTGGGCGACGAGACACCGGTGGCGGTCTATGCCTACTGCAATCTGCATGGCCTGTGGACGACAAAACTCTGATAAAACAATAAGTCCCCTCCGCGCAGATACCCGGAAAGCGAGATCCGGGTCTGCACGGAGGGGACGATTTTGTTATAGCAGAACTTCTTTGGTCTGTTCGATTTCAACAGGGCACTCTGCAAGCAGGCCGGAATGCTGCCGGTACGCATCCGGTTCCATCCGCCATGCGATCCCGCAGCCAGCAGAAAGTTCCCGCGGAACAGGGATCAGCCTGCCGGGAATCCCGTTCTGTTTGCAAAAGGCTTCCAGTTCCATGACCGCAGAAGTAGTGTAGAATGTCAAAACCTGATAGGGCTTTTTTGCTCTCATACGCTGCCGTTATGCCTGAAAGGTGATCTCAAAACAGCCATCCGCCCGCGTGGTCGTCTGACCGTCCTTGTGTTCATACTCCAGCATTTTTTCAATGTTTTTGCGGGTGTGCGCTTCATCACCGAGAACGCGGATCATCTCGCCCGGATGCTCTTCCATCGCATCCATCGTCAGCAACACCGGTTCAGGACAGGAAAGGCCGCGAACGTCCACTTCAACAAATTTAGCCATTGTGCTTTCTCCTTTTTCAGATCACTTTGCCGCTTTTTTACGGCGCAGGTTGGTTGCTGCAATCACAAACAACAGTACAATGCAAACGATGACTGCAATCTTGCCGGGCATGGCCGGGCCGCCGGGAACAGCGGCATCGGTCGCTGTGGCAGCTTTGGCGGCGCTGCCGACCAGATTAAAATTGTGTGCAAAAGCGGCACCCAGAAGCATACCGAGGAACGTTACCGCGCTGTCGGAGGAACCCTGCCCTGCAAGGATCAGCTGACGCAGCGGGCAGCCACCGGCCAATACCGCTGCAAAGCCGACAACGTACATGCCAAGGATGTTCCACAGATGCTGCGAATGTGCAATGGGCTGGCCGGAGAAGCTCAGATGGAAATTGCCGGTGGCAATGTTATAAATGGTCATGACCGCAAACAGCGCGGCAATAATGCTGAGCAGGTCGAAATTCTTCATCAGGATCACATCGCGGATGCTTCCGGCAAAGCACATACGGCTTTTCTGTGCGAGGGCACCGATGACCAATGCGACCACCAGTGCCAGCAGCAGCGGAGCATGCTTGCTGCCGGGGCCTTCCGTGCTTGCCGCATAAGCACCCGTTGCCACACCAATCACCAGCAGAGCAGCCAGCAGAACCGGCAGCACCGCACCGCTGAGCGACTTGGTTTCATAGGCTCTTCCCAGAGAAAAGCCTTTTTTCAAGAAGCAGGAGCCAGTGGCGACACCGCCAGCAAAGCCGATGAGCGCCACATACGCATTCAGGTCACCGGCAGACATCCGTAGCACCATGCGCAGCGGGCAGCCCAGAAAGACCAGTGCACCGATCATCATAACGGCACCCAGCAGAAAACGCACCATCGGCGCAGAACCGGCGGTAGAGCGATACTCTTTGGTTGCCATGGAAATCAGGAACGAGCCGCAGACAAAGCCGACGATCTCAGGGCGGAAATACTGAACGGGTGCAGCGGTGTGCAGTTTGAGCGCGCCTGCCGCGTCGCGGATGAAACAGGCCACGCAGATTGCCATGTTGGCCGGGTTGCCAGACATGGCCAGAAGCATGACCAGAAATCCGATGACCACACCGGACAAGGCCAGCTTCCATGTTTTGTCGAATAATTTCATGATTGCCTCCTTTTTTAGCGGGTGAACTTTACCAGTTCAGTATAACACACACGATTTTTCAGGGGAAATTGATTTTATTGATAATCTGTATGTACTTATTGATATAATCGATGAATGGAACTATAATAGATGAATGGAACTATAATAGAAGAAAAAGCCTTTTCAGCACAAAAAAGGAGCGCAGCATGGATATCCGCCAACTGGAAGCCTTTGTGTATACCGTAAAATACCAGAGTTTTTCCCTTGCGGCTCAAAAGCTTTATCTTTCGCAGCCGACCGTCAGTTCGCATATCAACAATCTGGAAAAAGAACTTCATACACAGCTTTTGAAGCGAACGACCAAGAGTTTGTCGGTTACGCCCGCAGGGCAGACCCTTTACAACTACGCAGCTGAGATCCTGAATCTCCAGCAGAAAGCGATTCTGGAACTTTCCGATAAAAACCAGAAGTTGCTGCACATCGGTGTTTCCTCCGTTCCGTCCCTCTATCTTCTGCCGGAACTGCTTTCGGCGTACCATCAGGAAATGCCGGATGTCCGCTTCCGTACCAGCTGCTCGGACAGTCTGGATGTCATTCGGAAAGTAACAGATGGAACCTGCGATATCGGGCTGGTCGGCACGAAAATTTCGGATACACCCTGCCGCTTTCTGCCGGTCACTTCGGATGAACTTGTGATCGCGGCCCCGGCTACACCGCATTTTCAGGCCTGTCTGGAATTGAAAGATCCGGTTTCCATGCTGCTAAAAGAACCATTTCTCCTGCGGGAGGATACTTCGGGGACAAAACAGGAAACGCTCTATTATCTGAAAAACCGGGGGCTTTCGCTGGACGATTTGAATGTCATCGCTGTGATGGATGATGCCGCTTCGCTGATCCGCTGCATCACACTGGGGATGGGCATCTCCATCCTTTCCCGCGCAACGGTTCAGAACGATGCACAGCTTGGAAAGCTGTTGATCATTCCTCTGGAACAGTCGGCTTTCTTGCGGAAACTCTATATCGTGTATTCTTCCACACAGTTTATGTCGGAACCGACGGCGCACTTTTTTGCGTTTATGAAGCAGTTCTATGCCATTTCCTGAAAAAGGAAACGATGGCTCCCGGCCTGTGGATGACAAAACTCTGATAAAACGAAACGTCCCTTCTGCGCAGATACCCGGAACGTGAGATCCAGGCCTGCACGGAGGGGACGTGCGTTGTTTCAGAGCTGTCACAGGCATTTGCCGCAGCCGTGCCACGGATTCCAGATATCGTGCAGGATGACCACCTCCCATTAAAACACCGGGTGCCACTCGTCTCGTATGCCGATGTCGTCACAGACGATTTTGCCGCAGAGCGGTGCGGACGATACTGCCGTGTGCAGCGGCTTGTAACTGTCAAAGGTGACGGTCAGGTCGGCACGGACGGCACCTTCGGCTACCTCGCCGGTGTCGGTGCTGATGCCGCTGGGCAGGTCTACCGCCAGAACAAATGCGCCGTTTTCATGCTGACAATTCATCAGCGCACAGGCGGCAAGGCCGGAAGGACGCAGACTGCCATGGAATCCGGTGCCGTAGAGCGCATCCACGACAGCAGTAAATGGTTCATGCGAAAGCCCGGAGCCGTCGGAGCAAATTTCCACCGGCAGACCGTGCAGGCGTTCAAAATTTGTGATGGCATCGGGCGTTTTCGGCTCACCCTCGGCCAGAAGGACGGTCACCTTCCAGCCCTCTTTTGCGGCGGCGCGGGCGATGACAAAACCGTCCCCGCCGTTGTTGCCCTTTCCGCAGACCACCAGCAGAGAGCCGGGCTGCGGAAGGACGTTTTTCAGTTCGGCGTAGGCTGCAAGCCCGGCGTTCTCCATCATCTGCAGATAGGGCAGGCCGTGAGCATTTCCGGCCTGTTCGATGGCCTTCATCTGTGCAGCCGTGACAATACGATGCTTCATTTCGGAACCTCCACGTTTCGGTCTTATCGCCCGATGATCCTCCATTCAGCCAGCAGGATCACCAGAAAAATCAGGTTGGACAGGGTGAACAGCTTGAAGTAGCGGCCTTTTTCCTCCGGCAGCTCCCGCGCGATCTGGCGGTAGGAAATCAGGCTGGCCATGGACGCGATCAGGGTGCCAAGGCCGCCGAGATTCGTGCCGATGATAAGCGCGGCGGTTTCATCCGTGAACCCGGACAGGAGCAGGGCAGCGGGAACATTGCTGGTGACCTGCGAAGCCAGAACTGCCACCAGCACTTCCCGCCCGGCGAGGATGGCTTGCAGCCAGCCCGAAAAGGCCGGGATGCGCCCCAGATTGCCGATGAAAACGAAGAATGCCACAAAGGTCAGCAGCAGGGAGTAATCCACATTGCGGAGAGTGGAGCGGTCAGCGCAGAGGGTACAGACCAGCACAGCGGCAAAGGCAACGCCGTAGGGCAATACCCGGACGACCGCCAGCAGACAGACCGCAAACAGCACCGCATCCAGCAGGATGATTTTCCGGTCTGCGGTGGTGTTCGGCTGCTCCGGGAGCGCACCGATGCAGGAGGATGCCTGTTTGCGGCAGACCGCGACCGCCCAGCCCACCAGAAGCAGCAGCGAAACGATTGTGTAGGGGAACATGAGCAGGAGGAACTCCGCCATGCTCATTCCGCTTTTGCCGTAGAGGTAGAGGTTCTGTGGGTTGCCGATGGGCGTGAGCATACTGCCAAGGTTGGCCGCGATGGTCTGCATGCACACCACTGGGATGGTCAGCGCCCGGCGGGTGTCCGGCGCAAGGCCGCTCAGCACCACAAAGGTAAAGGGGACAAAGGTCAGCAGGGAAACGTCGTTGGTGATGATCATGCTCCCGAAGAAGCACAGTCCGACCAGAACGAGCACCAGCTGCAAGGTGCTGCCGGTCCGTGCCAACAGCGCCCGGCCCATCCGGTCAAAAACGCCCTGCCGCCGCAGTCCGGCCATGATGGTCATTAGGGAAAATAGAATAGCGAGCGTGCGCAGGTTGATGTAACCGAGGTAGTCTGCATCCGGCGGCACAAAGAACATGGAGAGCACGGCCAGTACGGCGGCGACCGAAAGAACGGTCTCCTGTTTGAGAAATCGCTTTAACTTCATTTGAAATTCCATAGCATCCGCTTTCTTTCAAGAATAATCGATACATCCTTTAGTATAGTAGATGTGGAACAAAATGCAAGTTTTTTGCAGCGGTGAGTGATGGAACAGCGCAATTCAAAAAGTTGGATGTTTCATTGAAAATGCCAGTGCAACGAAATGCGCGGAACAGGTCGTTGAGGAAGAAGAAAACGCAGTTAAATGAAAACAGGGTGTGCCAAGCAGGTGGTTGCAACGAGAAACAATGAAAAGAATTTTTGTGAAGGTGATGAGTTACGAGATGGAGCACAGCTTTCTCCGCAATGATCTCGATTGAAAACAACTGCACATATAAAGCAAAAAAGGAATATTCTTACTTGTCAATTTGCTGTAGAAAATCACCTGAGTTTGGGCAAAATTGATAAAGTGAAAAAGAAACCCGTTCCCATCTTGACACTCCGCAAAGAATATGGTATTGTAATCAAGCATAGAATAAATTTCCATTCAAGTGCTTAATTTGTTCGTGCCTTACAAAAAAGAAAAATGTACGTGAGCAGCGTCGTTGGATTGTTACCGTTTGGCGGGCTAGACCAACTCTGCATAGCACAAGCCGAAAGCGTGTTTCAGCCTTCGGTATGTTTGCTGTGTCGAGGATGGTCTTTTTTATTGCCTTTTTCAACTTGAGGAGGAGAAACAATGCAATATACCGTCAAAAAACCGATCAACAACAACATTCTGCGCGTGGTGGATCCCACGGGCTGTGAGCTGATCGTCACCGGGCGCGGTCTGGGCTTTGGCGTTAAGCCGGGCTATAAAATTGAGGCTGAAACCGTGGAGCGCAGCTACCGCATGACCAGCCCTGCCGTGCAGCAGAAGTTGGTGGAACTTCTGGAACAGATCCCGTATGAGCATCTGCTGCTCACCGATGAGCTGGTGGCAATGATCCGCAGTCGGGTGAACTACCCGCTGAACGAAAGCCTGCTCATCACGCTGGCCGACCACATCAGTTTTGCCATCCAGCGCAGCGAGCAGGGGATTCGCTTTTCCAACCCGCTGATGGCTCCCATTCGGGAATTCTACCCGGAAGAGTATCGCCTTGGTATGGAGTGCCTTGCCACCATCCGCCAGCGCTGCCATGCAGACCTTTCGGACGACGAGGGTGGCTTCATTGCGCTGCACATCGTCAATGCGGAGCTCAACACCACCATGAGCGTGGTGAACGATGTCACCCGCTTTGTGGATGGCTGCGTGCAGGTAGTGGAATACTTTTACAACTGCCATTTTGACCGGGATGCACTGGATTTCAGCCGCTTTACAGTGCATTTGCGCTTTTTTGCGCAACGCGTATTTCAAGGAAAGCAGGAGCAGGAAAACGATACCCACGACGAAGTGTTCCGCGCCCTGATCGCCCGCAATTGCAGCGAACACTACAAATGCGCCTGCTGCATTGCGGAATATGTCCGCAACACATGGCACAAGGAGCTTTCGGACGAGGAACTGGTGTTCCTTACGATCCATCTGAAACGGATTCG
This sequence comes from Faecalibacterium sp. AM43-5AT, assembly GCF_003603345.1. Lineage (NCBI taxonomy): Bacteria > Bacillati > Bacillota > Clostridia > Eubacteriales > Oscillospiraceae > Faecalibacterium > Faecalibacterium sp. AM43-5AT. The sequence goes on from NZ_QVGZ01000013.1 coordinate 40,735, forward strand.
GATGGGGAAATAAGCCGCCCGCCTGCCGTACCTTTGATTCTCCGCAGGCCACGCCTGCGTGTGGATATATATGCTGGATACGAACTTGAGAAAAGGAGAACTGAAGATGAAAGACAAGATCTTTGGCGTGCTGCAGCGTGTCGGACGCAGCTTTATGCTGCCCATTGCACTGCTGCCCGTGGCGGGCCTGCTGCTGGGCATTGGCAGCTCGTTCACCAACGAGACGATGCTGGCGGCTTATGGCCTGAACAGCGTCATCCACCCCGGTACCCTGATCTACACCATTCTGGACGTGATGAGCCAGACCGGCAGCGCCGTGTTCAACAACCTGGCCCTGCTGTTCGCCATGGGCGTGGCCATCGGCATGGCCCGCAAGGAAAAAGAGGTGGCCGCTCTGTCCGGTGCGGTGGCCTATATCATTATGAATACGGCCATTCAGGCCATGATCAACGCCGCAGGCGGCGTGGACGCAATGCCCGCCAACTCCACCACCACCATGCTGGGCATCACCACCCTGCAGATGGGCGTGTTCGGCGGTATCGTGGTCGGTCTGGGCGTGGCAGCCCTGCACAACAAGTTCTATAAGATTGAGCTGCCGCAGGTGCTGGCCTTCTTCGGCGGCACCCGCTTTGTGCCCATCATCAGTTCCATCGTGTATCTGGTGGTCGGCATCGCCATGTTCTACATCTGGCCGGTGGTGCAGAACGGCATTGCTGCGCTGGGCGCACTGGTGCTGGCTTCCGGCTACGCAGGCACCTTTATCTACGGCCTGCTGGAGCGCGCACTGATCCCCTTCGGCCTGCACCATGTGTTCTATATGCCGTTCTGGCAGACCGCTGTGGGCGGCACCGCCATCATCGACGGTGTGACCGTGACCGGCGCCCAGAACATCTTCTTTGCAGAGCTGGCCTCCAAGTCCACCACGGTGTTCTCGGTCAGCGCTACCCGCTTCATGGCCGGTAAGTTCCCCTTTATGATGTTCGGTCTGCCCGGCGCGGCGTTGGCGATGTACCAGTGCGCCAAGCCGGAAAAGAAAAAGGCGGCAGGCGGCCTGCTGCTTTCCGCAGCCCTGACCGCCTTCCTCACCGGCATCACCGAGCCGCTGGAATTTACCTTTATCTTTGTGGCTCTGCCCATGTACGCCGTGCACTGCGTGCTGGCGGGCCTGTCCTTCATGCTCATGCATATCCTGAACGTGGGCGTGGGCATGACTTTCTCCGGCGGTCTGATCGATCTGGTGCTGTTCGGCGCGATGCAGGGCAACGCCAAGACCCACTGGATCTGGGTAGTCGTTGTGGGTGCGGTGTATTTTGTGCTGTACTACATCATTTTCCGCTTTATGATCTCCAAGTTCAACTACAAGACCCCGGGCCGTGACGATGCCGAGGAAGTCAAGCTGTACACCCGTGCGGACGTGAACGCCCGCAGCGCCGCTTCCGGCAGCACCGCCCCCGCAGGGGATGATCCGGTCAGCGCCCTGATCGTAGAAGGTCTGGGCGGTGCCGACAACCTGTCCGACGTGGACTGCTGCGCCACCCGCCTGCGCTGCACCGTCAAGGATGTTGCGCTGGTCAAACAGGATGTGCTCAAGGCCTCCGGTGCCTCCGGCGTGATCTGCAAGGGCGACGGTGTGCAGGTGGTATACGGCCCCAAGGTGGCCGTCATCAAGGCAAAGCTGGAAGATTATCTGGAAAATGCACCTAAGACCCCGGCGGCGACCGCAACACCCGCCCCGGCGGCCCCCGCAGCAAAGGATACCGTGCTGTCTGCCTGCCTGAACGGCACTGTAGTGCCGCTGGCCGATGTGAAGGATGAAGCCTTTGCCAGCGGTGCACTGGGGGACGGCATTGCCATTGAGCCCACCGATGGTGAACTGGTGGCACCTGCTGACGGCGAGATCTCTTCCACCTTTGAGACCCACCATGCCGTGGGCATGACCACGGCTGACGGTGCCGAACTGCTGATGCACATCGGCATCGATACGGTCAAGCTGGGTGGCAAGCACTTCACCTACCTCGTCAACGAGGGCGACAAGGTAAAGAAAGGCCAGCCGTTGATCCGCTTTGAACTGGAAGCCATTAAGGCCGAAGGCTATCCCGTGACTACGCCGCTCATTGTCTGCAATACCGATGACTATGCCGCTGTCGCGGCTAAAGCCAGTGGCACCGTAAAGCAGGGCGATGCGCTGCTGGAACTGAAGCACTAAGCGTTTCTCCCAAACTGTAAGGCAGGGTTGTTATAAAGGGGGCTGTTGCAAAATAGCCCCAACGAAAAAATGAGATAGACTTCCCCAAAAGGGGTTGCCTATCTCATTTTTTTAGGATGAAGAAAACCACATGAGGGAGGAACGAAAAATGGATCACAGCGCACAGGATGCCCTGCCGCCTACATCAGCGGTTATTGATGCAATCACAGTTGGCGTTATAGGATCCGTTCCCGATCGACAATTTGGCTTTGCACGAAAAAAACGGTGATTTGTATAAAAAAGATTCCATGGATTTAAAAAAGTATGATTCTTTTGCGGACTTTGGCACTCTGCTATGGACGCTGCTGATAAACGGCGCGGTATAGAACAGTGGCATGCTCGGGAGAAGGCAAAAAAGGAGAGCTGAAAGGCTCCCCGGAAAGCCCTTCAGAATGAGCGTTAAAAGCGATTTTATCAAAATGTTATAACAATATTGCCCCTGTCAGCTGTGTGGGATGAAACCAAAGCTGACAGGGGCATTCTTCAATGTGGAAGATCACTGCTTTCCCGAAGAACGGATTGCAAGTGCGTGCAGCTTCCGGCTCAAATCGGCCAGACACCATGCGATTGCCATACCGCCGGCAATTCCAAGAGCGGCCAGAAAGGTCTGCTCTCCGAAATGCCCTGCAGCAGACAAATCATTGGAGACGACTGCGTTCATGCAGTAATAGAGGGTGCTTCCGGGAATGAGGGGAATGGCAGCGGTGATGAAGAAAGGCGTAGAGGGTGCATTGCAGCATCGGGCAAGAATTTCGGCATACAGAGCGGTACAGAAACCGGCCAACAGATTGGCAAGAAAGACGCTGCGCAGGGTGTTGGCGGCAAGAAGATAAGCCAGCCATGCCAGAAGTCCGCCTACACCGGCGGCGGGTAAGTAGCGCCGGTTCAGATTGAAGATCAGTCCAAAACCGACCGAACCAAGGGCAGCACTGAGCAACTGCGAAAAAACCTGTATCATGCGGAAATTCCTCCCATCAACCAGATGGCGGCCATTATGCCGAGTGCAAGGGTGGCGGCCATCAGAATGGCTTCCACCAGTCGAAGAGAGCCGGAAATAATGTCCCCAAGTAGGATGTCCCGGATGGAATTTGTCAGCATGATGCCGGGAATCAGCAGCATGATGATGCCAATCAGAACTTTATCGGCATGAAACTGCATCCCAAAGCGGCAGAGCAGCAGAGTGGAGACACCGCTGAGAAAGGATGCTATAAACTGAAATTCTACGCCATTCATACAAAAAGGCGAGAGATAGCGCTCCATCCAGCAAATCAGAACGGCAATGCCGCCGGCCAGCAGGCCGTCCCAGAGATTTCCACCAAAGAAGATGGCAAAACTGGAAGCAGCCAACACACTGCCGGCAAGATGCAGTCTTGGGTCCGGATGCTGTGCCAGAATGGCATTCAGCTGGCGCTGAAACTCTTCTATGGAAGGAGGCGCTGTGCAGATACGGCGGCTGAGCGCATTGAGCTTTTCCAAGGTCAGCAGGTCATTGCTGGCAGCGTGACGCAGGCGGCGGGTCTCGGTCTGCGGCGGCAGCGAGGGCATGGTAAGCGTGACCACGATGCTGGATGTGATCACGAATACATTCACATCTTCTGCCCCATAGGCGATTGCGATCCGGTTCAAAGTGTCCTCAACGCGGAATACTTCTGCGCCGCTGTTTTGTAAAGCTTCGCCCATTCGGACCAGAATGTGGAGAAAATGACTGATCTCGGTCTCTTCCACAATATCACTCTCTTTTCATCTCGGTTTCCACATTATTATAGCGGGTGGACCGGCAGAACGCAAGACGCTGCAAGGACAGAGAGACTTTTTGACAACTGCATGGTTTACGCGGGCAATGGATCGCCTGGTTCTGAAGAAACGGCTTGCATCCGTTCTGTCACAGCGAAAGACTACGATCAGAGAAGAAAAAATTGAATCCAGTGCAAACGATTTTGCCGAGAATTGCATGAAATATTATAAAAGTATTATTCTTTTATGAATTTTAGCACTCTACTATTGACACTGCTAATAAACGGTGCTATAACAGTGGCGTGCTCAGGAGAAAGGGGCATGAGGGAACCGCAAGGCTCCCGGGAAGACTCCGCTCCTGATGCACGATCTTGATTTTATGCCCGACCCGAACGCCGGGATTGGAGGGTTGTTTTATGTTTATGCCTGCTGTTTTCCATGAAAATCTGTTCGATGATTTCTTTGATCCGTTCTGGAACGACGGTGCGCTGGAGCGTGCAATGAATCGTGAAGAGCGTGAAGCCTTCGGCAAGCGCGGCGCAAACATGATGAAAACCGATGTGAAGCAGACCGCCGATGGCAACTATGATGTGGCTGTTGACCTGCCCGGCTGCAAGAAGGAAGACGTTCAGATGGAACTGAGCGACGGCTACCTGACCATTCAGGCCGTCCGCAGCCACTCCAATGATGAGAAGGACAACGATGGCCGTTATCTGCGCCGTGAGACCTTCTCCGGTACCTGTGCCCGCAGCTTCTATGTGGGTGATGCCGTGAAGAAGGAGGACATCCACGCAAAGTTCGAGGATGGCATCCTGCACATCGTGCTGCCCGCACCGCAGCAGCAGAAGGCTCTGCCTGCGAATCCCAATCTCATTGAAATCGAATAACGTTTGTGCACCGGTGTGAGGAACACCGGCGCATAAAACCAACCCCCGGAGAACCGTAAAAAGCTCTTCGGGGGTTTTTGTATTCTGATATCTCTACTTGATGGGATGAATTATTTCCGACTTGTCAGCCGGTTGAGCAGCATCACAGCCAGAACAATGACACCAATGACGAGAAGAATGCCGACCATGCCGATGAGCATCATGGGCATGGTGGTCATCCACGAAGAAAGATGAAGCATAAGTGTACCTCCGTTAAGCCATCAGGGTCAGAATCAGGCCGCCTGCAATGACGGATGCGATCTGCCCCGAAACGTTGACGCTGATGGAGTACATCAGCAGGAAATTCTGGTTATCTTCTTCCAATCCCATCTTGTTGACCACACGGCCGCTCATGGGGAAGGCCGAGATGCCGGCTGCACCGATCATCGGGTTCAGTTTTTTGCCTTCGGGCAGGAACAGGTTCAGCAGCTTTGCAAACAGCACGCCGCCTGCGGTATCAAAAACGAAGGCTACCAGACCCAGTGCAAGGATGAGCAGGGTATCGGGCCGGACAAATTTGTCAGCGGTCATCTGTCCGGCCACGGTCAGGCCCAGCACGATGGTGATGAGGTTTGCCAGCACATTCTGCGCGGTTTCGCTGAGGGCGTTCAGTACGCCGCACTCCCGCAGCAGGTTGCCGAACATCAGAAAACCAACTAGAGCTACGCTGGCAGGAGCTACCATACCGGCAATGATGGTTACCACAATGGGGAACAGGATCTTCGTCAGCTGGCTGACATTGCCCTTTTCATAGGGCATCCGGATGCGGCGGTCCTTCTGGGTGGTCAGCAGTTTAATGACCGGCGGCTGCACGATGGGCACCAGAGCCATGTAACTGTACGCTGCCACCATGATGGCACCAAGGTACTGGGAGTTGAGGGTGTTAGCTACAAAAATGGCGGTGGGACCGTCCGCTGCACCAATGACAGCGATGGAAGCAGCATCCTTCAGATCAAAGAAGAAGCCTGCCAGAAACAGGGTGAAGAAAATACCAAACTGCGCTGCGGCACCAAAGAGCATGAGCCACGGCTTTTCCAGCAGGGGGCCAAAGTCGATCATAGCACCAATGCCGATGAAAAGCAGCAGGGGAAACAGCTCGTTGGACATGCCTGCTTCAAACAGGGAGGAAATGGGGCCTACGGTATCGCCCTGCGTGATGGCACCGGACAGCGGCAGATTGACCAGAATGGCTCCGAAGCCCATGGGCAGCAGCAGGCTCGGCTCCATCTTTTTGGCGATGGCAAGGTAGATGAGCAATGCACCAATGCCCCACATCACCACCATCTGCCAGGTCAGGTTTCCAAAATTGGAAAACAGACTTGCGAATGTGTTCAGAAAGTTCATAGTTTTCTTGCCTCCTATTGTGCTCCGGTGCGGTGACAAGAAAAAAGAGACTCCCGCCACAGCACCTTGTCTGTGACAAAAGTCTCAAGCGAACACATGACATCGGGCATTTCTGCCGTGATGACGCTGCCATGCAGCAGTCTCCCGAAGAATAAGCCGGAACACTGCCCTTTACTCCCTTTTATCAGATGTATTAAAACAGAATATGGGAAAACTGTCAAGAAAAATACAGAAATCTTTTCTGTATCTTATGAGGGTCTTTCCGCTGTGGTTCACGCAAGCTGATTACAGCAAGGCCTTTCTGGAAGCTCACCGGGAGGCAATCACCCTGCACAAGGCGGCGAAAGCTGCCTTTGACGAAGCCGGGCTGCAAAAACTGCCGAAGGTCAAGGAGTTGGATGCAGAGTTCGCAGAACTTCTGACCAAATAGTGTTCACAAGCATAAACTCTTGAAATGCTTCTGTCATAATGTTACAATACATGCTAGATACGTTGGTATATATACTGTTCAAAAAGCTGCTGACAACAGGATGCGATCAAGGCTGCCATGAACTTCTCGAAACCTGTGCAATGGAAATAAAACGGAATGAGACCGTCTGGGGCGGAGAAAGATTGGATGAAATGAAAAACTCTGGAATGAGCGAAACCATGCGCTCCCTGACACGGAAAAGCGTCTGTGCGCTGCTGAGTCTGCTGCTGTTGCTGTCAGCCGTGCTCCCTGTGAAGGCTGTCGCAGAAACCGCCCCAATAAAGATCATCCGCGTCGGCTCGTTTGAGGACACCTTCAACTATTGCAACGAGAAGGGCGCAAGAAAGGGCTACGGCTACGAATTACTGCAGACCTTATCCGGCTATACAGGCTGGCAGTTCGAATATGTGACCTGCGACTGGTCAGACTGCTTCGAAAAGCTCAAAAACGACGAAATCGACATCATGGGCGGTATTTCTTATACGGAGGATCGCGCTGAGGAAATGCTGTTTTCGGACGAGCCGATGGGGGAAGAAAAATATTACCTCTACGTCGATCTTTCGCGTGCAGACATCTCCGCCTCCAACTTCAAAACGCTGAACGGCAAAAAGGTCGGTGTTCTGATGGGAACGGAACCGGAAGTGATGCTGACCGAATGGGAGGAAAAATACGGCATAAAAACGCAGCACGTCAACATCTCCAACAACGAGGATGTGAAGCAAAAGCTGGCAAACCACGAGATCGACTGCTTTGTTTCGCTGGAAGAATCCTTATGGGCAGAGCTTGGCATCTCGACCATAACCCGCGTGGGAAAATCCAGCATCTACTATGTGCTCAACAAAGACCGTTCTGATCTCAAGGAAGAACTGGACAATGCGATGCGCGCGTTGGACGAAGCGGCTCCTTTTTATACGGCGGATCTGTGTAAAAAGTATTTCTCGCTGGATTATAAGCCCATCCTTACGGGAGAGGAAAAGGCGTGGCTCAGAAAGCACGGTGCGATCCGAATGGGCTTTCTGACGAGTGATCGCGGCGTCAGCACCTATGACCCTGCCACCGGGGAGATTACCGGGACAATCACGGATTATATTCAGTTTGCAACAGATTGTCTGGGCAATCAGGAGCTGGAATTCCATCTGGTCGGCTATGACGACAAAGAGGCGGAACTCAATGCGCTGAAATCAGGCGAGATCGACATGGTCTTCCATTTCGACCAGAGTCCCAATCTGGCTGAAGAATATCGCGTTGCCTGCACCAACACAACGTGGACCTCCAATATGATGGCGGTCACGAACAAACAGCTCTTTATCGAAAACGAAGTGAACCGCGTTGCCGTTCCCCAAAACAAGATTTCCCTAACAAGGTACATTGCGTTTTATTATCCGCAGTGGGAAATCGTGGACTGCGATACACAGGAGGATGCGATAAAACTGGTCAAGGACGGACAGGCAGACTGTTTTGTCACCGGGATCAGCAGTGAGGGAAATTACAGTAAGAAATACGGCTTTTACAGCGTTCCGCTGCCTAACCCTGCCAATTCCTGCTTTGCGGTCAATAGCGGAAACCGCAGCCTGCTGTCCATCCTGAACAAAACGATCAAGGCAATGCCAGCCAATATGCTTACCAGCTCTCTGGCGATGTATAAGAGCTCCTCGCGGAAGGTTACCCTGATCGATTTTATAAAGGATAACTTCTTTATGGTTCTGCTGGTCAGCAGCATTGCGGTTGCAGTTGTTCTGCTCACGATTTTGAAGCTGCTCCAGAAGGCGCGTAAAGCCGAAGCTGCTGCAAGAAAAGCCGCAAACGATACGCAGGAACTGAATGCAAAATTGCAGGTCGCTGTGGAAAACGCGGAGAGTGCGAACCGCGCCAAATCCACCTTCCTGTTCAATATGTCGCATGATATCCGCACGCCCATGAACGCCATTATCGGCTATGCAGACCTTGCCTCCCGGCATCTGGACGACCCTGCAAAGCTGGAAAAATACATGGAGAACATTCAGGTGTGCGGACAGAACCTGCTGATGCTGCTGAACAACGTTCTGGATCTTGCCCGGATCGAGAATGACAAGACGGAGATGGAGTATTCTGTTTCGGATGTCGATAAGGATTTCCGTAATTGCGTTGCGATGTTCCAGAATCAGGCAGACAGCAAGGGGCAGACGCTTACGGTGACAGCACATCTGCTGTATCCGTATGTCTATGCGGATATTCCGCACCTGACCGAGGTCTGTACAAACCTTGTCAGCAACGCGGTCAAATACACGGGAGCCGGCGGCACGATCCACTGCGATGTCACGCAGAAGCCCGGCAAAAAAGAGGGCTGGTGCGATATGGTGGTCACGGTTGCCGATAACGGCATCGGAATGTCGCAGGAGTTCCAGAAGCATATCTTTGAACCCTTTGAACGGGAACGCACTTCCACCGTCAGCAAGGTGGAGGGCAGCGGCATTGGAATGGGCATTGTGAAAAAACTGGTTGAGCTGATGAGCGGCACCGTGGAAGTGGAGAGCAAGATCGGTGTTGGCTCCAAGTTTACTGTGACCATTCCCTGCCGCATTGCGTCCGGGGATGAAACACAGGCGAAACGAGAAACAAACCCTTCGGATCAAAAGTGCCTGTGCGGTACAAGGATCCTGCTGACCGAGGACAACGACCTCAATGCGGAGATCGCCGTCGAACTGCTGCGGGAAGAGGGCTGCACGGTAGACCGCGCCAAAGACGGTGTGGAATGTGTGGATATGCTGGAAAAGGCTGCGAACGGAACGTATCAGATGATCCTTATGGATATCCAGATGCCTGTGATGAACGGCTACGATGCGGCAAAGAAGATACGGAGGATGGATGACCCCCAAAAGGCGGGCATCCCTATCATCGCCATGACGGCAAATGCTTTTTCCGAAGATAAACAGGCAGCATTGGATGTCGGAATGAACGATCATATCGCAAAGCCGATCAATATGAATATCCTTGTGCCGACCATCCAGAAATACCTTTGATGTGGACAGAAAGTTTTGCATAAGAACCTCCGCAGGCCGTAATGCACCCGCTAAACGAATACCGCCGAGGAACTTTTCCAGTTGGAAGATGTCCTCAGCGGTATTTTCAGTTTATATATGTGGCACAGGCAGATGGAAAGCTCTGCGGCTATTGCAGAGAGGATTTCTGCAACACCAAAAACGGACGGATGATCGTGGAGCTGTATCTGGGCAAACAGGGACATCACATTTTGAGGAATCTTGTATTAAACAGGGCAGCAGCCCTTAAAAAGAGTGACAGCGTTTCAGATTGAAATGCTTTCACTCTTTTTTGTTGTCTGAATCACAGATAAAATAGCCGCTTCATCTTGAAAACAGCGTAAAGATTTATTATAATAAGATAAATGGTTGTGTCTTATACAAAGGAGGGCTGAAGTATGGTAGCACAGCGCACCTATCTGGCAATCGACCTGAAAAGTTTCTATGCCTCGGTAGAGTGCGTAGACCGCCATCTGGACCCCCTGACCACCAATCTGGTGGTGGCGGACGCCTCCCGCACCGAAAAGACCATCTGCCTTGCTGTATCGCCCTCCCTGAAAGCCTACAAGATACCCGGCAGAGCGCGGCTGTTTGAAGCTGTCCAGCGGGTGAAAGAGGTCAACGCCCAGCGGCTGCAGACTGCCATCCGGCAGAAAAAGGCAGTTCGGGGAGAGGATGGCAAGTACCACTTTGCCAGCACCTCTTTCGATGCCAACGCCCTGAACGCAGACCCGGCGCTGGGCTTGAGCTACATCGTTGCACCGCCCCGGATGCAGCGGTATCTGGACGTGTCCACCCAAATCTACAAAACTTACCTCAAATATGTGTCCCCGGCAGACATCTACCCCTACTCCATCGACGAGGTTTTTATTGATGTGACGGGCTATCTGCCCTATTACCACATGAGTGCCCATGAACTTGCCATGACCATGGTGCGGGAGGTGCTGTACAACACCGGCATCACCGCAACGGCAGGCATCGGCACCAACCTCTACCTTGCAAAGCTGGCCATGGACATCGTAGCCAAGCACATCCCGGCGGACAAGGATGGTGTCCGCATTGCGGAGCTGGACGAGCAGTCCTATCGGTATCTGCTGTGGAGCCACCGCCCCTTGACGGATTTCTGGATGACAGGTCCCGGCACAGTGAAAAAGCTGGAAGCACACGGCATTTATACGATGGGGGACTTGGCACGGTTTTCTATCCACGGAGAAGATCGACTGTATGAGATTTTCGGCGTAGATGCAGAAATCCTTATTGACCACGCATGGGGCTGCGAGCCCTGCGGCATAGAGCAAATCAAAAGCTACAAGCCCAGCACCAACAGCATCAGCGAGGGGCAGGTGCTGACCTGCCCTTACCCCAACGATAAGGCAAAGCTCATTGTCCGGGAAATGGCGGAAATCTTGATGTTCCGGCTCACCGAAAAAAAGCTGGTGACGGAATCCATCACCTTGGAAGTAGGCTACGACCGGGAGAACGTGGACAAGGGCGGCTATCGTGGTCTGACCCAGACCGACCGCTACGGCAGAGTTATCCCAAAGGCGGCACACGGCACTGTCCGGTTTGATGTCCCCACCAATCTGGGCAGCACCCTCATCAACGAAAGCGCAAAGCTGTTTGAGCGCATCACCGACCCGGCGCTGACGGTGCGGCGCATTACCATCAACGCCAATAAGGTCACGCCGGACGAGGGCATCTATCAGGTGGACTTTTTCACCGACACCAAGAAGCTGGAAAAGGAGAAAAAGCTCCAGCAAGCCATGCTGGGCATCAAGAACAAGTACGGCAAAAACGCTGTGCTGAAAGCCAGCAGCTACGAGGAGGGTGCCACCATGCGCCAGCGCAATGCGCAGATCGGCGGTCACAGCGCAGGAGGTTCGGATGAAAAACTACAAAAATAGCAAAATTGGGCGGGAGACCGCCCAAAAGTACGGGGACATCATAGAGATGGAACGCCCCCGGACGGAAGAATCCCTTCGCAAGCACCCTCGCATGACCCTTCAGAACCGTGCCAAAATCTTTTCGCCCTTCTCTCCACTGCGGGGCTATGACGAACAGCTTGCCGCAGAAAAGCAGCGCACCGAGCGGGTACCCAAGCGCATTCTGACCGAGGAAGAAATGTCGGCTCTGTCCGATCGTCTGATACAGGTCACCAAGGGCATGACCATCACAGTGCGGTACTTCAAGGAGGATACCGCCCACCCGGAGGTTCCCGCAGTGGGCAACTACATCACCCTGACCGGAAAAGCGGACCGCATCGATCCGGTGTTCCGCACCCTGCAGGTGGGAGACACCGTGGTGCCCTTTGAAAATCTGGTGAAACTCGGCGGGGAGGGTATCATGGACATTGATGCGTATCTGGGCATCGGAGAAGAATGAGATGAGAGAAAATGCTGAAAGGGATATTTATGGGACAGCTCTTTCAGTAAAATGACTTCAGATGAAGCAAAACGCACATAAAGCGGCCCCGGAGAGCTGCGATAAGCCCTCCGGGGCCATTTTTGTGTTCCGACATCTTTCCGACAGTGGGAAAGCGTGGTAGAATAGGAGCAAAGCTGATATATGATCAACAGGAGGGGAAAATCAAGATGGAAACGGTCTATATCGCAGGCGGATGCCTTTGGGGCGTACAGCATTTTTTTGACACAGTGCCTGGTGTACAGATGACGGAAGCCGGCAGAGCCAACGGAACAACGAGTTCTCTGGATGGCCCATACGATGGATATGCAGAATGCGTAAAAGTGGTCTATGATGAGAAAAACACAAGCATTTCAGAACTGATGGCACACCTGTTTGAGATCATCGACCCCTACAGCCTGAACAAACAGGGCGTGGACGTTGGAAAAAAGTACCGGACAGGGCTGTACAGTACAGATCCCAGACATCTGGAAGAAGCAAGAGCTTTTATAAACGGCCGAGAGGACCGGGACAAGATCATGCTGGAAGTGCTGCCGCTGACAAATTATGTCCGGAGCGCTGAGGAGCATCAGCACCATCTGGAACGGCACCCTGAAGACTGCAGTTACTGCCATATCCCGGATGCTGTCCTGAACAGATACAGAAATCAGTAAATATGCGATCCTACCATTGCAGTAACACCAATGGAAAGTATCAGGAGCAGGAGAGTGCTCCGCTGGTGCGGGAATTTCTGGCGGATACCGGCATGACGGCGGCGCAGATCGACCGGGTGGCCTATCTGGTGGGGCATCACTGATGGTTCTGGATGTGGCGCTTGGCTGAGAGAGCGAAGCGGCTTCTCAATGGTAAAATAACGGAAAACACCCCTGTGAGCTTTTTTAAACTCACAGGGGTGTTTTTAGGCGTTGGGGTCGGTCAGCACAAAGGTCAGCTCGGCGGTGGCGGCGCACTTGCCGTCCACCCACGCCGAGGCTTTGCCCACGCCCACCGGGCCGTGCTGCTCTACCAGTTCACAGTGCAGGGTGAGCACATCGCCGGGGGTGACCTGCTTGCGGAAGCGGGCATTCTTGATGCCGCCGAAGAGGGCCAGTTTGCCCTTGTTCTCCGGCAGGCTGAGCGCCGCAACGGCACCGGTCTGGGCCAGTGCTTCCAGAATGAGCACTCCCGGCATCACCGGCTGGCCGGGAAAATGTCCGCAGAAAAATTCCTCATTGCGGCTCACGCACTTGCGGCCGATGGCCCACTGGCCCGGCTCGTAGTCCAGAATGCGGTCCACAAGGGCAAAGGGATAGCGGTGCGGCAGAAGCGCCGCGATCTCCTCGCTGTTCAGGGCGTTTGCGTCTGCACGCACGGTGCGGGGTTCTGCCATGGGTCAGCCCTCCCATCTGCGCAGGGCGATGCAGGCGTTGTGCCCGCCAAAGCCCAGACTGTTGCTCAGTGCGTAGGTCATGGCCTGCGCACGGCCAGTGTTCGGCACATAGTCCAGATCACATTCGGGATCGGGCTGCTCATAGTGGATGGTGGGCGGCGCAAACTGGTCATGCAGGGCCAGCGCTGTAAATACGGCTTCGATGCCGCCCGCACCGCCCAGCAGATGGCCGGTCATGCTCTTGGTGCTCACCACAGTCAGCTGCTTTGCGTGTTCGCCGAACACCGCATGGATGGCGGCGGTCTCGCAGGCATCGTTCATGTGGGTGCCGGTGCCGTGGGCGTTGATGTGATCCACCTGCTCCGGTGCGATGCCTGCATCCGCCAGCGTCAGCGCCATGCAGTCGATGGCACCTGCGCCGCCGGGGGCGGGGGCGGTGAAGTGGTAGGCATCGCAGTTGGCACCGTAGCCCACCACCTCGGCGTAGATGTGCGCACCGCGGGCACGGGCGTGCTCCAGCTCTTCCAGCACCAGCACACCGCTGCCTTCGCCCATCACGAAGCCGCCGCGCCGCGCGTCAAAGGGCAGGCTGGCTGCATCCGGATCGGTCGCGGTGGAAAGCGCTTTCATGCTGGTAAAGCCGCCGATGCCCAGAGGGCTGATGCAGCTCTCTGCACCGCCGCAGACCATGGCGGTCTCGTAGCCGTCACGGATGCGGTGGAAGGCATCGCCTACGGCATTGGTGCCGCCGGCGCAGGCCGTCACCGGGCAGGTGCACATGCCCTTCAGACCAAAGCGGATGGCCACCTGTGCCGCCGCCATGTTTGCAATGGACATGGGCACGAAATAGGGACTTACCTTTTCCATGCCCTTCTCTTCACCACGGGTGTGCTGCTCCTCAATGGTGGGCAGACCGCCGATGCCGCTGGAAAGGATGACACCGATCTGCTTGGCTTCCGCTTCGGTGTCCAGACCGCTGTCTGCAACCGCTTCGGCGGCGGCAGCAAGGGCCAGAACGGTAAAGCGGGCCATCTTGCGGGCTTCCTTTTTGTCCACGATGGTTTCCGGGTCAAAGCCCTTCACCTCGCCTGCCAGCTTGCATTTAAAATCGGTGGTATCGAACTGGGTAATGGGGCCGATGCCGCATTTGCCCGCTTTGGCAGCGGCCCAGCTGTCGGCGGTGTTGTTGCCCAGCGGGTTCACGGTGCCAAGGCCGGTGATCACGACTCTGCGTTTTTCCATGAGAGTTTTCTCCTTTTATATTGCCATGCCGCCGTCTGCACAGAGCACCTGCCCGGTGAGATAGCTGCTTTGTTCTGCGGCAAAAAATGCCACTGCATTTGCCACATCCTCCGGCTTTCCTGCGCGGCCTGCGGGGATGCCCTTTGCCATTTCGGCACGGACGGCTTCCGGCAGGGCGGCGGTCATGTCGGTCTCGATAAAGCCCGGCGCGACCGCATTCACGGTCACATTGCGGCTTGCCAGCTCGCGGGCAAGGCTTTTGGTCAGGCCAATCAGGCCCGCCTTGCTGGCGGCGTAATTGGTCTGGCCGGCGTTGCCCCGCAGGGCCACCACACTGGAAAGGTTCACGATGCGGCCCCAGCGCTGGCGCACCATGCGGCGGGCGGCCTCCTTGCAGCAGAGGAACGCACCCTTAAGGTTTGCGTTCAGCACTGCATCGAAGTCCTCTTCGCTCATGCGCAGGATCAGATTATCGCGGGTAATGCCCGCGTTGTTCACAAGGATATCCACCCGGCCAAAGGCGTTCACCGCCTGTTCAAAGAGCGCTTTGCAGCCCTCGGCAGTGGAAACATCGGCCTGCACAGCCACGGCATTTGCGTTTTCGGCCTTGCACAGAGCCACCGTCTCGGCAGCTGCAGCTTCGCCGTGGCAGTAATTCACCACGACATTGCAGCCCTGCTTTGCAAGCTGAATGCACACAGCCCGGCCAATGCCCCGGCTTCCGCCAGTAACAACGGCGGTGCGGATGATCGTTTCTTCGCTCATAGCTCTTCCTTCCATGCTGTCAGTGCGGCGTTCAGCTGCTCCGGGGTCTCCACCGAAGCGCAGACCACGCCGGGCAGGGTCTTTTTCACAAAGCCAGCCAGAGCACTGCCCGGGCCGACTTCCAGAATATGGTCTACGCCCAGCTCACCGAGGCGGCGGAGCGTATCTTCCATGTAAACGCTGCTCTGCACCTGCTTCACCAGCAGCGCCGGGATGTTGTCGACGTCAGCCTTTTCACGGCCAAGGCAGTTGAACAGCACCGGCACCTGCATCTCGCCAAAGGGCTCAGACGCAAAACGCTTTGCCAGTGCATCCCCGGCGGGGGCCATGAGGCGGGTGTGGAACGGGCCGCTCACCTTGAGCGGGATGCAGCGGCGGGCACCGGCTTCTTTGGCCAGTGCGGCGGCTTTGTCCACAGCGGCTTTCTCGCCGCCGATGACCAGCTGGCCCGGGCAGTTGTAGTTGCAGATCTGCACACAGCCGAGCTGTGCAGCCTGCTCACAGCAGGCTGCAAGTGCCTGCCGGTCAAGGTTCAGCACGGCGGTCATGCCGCAGTCGATGCCCTTTGCAGCTTCGGCCATGGCTTTGCCGCGGTAAGCGGCCAGCTCGATGGCCTGCTTTGCGGTGAACACCCCGGCAGCTTCCAGCGCGGAGTATTCGCCCAGCGAAAGCCCGGCCACATAAGCGGGTTTCACGCCCTGCTGGGTCAGCACTGCGGTCACGCCGCAGGCAAAGGCCACCATGCAGGGCTGGGTGTATTCGGTCTGATTCAAAAGGCCGTCGGGGTCCTCAAAGCAGACGCGGTGCAGGTCGAAGTCCAGCTCTGCACTGTCAAATGCCGCCCGGAACGCGGGAGAGCCTTCGTAAAATTCTTTGCCCATGCCGGGGTGCTGTGCCCCCTGACCGGCATATAAAACGGCAAGCTTCATTGATTTTGCCTCCATTCGGTCACAAGTTCATCCATCAGCTCCTGTACCGTGCGCATCCGGTCCAGCCTGCCCACGTTGGCCCCGCAGAAGAACAGGCCCTCCTCCACATTGCCCTTTACGGCTTCGATGAGCGCGTGGGTGATGCAGTAGGGCACCTTGGCAGGGTCGCAGGTCTTCAGGCAGCGGGCACAGTGCCGGGGAGGGAAGCGGGTCCCCTCTGCCAGCGCCTGCACCAGCGGGGTGTTCAGTGCACGGCCCGGCATTCCCACCGGGCTGTGGATGATCCGTACATCCTCGGGCCGGGCGTTCAGCAGAACGTCCTTGTAGCCCTGGGATGCGTCGCACTCGTAGGTGATGATAAAGCGGGTAGCAAGCTGTACGCCCGCAGCGCCCATTGCGGTAAAGTGGGCCATATCGGCACCGGTATACACGCCGCCTGCCACAAACACGGGGATGCTGTGGCCAAACTGTGCTTCAAAGGGCTTTACCTCGGCCAGCACTTCGGGCAGAATGTCGTCGAGGGTCTGGCATTTGCCTGCCAGCAGGTCATCTTCGGCAAAGCCGAGGTGTCCGCCTGCCTTGCAGCCTTCGATCACCACAAAATCAGCGGTGCGGCCAAACTCTTTGGCCCAGCGGCGCAGGATGAGCTTTGCGGCTCTTCCGCTGGAAACGATGGGCGCGATGGCAACATCCGTTGTGTTTACGATGCCGGGCAGCTCCAACGGCAGGCCCGCGCCGGACACCACCGCGTCCACGCCCGCTTCCACAGCGGTGCGGATCGCGGCCGCATAATCCTGCGTTGCCACCATGGCGTTGATGGCTACCATGCCCGCTCCCTTTGCGATCTGCTTTGCTTTTTTAATTTCCGCTGTCAGTGCACGGTGGTTGGCGCTTGCCGGGTCGCGGGCAAAGTCCGGCTCCCGGTAGCCTGCGTCGGCGGTGGAGATGCACCCCATGCCGCCGCAGGCTGCAACAGCACCGGCCAGCCCGCCGAGGGAAACGCCCACACCCATGCCGCCCTGTAGGATGGGCACAGACAGGGTCTTTCTGCCGAGGGTCAGCATTCGGTGCTCAGCGCGGCAATGCGCTGCCTCCCGCCGTTCCACAGGTCTGCAAGAATATCTGCCACCGGGCGCACCTCGTGCAGCATGCCTGCCACCTGACCGGCCATCAGGCTTCCGGTGGTGGTGTCGCCCTCAAACACGGCGCGGCGCAGGCTGCCAAGGGTGTACTTTTCCAGCTCCATCTTGTCGGCACCGGCGTTTTCCTGCCGGACATATTCGCGGCTCATGCGGTTTTTCAGCACTCGCACCGGCGCACCCACGCTTCGGCCGGTCACGATGGTATCGCTGTCCTTGGCCTTGAGCAGGGCGGCTTTGTAATTTTCATGGATGGGGCACTCCTCGCTCACCAGCAGGCAGGTGCCTACCTGCACGCCGCAGGCGCCCAGAGCCAGAGCTGCTGCCAGCTGGCGGCCATCGGCGATGCCGCCTGCCGCAATGACCGGAATGCTGACGGCATCCACCACCTGCGGCACCAGTGCCATGGTGGTCATTTCGCCCACATGGCCGCCGCTCTCGGTGCCTTCGGCGATGACGGCATCGATGCCCAGCGGCTCCAGATGCTTTGCCAGCACAGCGGCGGCGACAACCGGGATCACCTTGATGCCTGCCGCTTTCCACGCGGGGATATATTTGCCTGGGTTGCCTGCACCGGTGGTCACAACGGGCACGCCCTCTTCCACCACGATCTTGGCAAACTCATCTGCCTGCGGATGCATGAGCATGATGTTCACGCCAAAAGGCTTGTCGGTCAGCTCTTTGCAGCGGCGGATGTTCTGGCGCAGGGTGTCGGCATTCATGCCGCCCGCACCGATGATGCCCAGCGCACCCGCGTTGGAGCAGGCGGCGGCAAACTCGCCGGTGGCAATGTTGGCCATACCGCCCTGAATGATGGGGTATTTTGTGCCTAAAATTTCATTTAAAAGTTTCATAGTTTTATCCTATCGGTAAGCGTCCCCGCCCTCTCAGTCTCGCTCTGCTCGACAGCTCTCCCAAGGGGAGAGCCCTTGGCAGTACGGTAAACTTTTCGGTTTTGCCAAAGGCTCCCACTTTTGGGGAGCTGTCACCGAAGGTGACTGAGAGGGCGAGCCCGTTTGCCGAACATGATTTTTACTCTTTGTATTGAAAAATTGCGCCGCCCCATGTCAGGCCGCCGCCAAAGCCGATGCAGGCCAGAAGCTGGCCCGGCTGCAGCTGCCCGTTCTCGGCAAGCTCGTTCAGGGCTACCGGGATGCTGGCGGCGCTGGTGTTGCCGTGGCGGTCCATGTTCTTGTAGAACTTTGCCGGGTCAGCCTTCAGCGCCCGCACGCAGTGGTCGATGATGCGGCTGTTGGCCTGATGGCAGACCACCCACTCGAGATCATCAAGGGTCAGCTGTGTTTCATCCAGCACAGTGTGCAGGCACTTGGGCAGGGCATCCACTGCAAAGCGGAATACGGCCTTGCCGTCCATGGTGATGGGCGCAGAACCTGTGCGGTTCGGCCCGCCCGCATGGAGAACATCGCTGCCGCGCGCGCCCAGCGCCAGAGCAAAGGGAGTGTCCGACAGCTGAAAAATGGCAGCACCGGCTCCATCCCCAAACAGTACACAGGTGGAGCGGTCGGCGGGGTCCATCAGGCGGGAAAGGGCTTCGCACCCAATGACGAGGGCATACTGTCCACCCAAAGTTGTCAGCAGTCCCCGCGCCACGGCTATGCCGTAGAGGAAGCCGGAACAGGCCGCGTTGACATCCAGCGCAGGCCGGTCCTCGGGAAGGCCCAGCGCCGCCTGCACCTGACAGGCTACACTGGGGGTCGCGTCTGGGGCGGACAGGGTGGCACAGATGCAGCACCCGATCTGCGCAGGGGCAAGGCCGCTGCGGGCCAAAGCCTGCTTTGCGGCGGAAATGGCCAGCGTGGCGGCAGATTCATCCTCCGTGCACCAGTGCCGGGTGCGGATGCCGGTGCGGCTGGTGATCCACTCGTCGCTGGTATCCACCATGCGGCTCAGATCTTCGTTGGTGACCGTCCAGCCGGGGATGGCCCCGCCGGTGGCGATCAGCTGTAAACCACTCATGCGTTCCTCGTTTCTCCGATCTGGCGGTATTTTTTATAGCGCTGGTCGGCCAGCTGGCGGTCGCTCATGCGGCACAGCTCTTTCAGGTGCACCCGCAAAGCAGCATCCAACTGTTCAAACAAGGCTGCGTGGCTGCGCTGTGCGCCGCCCAACGGTTCCGGGATCACCTGCTCCACGATGCCATCGCTGTACAGATCTTGCGCGGTCAGCTTCATCATCTCGCAGGCTTCGCCGCTGCGGGAAGCATCCTTCCACAGAATGCTGGCAAAGCCCTCGGGGCTGAGCACCGAGTAAACGGCATTTTCCAGCATGAGGATGTGGTTTGCCACACCCAGTGCCAGCGCACCGCCGGAAGAGCCTTCGCCGGTGACAACGGCAATGACCGGCACGGTCAGGCCGCTCATTTCCATCAGGTTGCGTGCAATGGCTTCGCCCTGACCGCGCTCCTCGGCATCCTTGCCGGGATAAGCGCCCGGCGTGTCAATGAAGGTGATGATGGGCCGGCCAAACTTTTCGGCCTGCTTCATCAGGCGCAGGGCCTTGCGGTAGCCCTCCGGCCCCGGCATACCAAAGTTACAGGCCAGATTTTCTTCCAGTGTGCTGCCCTTGCGGTGGCCGATGACCGTCACCGGCAATCCGTGAAAACGGGCGATGCCGCCCAGAATGGCAGGGTCTTCCTTGCACTGACGGTCGCCGCGCTGCTCAAAGAAGTCGGTGAACAGGGCAGAAACGGTCTCATCAATGTGGGGGCGCTCCGGGTGCCGGGCCAGAAACACCCGATCCTCGGCGGTCAGCGGGCCGCAGGTGCGCAGGATCTCGTCCTCTTCCACAGCCAGCTCTGCCAGCTCGGAGGCATGGGCCATAATGGCATCCATCTCGTTGCCGCTGCCTTTCAGCGCGGCGATCTGGGCATCCAGCGGAGCCAGCTGCTCTAAAATTTCCTTGATCATTCGTGTTTTCCTCCTGCATGGAGCTGCAAGACCTGAATCAGGGTATCCCGCAGCTGGCTGCGGGGCACCACCTGATCCACAAAGCCGTGCTCCATCTGGAACTCGCTGCGCTGGAATCCGGCAGGCAGCTTTTCGCCAATGGTCTGCTCAATGACCCGCGGACCTGCAAAGCCGATCAGCGCGCCAGGCTCTGCCAGCATGATGTCGCCAAGGCTTGCAAAGCTGGCCGTCACACCGCCGGTGGTGGGGTGGGTGAGCACACTGATGTACAACCCGCCCTTTGCCGAAAAGCGCTGGATGGCGGCACTGGTCTTTGCCATCTGCATCAGGCTGAAAATGCCCTCCTGCATCCGCGCGCCGCCGCTGGCCGAAAAAATAACCAGCGGCAGGTGCTTTGCGGCGGCGTACTCGATGGCGCGGGTGATCTTGTCGCCCACGGCAGTGCTCATGCTGCCCATGAAAAAGCGGCTGTCCAGCACGGCAGCCACGCAGGCTACCCCGCCAATGCGGCCGGTGGCCGTTACAGCGGCTTCGCGCAGGCCGGTCTTGTTCTGGGCGGCGGAAAGCTTTTCACGGTAGCCCGGAAAATGCAGCACATCCTGCGGAGCAAGGTCGGCATCCAGTTCCCGGAAGCTGCCGTGGTCCAGCACCAGACTGAGCCGGTAGTACCCGCCAATGGGCATGTGGTAGCCGCAGTTGGGGCAGACGTAAAGGCTTTTTGCCCACAGGGTGCGTGCGGCGCGGCGGCCGCACTGCTTGCACTCCACAAACTGCTGCTCGTGCCAGACGGCACCGGCATCCCGCTTGGCCTTCAGCTGGAAGGTGCGCTCCCGCATTCGGCCGGGAAAAAGATCTCGGATATCGTTCATTGCTTTTTGCCTCAGATATGTGCGGTGATGTAGTTGTAGATATCGCCCACGGTCTTGAGCTTTGCCAGCTCTTCGTCCGGGATGGACACACCGCAGGCATCTTCCAGAGCCATGTTCAGCTCCACGGCATCCAGACTGTCGGCCTCCAGATCCTCGGTCAGGCTGGCCTCCATGGTCACTTTGGCCTCGTCGCAGTTCAGGGTATCAACAACGATCTTCTTCATTTCTTCAAACGTCATGGTAGTAGTCTCCTTTGATTTGTTTTAAATATCTAAATTTTTTGAAGCTTCTTGCGAACACGACCATTATAGCCGAATCGTTGGATAAGTCAAGAATAATAGTTAAAATATTTTATCTTTTACAATTCTGACACAGTTTTCTTCCTTTTATATATTGTCCTCTTTTACGCCGGTGTGCAGTGTGGTATACTTGACCCAGCAGTCTGAGAACAGTGTTTCCCTGTGAGGGAAAGGAGCCTTCCGATGATTACGATTTCAGAGCGCAGAGAGCATGAATCTGCAAAAAGTTTTGTTCTGCGGGTATTGATCGATAATATTATCAACACCCGTCTGGAGCCGGGTGAAAAACTGAACGAGCCGGAATTGTGCGAACAGCTGGGGGTGAGCCGCACCCCCTTCCGGGAAGCAGAGCTGGAGCTGGCGCAGCGGCGGCTCATTGAGATCCGTCCCAAGATCGGCACCTATGTTTCTCTCATCGATGCAGAGCTGGTGGAAGAAGTGCGCCATCTGCGCGCTGTGCTGGAAGCAGAGATCGCCCGCATGGCGTGCGAAAAGCTGACCCCGGCGGATATCGACCAGCTGTGGGAGAACGTGGCGCTCTGGCGCATGTACATTGAGCGTGCACAGGAAGAAAAGATCTTTGAGCTGGATAAGGGGTTTCACCGGCTGCTTTATGTGCAGTGCGGCTGCCCATACTGGTACGATCTGGTGGAAAATCTGGCTCCACATTTTGACCGCACCACCATCCTCAGCTTCCGCTGCAGGCCCGCAAAAACGATCTACAAAGATCACGTCAGCCTGCTGAAAGCCATTGAACAGAAGGATGCGGCGGCAGCACACCGCATTGCCGGGCAGCATATGCAGCGCTACACGGAGAACCTTTCTGCGATCCGGGAAGCATTCCCACACTATTTCAAAGCCTGAAACAACCGTATCACGTTCAGAAATGCCGTATCTATGCCAAAAGATGCGGCATATTTTTGTGCAGTTTTTTGCCGGGAACGGCTTGACAGAGATCATGAAATGTTATATATTTTAGTCAATGAAATATATAACATAAAGGCCGGATCTCCAAATCAGAAAGAAAGGTGGATACCATGAAAAAACAATACGATGTGGTCATCATCGGTGCGGGTGTCGTGGGCAGCGCCATTGCACGCGAACTTTCGCGCTACAAATTGAGCATTGCAGTGCTGGAAAAAAATCTGGATGTCTGCAACGAGACCAGTGGCCGCAACTCTGCGGTGGTGCACGGCGGCTTTGCCAACCCCATTGGCAGCCTGAAAGCGAAGTGCTGCGTAGAAGGCAACCGCATCATGGATCAGCTGGCCGAAGAGCTGAACTTCCCGTTCAAGCGCTGCGGCAAGGTGCTGGTGGGCAACACCCTCGAGGACATGGAGCAGCTGGAGCGCACCATGAAGCAGGGCGCTGTCAACGGCTGCACCGGCCTTGAGATGATCGATGAAGCAAAGCTGCACGAGCTGGTGCCAGCCGTGGTGGGCAAGTTTGCCATGTGGTCCAAAAACAGCGGCATCATGGACCCGTTCCTGTACACGGTGGCACTGGCCGAGAACGCACACGCCAACGGCGTGGACTTCTTCTTTGACCACAAGGTAGAGGCTATCACCCGGGAAAATGAGCTGTACTACCTGCACACCGCTCACGGCGATTTCTGCACCCGCTGGGTGGTCAACGCCGCTGGTCTGGGCGCAAAGCAGATCTCCGACCTGCTGGGCCTGACCGGCTACCGTGTCATCGGCTCCCGCAGCAACTACATCATCCTGCATAAGCGCATGGGCAAGCTGCTGCCCATGCCGGTGTACCCGGTGCCCAGCAACACCTATATGGGCATCCACATCACCCCCACCGTGGACGGCAACGTGACTGTTGGCCCGGACGCGGAGAACACCGATGTGCTGGACGACTACGGTGTGCCGCAGGCCAACATGGACAGTCTGGCCGTGGAGGGCGCAAAGCTGTGGCCCCACATCTTTAAAAAGGATCAGATCCGCACCTTCGCCGGCATCCAGCCCAAGTGGGTGGATGAAAACGGTGCCATTCAGGACTGGAAGGTGGAGATCCGGGACGACGTGGCTCCCAATGCCGTCAACCTTGTGGGCATTGAATCCCCGGGCCTGACCGGCAGCGTGCCGCTGGCCCGCTACGTCATCGGTCTGATGCAGGAGCGCGAAAAGTTTGAGGAAAACCCAGACTTTGACCCGCACCACAAGGGCATCGTCAAGTTTGCCGAGTGCACGCCGGAACAGCAGGCAGAGCTCATCGCGCAGGACCCCGATTACGGCGAGATGATCTGCAGCTGTGAGGAAGTGACCAAGGCCGAGATCCTGCAGGCCATCCATAACCCGCTGGGCGTTTCCACCATGACCGGCATCAAGTACCGCACCCGCGCCATGATGGGTGGCTGTCAGGGCGGCTTCTGCCAGATGAAGATCGAACACTTCATTGAGCAGGAGCTGGGCACCGAGCCGGAGGATGTGCGTTACAGCCGTCAGGGTTCATGGCTACTCACCGGCAATATGCGAAAGGAGGAGAACTGAGCGATGGAACAGAAGGACGTTGTGATTATCGGCGGCGGCCCTGCAGGTCTTGCCGCAGCGGTGGAGCTGCACAAGCAGGGCATCCGCAACATGATCATTCTGGAGCGCGAGGCGATGCTGGGCGGCATCCTGCGCCAGTGCATCCATGACGGTTTCGGTCTGGGCCGCTTCGGCGAGAGCCTGTCCGGCCCGGAATATGCACAGGCGTTCATTGATGAAGTGAACAAGCGTGAGATCCCTTACGAGACCAGCGCCACGGTGCTGAGCCTGACGGCGGATCGTGTCGTCACCGCCTCCACCCGCAGCGGCCTGCGCCAGTATCAGGCAAAGGCTGTGGTGCTCGCCATGGGCTGCAAGGAGCGCAGCCGCGGTGCACTGGGCATTCCCGGCGAGCGTCCGGCGGGCGTGTTCACCGCAGGCACCGCGCAGGCTTACATGAACCTCTACAACCGGATGCCCGGCAAGGAGGTCGTCATCCTCGGCTCCGGCGATATCGGCATGATCATGGCACGCCGCATGACGCTGGAAGGCGCTCATGTGCAGGCAGTGTTCGAGCTGATGCCTTACCCCTCCGGCCTGCCGCGCAACATCGTGCAGTGTCTGGACGACTACAATATCCCGCTCTATCTCAGCCACACCGTCACCGAGATCCATGGCCGCGACCGTCTGACCGGCGTGACCATCTCCGAGGTGGATGCAAACCGTCGGCCTATCCCCGGCACCGAGAAGGAGTACAAGTGTGATACGCTGATCCTCTCCGTGGGCCTGATCCCGGAGAACAAGCTGCTGGAGGATGCCGGCATCGCCATTGACCCCCACACCAACGGCGCTGTGGTGGACGAGAACCTGCAGACCAACGTGCCCGGCGTGTTCTCTGCCGGCAATGTGCTGCATGTGCATGATCTGGTGGACTTTGTTTCCATGGAGTCCGAGGCACTGGCACGCCACGCTGCCGCCTACGTTGAGGGCAAGGGCATCGACCCCTGCACGCTGGACGTGAAGTGCGGCGAGGGCGTGGGCCACACCATTCCGCAGAAGGTCAGCGGCAAGAACGACTTCAGCCTGTCGCTGCGCGTGCGGAACCACTACCGTGACTGCCGCATCGTGGTGCGCCAGAACGGTGTGGAAGTTGCTGCCAAGAAGATGAAGAAAGCTATTCCTGCGGAGATGATCCAGTTCAAGGTCTCTGCTGCCAAGCTGCAGGAAACGGGCGCACTGGAGGTGTCGGTGGAATGAAAAAGCAATTTACCTGTATCGTCTGCCCCAACGGCTGCGAGATCGAAGCCGAAGTTGAAAATGGTCAGGTGGTCTCGGTCACCGGTCACACCTGCCCCCGCGGCGAACAGTATGTCCGTCAGGAGTTGACTGCGCCCCGCCGCACCATCGCCAGCTCGGTGCTGGTCAAGGGCGGCGAGCTGCCTGTCACCAGCGTCCGCCTGACCAAGGCCGTCCCCAAGGATATGATCTTTCCGGTGATGGACGAGATTCGCAAGGTGGTTCTGACCGCCCCCGTCAAGGCAGGCACCATCGTGCTGCACAACGTCTGCGGGCTGGACAGTGACGTGATGGTCACCAAGAATGTGGATGCCTGCTGACCGGCTGAAATTAGGAGAGATAAAAAACAGAAGGAGAAGTTCTGCAAAAAAACGGACCGAAGAAGCCTTTATGCACATGATAAAACTTGGAGTGTGCTCAAGGTCAAGAGGAAGATGATTTCTTTCCCGGCAGGACTGTGCTATACTGGAAAAAAGATCTCCGGGTGCAGCGCAAAAGCTGCTGCAGGGAAGCTGAAACTTACAGAAATGAGGAACACACACGGCAATGGCACAGCACGAACGCGGCACGGCATATTATCATCTTCCGGGACTGTTTGAATTTTATGAACTGTACCGTGTGTTTCTGCCGCTGTTCCGTGAACACAGGGAATATTTTTACGACTGGTGCGAGATCGGTTCGGTCTACGGTGCACCAGCCGACTGCATCTGGGGCGGGGGCCGCGCTGGCTTTGGAGATGCACAGCCGCATCGGGTGCTTGCACTGATGCAGGAATATGGCATATCGGCCCGGCTCACCTTCAGCAATTCGCTGCTCCGGGAAGAGCACCTTGCAGACTGGAAATGCAATGCCCTCTGTGCGCTGTTTGAAAAAGAAAACCGTGTGCAGAATGGTGTCATCGTCCATTCGGACCTGCTGCTGGACTACCTGAAAAGGCAGTATCCGGGCCTTTATTTCGTGTCCTCCACAACAAAAGTCCTTACAGATTTTCAGCAGCTCCGCAGAGAAACGGAACGGGAAGAGTTCCGCTATGTTGTGCCGGATTTCCGCCTGAACAAGTCGTTTGCAGAGCTGGATACCCTGTCGCAGGACCAGAAGGACAAGGTGGAATTTCTGTGCAACGAATGCTGCTGGTACGGCTGCCGGGACAGAAAGCACTGCTACGAGAATGTCAGCCGCAAAAATCTGGGCGAGGACTGCCCGGACCACCGCTGCACAGCGC
This sequence comes from Faecalibacterium sp. AM43-5AT, assembly GCF_003603345.1. Classification (NCBI taxonomy): domain Bacteria; kingdom Bacillati; phylum Bacillota; class Clostridia; order Eubacteriales; family Oscillospiraceae; genus Faecalibacterium; species Faecalibacterium sp. AM43-5AT. Next base: position 67,425 of record NZ_QVGZ01000013.1, read on the forward strand.
CGGGCGCACAGCAGGGCTATCGTTTTTCAAAGGCAATGGAAAACCCCGGCTTCATCGGGGCCGGGGATATCCGCAAAATTTATCTGCCCGGCGGCTTTTCCAACTTCAAGATCGAGGGGCGGGGACTGGGCAGCGCGTTGATACTGGAATTTCTGCTTTACTACATGACAAAGCCTGAGTATCAGCTGCGCGTCCGGGAAGAAATTTATCTGGACAACATGCTGGATCTGTTCTGATGGCCCTGAGCCGCGTTCATATTTGCTACCGTGATGCATCCTGCCGCCTTCGGGCGGCTTTTGTTTTACCCTGTTTCAGGAAGCAATAAAAATAGGTATGGAGATAAATCAAACTTCTGTATCTCGCATTCCAGCGGTATTTTGAAACAGTTTATCAAGGAAGTGCGTGTCGGACGCGACTATAATATCGAGATCGTTCTCAATGTGCCGCTGGACGAGTTCGAGGAGTTTAAGCGTCACGCAGCATCGGCTGGACGGGGCAAAAAACAGAAAAATAAGTCGCAAAATCCTCAAAAAGTTGGGCGTTGTACATCAAATGCCGGAATCGCCGTTTTAGACAAAACAGCAGGTGAAACTATAAGCATTGTGCCTAAAAATGCTGCACACGTAATTTTGCGCTGTCAAGACGAATGATGCACGATTTTGCAAAGATTGGCAAAAAGAAACGCCGCATCGTACAAAACGATGCGGCAAATTGGTGGACCTAGAGGGATTCGAACCCTTGACCTCTCGGATGCGAACCGAACGCTCTCCCAGCAATATCGCTTTTGTGCACATCTTATGCACTGCGAGAAAAGAAAAATCAACGTATATTCGTCTATATAAAATGCTCCGCCATCCAAACGACCTTTCTCGCTCGCAAGTATGGTCTCCAAGCCGCGGATTTTCGAGATGATGCAGTTTGGGGCGTAATATGGTTGGCGGACAAGTGAGCTACAGGCCCTTGAGATGTAACTCACATGGGGTTCAGATGTATCGCATCCCAATTCACAATAAAATACGATATACCGTAAAAGCGCAACTTCAACTTTGAATGAATGGAAGCTGCGCTTTTTACATTTGACAACAAGTTGTAGATTGACAATAGGACTCATACACGATAAACTTTATATAGTATCCTGTAAATCAGAAGGAGGCCAAACCATGAGCGCCAAGCACACCACCCCTGCCCAGCACAAAAGCAACCTCCGCAATGTGTACGGCACCTTCGCCATCGAGGGCATGACCATCAGCAAAGATACGCGCAGCAACCTTGACCGCATTGGCAGCGGTCAGGTCAGCTATCAGCAGGTTGTGAATGAACTGCGCGCAAAGTACGCGAAGAAGGGCTAAGCAGACTCCCCATTGATAAATAGGTGGAAAAATGTAGGAGATTAAATATGCCAAGTGCATTTGATTGGAACCGTGAGCTTTCATGGATAAAAGAATATCGATTCCCGCTAGACCAAGGCAACCAAACAGTTTATGAGTGCTTGAAGAATTGGATGGATGATTACAATAGGCGCATTATGACAACTACTTTTATGATCTCTGAAGAAAAAGAACAAATTAAGTTTTTTTCTGATAGACTGATGCAAGCATATGAGCTTTATGTTGATAACCGCTACATCGAAGCTTTCAACATCTTCAATCAGGCTATGGATAGTGTGAAGAATCATCTGCCGACTGCTCCAGTTGGACGGGCAAGTGCATATGTGGCTGATTCTATTCCATATTATCGGATTATGGCTGGAAATAATAAATATAACCGACTTCAATTCCTGCACATTCCATGCAATTCAAGACAATTGGCATCTGCGAATCGATTTAGTGTTCCCGGAATGCCATGTAGTTATATGGCAAGTGCTAAACGAGTAGCATGGTATGAGTGTAAAATGCCTGATTCATTTCAATGGGCAAAATTCGAGGCCGTTAAGCATGACAAAAAATTGATTCAATTAGATCTCAACCCTTTAACATCGACGCTTAGTCTTATTTCTGAACTTCCAAAAGAACGTTGGACGGAAGATGAACGCAAGTCTTTTGCCAGAGGATATTGTTTTATCCTTCCACTGATTGCTTCTTGTTCAGTCATTGCAAAAGAAAAGGAAAAATCGTTTGTTGAAGCTTATATTATTCCCCAAATGCTTATGATTTGGGTAAAAAACAGTACAGATTACATCGGTGTGCGGTATTATTCAAGTTCTGATAATGAGTTGGTACGAAACGATTGTGGATATAATATTGCCATGCCCGCAAAACATCCTGACAAAAACGGATATTGTGTTGACCTTCAAGAAATTTTTGGAGTTAACGATACAAACAAAACCGATGAAATGGAATTCTTGGATTTCACGGAGAAATTTTACAACCACCATAAGGTACAAATAGACAGACTAGAAACTTTTTACAAAGAAATTCTCTACACACGGCAGCATACGCATTATCATAAACAAGGAACCTTGTATGAACGCTACTGCTCGGTTTGCAAAGTATTAATTGCACTAATAAAAGCATTTCGGTCAGAAAAAGGTTCCAGCAGATATGCTTTAGTAATGTCACTTTCTGAAGCTTGGTATCTTTGTATGGATATTCAAGAATTAACAAGAGCAAAATTCGAGAAAATCAAAAAAGAAAATATTCCGGGCGCAGATTCTCTCCCCGATGATACAATTATCGAAATTGAGAATGATATTGATTCTTTTGAAAACACTGTTATAGACTTAGCCCATGACTTTAATTTGTTTGTAACAGTTGGTATAACGTGAAGTGTTACATGTGAACTAGATGCAGTATATCAAGAAAGGCTGATTATGTTCTCAAAATATGATGTCTACACCACGGTGCAGTCCATGTATTGCTACCCCGATACGGATGTTTTGATCAACAAGCTGGACATCCGTGATAAAGCCGAACTCAAACAGGCCGAAGAAGAATTTACGGCAGTAAAACAGATGGCTCTGTTGCAGGAGCCAATCAAGGGACGTTTTACCAAAACTCACCTGTTTCGGATTCACCGTTTCCTTTTTGAAGATGTGTACCCCTTTGCAGGACATATCCGCAAGGAACAGATCAGCAAGGGTGACACGATGTTCTACCCTCCAGACCTGATTGACCGAGAATTGGAGCGCGTGTTCAAGAATATTCACTCCAAAAAGCTGCTTGCCGAGCGTAATGAAGAAAAGCAGATTCAAAATCTGTCGCAGACGATGGCGGAACTGAACATCATCCATCCTTTCCGTGAGGGAAATGGCCGCAGCACCCGTGAATTGATTCGCTGCATGGCATTAGAATATGGTCTGCACATCAACTGGGGCAATACTGACCGAGAAACTTTGATTAACGCTGCAATTGCTGCCGTAGATAATGATATGGCATTCTGCGATGTCCTACGGCAGTGCATCGAAACAGATGCCAATAAAACCTGACATATAAACCAAAAGAGCAGCTTCTACTCTAACGAAATAGACGCTACTCTTTTTGATTATAGAGTGGATGGTAAATATATCGGATTGATTTTTTAGCTCTTGGGCACAAGATGACTGATATTATTTGTACAATAAATCAACGCGTGAATAGCATTCCAGTCTATTTTATCAAAAAATCTATCTTTTTCCATATACTCGGTTATCTCGTCCAAAAAACTATCAATCCATGAATAATAGACATCCATCTTTTTTCTCATAAATAAAGATGTCAGCTTAAATTTAACGGAAATTTCTACATTAAATTTATAATCGTGTAAGGAAGTATAATGCTGACTTGCAGACCTTAGATAATATTTGTAGAAATCATGAGGAAGTGCTGTGCTAAATCCAGAAAACAAACTTGTTAATGACAATGTAAGGATCGGCGTATCGATTATAATTTCGTTCTTGTTTTTTCTGGTTATTTTGCTATTTTCAGGAAGTGTTAAATCAAATTTATGATAATAAGCCCCTGAAGAATTTAATACACAGACAGTGCTACAATCATCATTTTCATCATTAAAATTATTGGACAAACACATAAAACTTTCCCTGTTTATCATGTCTTCAGAGAAAAGCCGCAGAAAGCGGTTGGTTAATAAAACCTGCGGAATATCAGTTTTTTGGAACTCTTGCACCTTTAATTTGCCATCGAACTTATTATAATAGTCTGTTAGGTGTAAAGAAAGTTTTTCAATTAGACAATACTCCAATAATTCAGTAAGTAATGTTCCACTTTGAGTTAACGTGTTCAATAGGTTTTGGTCGATCTTTCCTCTGAAATTTCTAAATTGGCTTATGTTGTCTTCTTTCCACAATTTCTCAAGTGCTTTGTTTTCGGACGATGCCCACTGTTGGTACTGAGCCATATCAGTAGAAATCGTATACTCTGGTACGCTGATAATCTTATGGTTGATTTCATCATAGATAATAAAGCCTTCGAATTTTTTTGTTTGATTAAGTCTTCTGAAGTTTGTCCATGCGTTCCATGCTAAAACTCCAAGAGACAAAAATATTCCGATTGTGATAAGGATGACTTCCTTTATTTGGAACCCGAATCGTAATCCCAACAAATCAACTATACCTGTTGAGAGCATATTGACTCCAACTGCAACAAGTACAGATGTCATTATAAGACCAGAGCTTTCTCTTTTATTGTCGATAAGAGATGAGAAAATCTTGTTCTTTGCCATGAAAAATTCCCCTCTATACAGTAATTTCCCCTATTATAACATTTTTTGATAAGAAATCCATCCCTTTACAGAACGTATCTGAAAGTAACAGCCTCGCAGAAGGAATATGATGGTTTGATACACAAACTAGCAGCAAAGCGCAACTTCTACTCTGAATGGATAGAAGCTGCGCTTTTATTTTTACCCACAAAACATTTCAAAAGGAGGATGCCTATGGATAAAGACTTTATGCTGAACTACTATGACAAAATGGTACGTCCGACATGGACGGAGCTGATGAAGACACCTCGCTATCAGCGAGCTGCCTGCGAGCGTGACAAAATTGAACGTGAGTTCCGGCGGCTGTTGGATGAAAAGCTGGGGCGGAAATATCTTGAACTGGACGATGCACTGTTCCGGGTGATGGATGACATCGCAGAAGCCATGTATATGAAAGGTGCCGCAGACCGTGAGCTGATGATCCGTTAATGCCATGAGTTACGACTACTTCTATGGTCAGTCGGGCGAATTGTTTTCCTACTTCCGTATTCCGAAAGCACTGTTCCAAGACCACCGCTTCCGGCAGCTTTCCACGGATGCCCGGACACTGTACGGCATCCTGCTGGACCGCATGAGCCTGTCCGTAAAAAATGGCTGGCTGGACGAGCAAGGGCGGGTGTATATCATTTACACCGTCCGGGAAGTGCAGGAATCCCTTTGCTGCGCCGAACACAAGGCGGTCAAGCTATTCCGGGAACTGGAGGACATCGACCTCATCGAGCGCAAACGCCGTGGTCTGGGCAGACCCAGCCTGATCTACGTCAAGGACTTTTCCTCCGGCTTGCCAAAAGCGCAAGTACAGAATTGCCCAAACAGCAATTCTGGTGCTGCCGAAAGCGCAATTCTGGTGCAGCCAAAACCGCAAGCAAATAAGACTGATAAGAATAAAACTGAGTGGAACGATCCTGACCCTATCTATTCCGGGGGCATCCGGGAGCAGCTTGAGGATTATTTTTATCAGTCTTTGGAGGTAGACCTTCTGCTCCGGCTCTGCCCGGACGAGGAGGATACCATCTATCAGATCGTAGACCTACTTGTGGACACCTGTTCCACCAAACGCAAGATGTTGCGGATTGCCGGAGATGACAAGCCTGCCGAGGTGGTACGCAGCCGGCTGAAAAAGCTGAACGCTGACCACATCCGTTTCGTGCTGGATTCGCTGGCAGAAAATACTGCCCCGGTGCGGAACATGAAGCAGTATCTGCTGGCGATGCTCTACAATGCGCCCACCACCATGAACCTCTACTATCAGAACAAGACGAACCACGACTTTGCGCGTGGTTCACCGAAGGCGGGGTGATGTTATCGCAAAGAAAGCTACGATTATCGCAGTCACCAATCAAAAAGGCGGTGTGGGGAAAAGCACAACCTGTGAGAACTTAGGCATTGGACTGGCAATGGAGGGCAAAAAAGTTCTGTTGGTGGATACCGACCCGCAGGGGTCGCTGACCATCAGCATGGGCTGGCAGCAGCCCGATGAACTGCCTACCACCCTTTCCACCCTGATGCAGAAAGCCATGAACGACCAGCCCATCCAGCCCGGTGAAGGCATCCTGCACCATGCGGAGGGCGTTGACCTGCTCCCTGCCAACATCGAACTGGCAGGGCTGGAAGTGGCTCTGGTGAACAGCATGAACCGGGAAAAGATGCTGAAACAGGTGTTGGAGGGGACTAAGCGGGAGTACGATTATATCCTGCTGGACTGTATGCCCTCGCTGGGGATGCTTACCATCAACGCACTGGCAGCGGCAGACGCTGCCCTGATTCCCGTGCAGGCGCAGTATCTTTCCGCAAAAGGTCTGGAACAGCTTTTGCAGACCGTCCAAAAGGTTCGACGGCAGATCAATCCGAAACTGAAAATCGAGGGTATTCTGCTGACTATGACCGACAACCGCACCAACTACGGAAAGCAAATCAGCAGTCTGATCCGGCAGGCATACGGAAAGCACCTGAAGGTGTTTGAGCAGACCATCCCTCGCTCCGTCCGTGCTGCGGAAATCAGTGCCGTGGGCAAGAGCATGTTCAACATGGACGGTGCCAGCAAGTTTCACTTCGACTGGAAAGACCTCGTAAAAAGTGGGCTTTCGGTGAAAGATGCTATTGCGCCTACCGCCTTTGCCTTCAAGAACAGCCGCACCTTCCAGATGGGCGGCATTTTTTGCGCCGCCAGCTTTCTGAGCATCACGGCATCCGACATCAGCGACCAGCTTTTGAAGGATTTTCTGGACATGGATTCCAGCCAGATCGTCACCATGCACATCCAGTCTGTTGACCAGAACCGTGCCATCAAGACGGTGAAGCGCACCATCACGGAACTGGA
>NZ_QVGZ01000014.1:0-377 GCF_003603345.1 Faecalibacterium sp. AM43-5AT
CCACCAGCCGCCGCAGGTAAAGGGTTCTCATGGGTGGACGCTCCTTTCGGTCAGTTGTTGGGCGGGCGGCCCCAATCGGGCTGCGCCATATCGTGCGCCACAAGGGACGCATAGTAGCTGTTGATGGTGCTGGGGGCGTTGAACAGCATGGCCCGCAGGTATTGCTTGATGTTGCGGACTTTGGTGGTGTTGTCCCGCAGGCAGTCCATGACGAACTCGATGTGATGGCTGTCCAGCTTCAAGAATTTCGCCTTGACCAACTCTGCCGGGTAATCGTCCCCGGCCACCCGGATGGACTTGCGGCTGGTGCAGACCGTTTCCAGCAGGATGTCCACGATCTCGTCCAGCTGTTCCCGGTCTATCCGGGGATTCTGGGT
>NZ_QVGZ01000014.1:387-70208 GCF_003603345.1 Faecalibacterium sp. AM43-5AT
GTCTATCCGGGGATTCTGGGTGAGGGTGTCATACTCGATGTTCTCCAAAATCAGGTCCCGGTAGATTTGATAGGCCGTTTCCTTTCGGCTTCCTGTCCGTTCCGGCGGCGCTGCCGCTGCCTCGTCCTCGTCCAAAGGCAAGGGGTTTGGGGAATGGATAGGAATGGAATCGGTATTTAATCCCTCTTTCTTTTGTTTTTCTGTAATTAGTTTATCTTTATTTAATTGCATTGGATTTTCCAACGTAGGGTTTTCCTGCGTGGGATTCTCCAACGTTGGATTTTCCAATGTAGGTGAAACCGATGCAGGAACGGGCTGCGGCAGCTCGAAAATCACATAGTCTGCACCACGCAGCCGCCCTTTCTCGTCCCGTTCTCTGGAACGCTGGATGTAGCCCGTCTGTTCCAGTTCCCGGATGGCCTGCCGTATCGCGTCGATGCTTTCCCGGTTGATACGGGCCAGCCCTTGCAGGGTGTAGTCCCAATCTTCCGGCAGGGAGAGCATTTGGGATAAAAGACCTTTGGCTTTCAGGGACAAGGCCCGGTTCCGCAGGTGGTGGTTTGACATGACCGTGTAGCCGCTGTTCTTTTCTACCCGAAAAACTGCCATTTCACGGATGCCTCCTTTCTGTTTTTGGGCAAAGAAAAAGCCGCAGGCTTTTTGTGAAAGTCTGCGGCTATGCCGATTGTTAGATATTCAATTCTTTGTGTTTCCGCACTCCATATCAATTACCACCGAAACGGTGATGTGATTTTCAATGCGTTTATTGCGGAGTTTATCGCCCTCGCCATCGAACACAACGTGACGAGAAAATAACGTAAAACGGAGGATTTCTACTAGATTTCTCTTTGTAGCGAAACTATCGCTTCGACGTGCCGTGTTCTTGGAAACAGATCCACCGGCTGCACCTTCTCTGCGTGATATCCATTTTGTTCCAGCCATGCAGCATCTCTTGCGGCGGTGGCGGGGTTGCAGCTGACGTAGACCACCCGGCGGGGAGCCATGCGCACCACGGCGGAAAGGGTGGCTTCGTCGCAGCCCTTGCGGGGTGGATCCAGCATTACGATGTCCGGGTGAAGGCCCTCAGCGGCAAGGCGGGTGGCGGCCTGACCGGCATCTGCGCAGAAAAATCGGCTCTTTGCGGCCACATCTGCACCCATGCGGGCAGCGTTAGCCTTGGCACTTTCAATGGCTTCCGGTACGATCTCCACACCGATCAGCTCACGGCAGTGTGCTGCCATGGAAAGACCAATAGTGCCCATGCCGCAGTAGAGGTCCAACAGCAGGTCGTCCGGGGTAAGCTGAGCATACTGGGCGGCAATGCCGTAAAGCTGCTCGGCAGCAAGGGTATTGACCTGATAGAAGGAAAGCGGGCCAAGCTGCACCGGAACACCGCACAGGGTGTCTTCAATATACCCCTGCCCATACAGGGTGTGGGTCTCGGTGCCAAGGATCACGTTGGTGTTTTTTGCATTTACGTTCAGCAGGATCGTGGTGATCTCTGCAAATTGAGCTTTCAGCCGGGTACAAAGCTCCTCGGCGCAGGGCAGCTTGGCACAGGTGCAGACAAGGCAGACCATGATCTGGCCGCTGTGAGCGCCGCGACGCAGAAAGATATGACGCACAAGGCCCTTTCCGGTCTCCTCGCCGTACGGCTGAATGCCCTTTTCTGCAAAAAAAGCGCACAATGCGTTGCCGATCTCATTCAGCACACCGGGCTGCAGGCGGCAGTCCGGGCAGGGGACGATACGATGGGTGCGCCCGGCGTAGAAGCCGATACAGGGCTTACCGCTTTTGTCCACGCCCACCGGGAACTGCACCTTATTGCGGTAGCGGTTCACTTCCGGCGAACCCACAATGGGCAGCACAGGCACATCCAATCCTCCGATGCGGGCAAAGGCATCTGCAACATTCTCCTGCTTGGCGCGCAGCTCGGCAGCATAGTCCAGATGCCGCAGGCTGCAGCCGCCGCAGGGGCCTGCCACGGCACAATCCACCGGGATACGGTCCGGCGAAGGAGTGAGCACCTCGTCCAGAATACCGAAGGCGTAGCGCTTGCAGTCCTTGACGATGAGCACCCGGGCTTCGTCGCCGGGGGCGGCACCGGGAACAAACACGGTCTCACCGTCGGGGCTGTGTGCTACGCCGCTGCCATCGCTGGAAAGACGCTCTACGCGCAGGGTGAGAACTTGATTTTTCTGTAAGGGCATGAAGGGTCTCCTTTACTGGTGGTCGGGGCCGTCGGCGGGAGCATCAGCCTGCGCCGCAAAATACTTGCTGGGCGGCACGCCCTTGGCGCGCTTGAATACCCGCGAGAAATAGAACTGGTCAAAGAAGCCTACCGACACCGCGACCTCGGCAATGGAAAGGTTGCCTGCGCGCAGCAGCTTGCAGGCTTCGTTGATGCGGTATTCGGTAAGGTAATCGATGGGGCTTTTGCCTACGTTCAGCATGAACACGCGGTACAGGTGGCTGCGGGAGACACCTACGCTTTTTGCCACATCATCAATGGAAATATCGTGTGAATAATTGAACTGGATGTACTTGATGGCGTTGAGCACATACTGGCTGGAAGAGGAAGCCGTGTGCGGCTTGCCAGCGCTGGTCTCCTTCATCAGAGAGGCGATGAAGAGATAAAGGTAGCCCACCATGGCGGCTTCATCCTGCGGCTGCAGCCCGCGGGATGAATAAATGTTGGCCAGAGCGGCACGCATCCCATCGGGGTCGTGGGTGTGATGCACCGGCGAGTCGTCGGTGAAAGGGAGCTGTGCGGCCAGTTTGTGGGCACACGCACCGTTGAAGCCTACCCAGCTGTACTCCCAAGGCTGCTGCTCATCGGCAGTATACCGGATCAGCTGGCTTGGCCGGGCAAAAAACAGCTGACCCTGGCTCACTTCCCAGGTGCGTCCGCCCACCTCGAACACGCCCTTGCCGGAAAGTACCAGATGGATCAGGTAATGGTCGCGGATACCCGGCCCCCATGTTTGGCCCGGAGCACAGCGTTCGATGCCGCAATTGAAGATGGAAAGCTCAATATTATTGGTATAATTTTGTTTGAAGGATTGCTTATATACATCTGCCATAGCCGCGTTTCCTCCGCTCTGTCACGTTGCGGGCAGCTTTGTGCCCGATCTTTGGTATAGTATACCACACATCTGCCCGCAAATTCAACAAAAGTACATCTTATTCTTTGAACTGGGTGCCAAAATTCGCGCTTTTTCAGCGTTGGAAATTGAAAAAAGCGGTTGGATGCATTACAATAGACGTAACATACCCATCTATCCCAAAGCAGCATATTGAGGGAGGAATCGTTATGGCAAACAGTGCGCAGCTCCGAAATGAGATCGCGGCGGGCAAATGGGACGATAAGCTCCGGGCACTGTATGGCGATGCGGCGCAGGAGATCTGTCGGCAGCGGGCACGCTACTGTGCTGCGCTGGAACAGTTTGAGCTGTACTTTGGGCCGGGCAGGCAGGTGCAGGTTTATTCGGCACCGGGCCGCGCAGAGCTGGGCGGTAACCACACTGATCACCAGCACGGTTATGGCCTTGCGGCGGCTGTCACGCTGGATCTTGTGGCCGTGGCTGCGCACAATACAGACGGCTACGTGCGGGTCAAATCCCGCGGGTTCAACAAGCTGGATGTGATCGACCTGACCGTGGAGGGGCCGCAGGAAGGGGAGAGCACCCACTCGGCCAGCCTGATCCGCGGCATTGCCGAGGGCTTCCGCGCGGCAGGCAAAGTGGTGGGCGGCTTTGATGCATACACGGCCAGTGATGTGCTGCGCGGCAGCGGCCTTTCCAGTTCTGCTGCCTTTGAAATGGGCATGGCTGCCATCTGGAACGGAGAATATGGCTGCGGTCTGGCCCCGGCGGAGCTGGCAAAGATCTGTCAGTATGCGGAGAATACCTATTTTGGCAAGCCCAGCGGCCTGCTGGATCAGCTGACCAGCGCAGTGGGCGGCATTATCTTTGCGGATTTTGCAGATCCCCAGCAGCCGGTTCTGGAAAAGATCCACGCCGACGGTCTGCTGCCGCCGGGCATGAGCCTGTGCGTTACCGATACGCGCGGCAGCCACAGCGAATTGACCGGTGAGTTTGCAGCCATCCGGCAGGAGATGGAGCAGATCGCAGCGTTTCTTGGCAAAAAGGTGCTGGGACAGGTGACGGAGAGCGCATTCTGGGCAGCACTGCCTGCACTGCGCAAAGCCTGCGGCGACCGCGCGGTGCTGCGCGCCATCCACTATTTTGAAGAGAACGCTCGCACCCTTGCCCAGAGGGACGCGCTGCAGGCCGGACAGTTTGCTGCCTTTGCAGCGCTGGTGCTGGAAAGCGGGCGCGCATCCTTTGCGCTATGCCAGAATGTCTACTGCAGCACCGATGTGCGGCATCAGGGGCTTTCGGTGGCACTGGCGCTGAGCCAGAGTATCCTGCAGGGCAGCACGGGAGCCTGGCGGATGCAGGGCGGCGGCTTTGCAGGCACCATTCAGGCGTATGTTCCCCAGAGCCTGCTGGAACGCTATCACAGCGAGATCGAGCGGATATTCGGCAAGGGCAGCTGCTACATTCTGCGTCTGCGGGAGCAGGGGGCAGTGAAAGTGATCTGAAAACAAAAACGCATCTGCAAGATTTTGCAGATGCGTTTTTGCTATGCTTTATACTGCTGGGAAGGTTCAGAAAACCGGTTTCGGGCCGGGAGCGGACTGAGCCTGCTCCTGCTCTTTTTCCTCTTCCCGGCGCTGCTGCTGATCCGAGATATACTGCACCATGTCCCGCTCCTCGTGGGAAAAATGGAACAGGTCTGCGATGGTATCGTAGGCGCTCACCACGAAGTTGAAGCCTGTCTTTACCACATTGAACAGCAGCATGGGCACAAAGGTGAAAGAAAGTGAAATCAATCCGCCGCTAAAGAAAAGATCGTCCAGACGCAGATTGCTGAAGAAAAGATCCAGTGCATCGCCCAGCGGCCCGCCGCCAGAAATACTGCGCAGCTCTTCTTCGGAAACAGAAATGTATGAATGCGGCATCTGAAGGTTTTTCATGGAGAAAGCTCCTTTCTGACAAGATCGTTCCGGGAATGGGATCAAACTCAGGCGGCAGCGGTTCCCTCGGCCTGAGCGGCATCAAAGCTCGGCATGGGGTTCACGATCTGATCGTAGATGCTTGTAACGGTACGAATGACGTTCATGACCTGCGAATAGACATAGACACCGGCCAGACCGGCAACGCCCACAGAAGCGATACGGCTCCAGGTGTTCATCTTATCCCAAGTGTGATAGAAGGTGCCGGACAGGCTCAGACCATTCGACAGACCGGACTGCACACGGCCTGCGATGTACCGGAAGGAATAGTTGGTCATCAGCACGAACAGGTTGATCGCTGCATTCTGGCAGAATGTAGCAAACTGATCGGTGTTGAAATAAATATCGTGATTAAAGGCTGAGCCAAGGTAGATGGACTGACCGCCATCCAGATAGGTCATTTCCTCTTCGGAGATAACGGCATAGGAAGCCGGTAAAAGCATGGTATTTTGATTGGGATGATCCATGATGGAAGAACTCCTTTCCGTAGTGGAATCTGCACAAAGGCAGACAATAATACTATCTGAATTGTAACATAACTGTGTCCAAATAACAAGAGCAGAGATGTGCAAAATCATGATACATTTGTGAATAAACTGTTGCGGAAAGACGGTAAAATCACGGATATCAGCCCAAAAATGCGCAATATGTCCATAATCTGGTCCTGAAAAAATGTTCTGTAGAAAAAGCAAAAGCGCCTGCAGATTCCGGGTGCAGGCGCTTTTATGGGGAGAAAATGATCGGGGAATTACTGTGCCCGTTCGTAGAGCACGGTCAGCTGCGCAATGTGCCCGGCCAGTGCTTCCGGCAGGGGACAGGTGAGCCGCCACTGCCAGTTGGAGCCTTGGGTGCTGGGAGTGTTGATGCGGGCCTCACTGCCCAGATGCAGCCAGTCCGCCAGAGGAATCACAGCGGTATCCGATACACTGGCAAGGCAGGCACAGATCATAGCCTCGGTCAGCTCTTCCGGCTGGCAGCGCAGGTAGCGGCAGGCATAGGCCACATCCTCGGCACTGGCGTTGGTACGCCAGCCTTCGGTGGTCACATTGTCGTGGGTGCCGGTGTACACCACGCTGTTGCGGTGGTAGGTGTGGGGCAGGTAATTGCCGGATTCCCGGCTGTCAAAGGCAAACTGCATGATCTTCATGCCCGGGTAGCCGCTGGCAGAAAGCATGGCCTTGACCTCCGGGGTCAGGTAGCCAAGATCCTCGGCAATGATGCCGCCCTCGCCAAGGCTTTCGTGCATGGCGTTGATAAAATCGCGGTCAGGGCCTTTTTCCCAGTGGCCGCCCGCCGCCGTTTTGTTCCCGGCGGGAATGGAGTAATAGCTCTCGAAGCCGCGGAAGTGGTCGATGCGCACCACATCGTAAATGGAGGTGGCGTGCTTCATGCGCTGTTTCCACCACGCAAAGCCGGTGGCCTTGTGAACAGGCCAATCGTACAGCGGATTGCCCCATAGCTGACCATCCGCTGCAAAGGCATCCGGCGGGCATCCGGCAACCTGCGTCAGGTGCATCTGGCCATCGGTCTGGAACAGTTCCGGGTGGGTCCACAGATCGCTGGAATCCGGGCTGACATAGATGGGAATATCGCCCACCAGCTTGATGCCCTTGCTGTTGGCGTAAGCCTTCAGGGCGTTCCACTGGGTGTAGAAGAAGAACTGCACCGCCTTGTAGTAGCCAATGCTTCCGGCAAGCGCTGCTTTGGCTTCGGCAATGGCTTCCGGCTGGCGGCAGCGCAGTGCATCCGGCCAGTCAGCAAGGCCGGCCTGACCCTGTGCAGTTTTCACAGCCATGAACAGGGCGTAATCCTCCAGCCAGAAAGCCTGCTCTTTGCAGAAGGCTTTGTAGGCGGGGGAGAAAGCTGCCAGCAGACGGTCAGCAGCCTTTTTCAGGACAACAGGCCGCTCGTTGTAAAGGGCACCGTAGTCGACAGAACCGACCGGCTTTTCAGCGGGGATCTCGTCGGCGGTCAGCAAATCGTCCGCAGCCAGCAGGCGGTAATCGATAAAATAGGGATTTCCGGCAAAGGCGGAGAAGCTCTGGTAAGGGCTGTCGCCGTAGCCGGTGGGGCCGATGGGCAGGATCTGCCAGTAGGTCTGCTTTGCATCGGCCAGAAAATCCACGAATGCAAAGGCCTCTTTTCCCAGCGTACCGATGCCAAAAGGCCCCGGCAGACTGAAAACGGGCATCAGAATGCCGCTTGCACGCATAGTGTGCGCACCTCCTTAGCCCTTCACAGCACCTGCAACCACGCCCTCGATGATGTACTTCTGGCAGGTGATGTACAGGATGATGATGGGGATGATGGCAATGATGATGCAGGCCATCATGGGAGCCAGCTCCACACGGCCGTAGCCGCCGCGGAAGTACTGGATGGCCATGGGAATGGTGCGGTATTTCTTGATGTCCAGCACCAGAGTGGGCAGCAGGTAGTCGTTCCACACCCACATAGTCTCGAGGATGGCGGTGGAGATCATGGTGGGCTTGAGGATGGGGAATACGACCTTGAAGAAGATCTGAATGGGGTTGCAGCCGTCGATCATGGCCGCTTCCTCAATTTCCATGGGCACGCTCTTCATGAAGCCGGTGAACATGAACACGGCCAGACCAGCACCGAAGCCCAGATAGATGATGCAGATGTTCCACGGGGTGTTCAGATTGAGCTGGTCAGCGGTCTTGGACAGGGTGAACATGACCATCTGGAAGGGCACGACCATGGAGAACACGATCAGCAGGTTCATGAACTTGCTCAGCTTATTGTTCACGCGGGTGAGGTACCAACCGGTCATGGAGCAGCACAGCAGGATCAGCGCCACACTGGTAACGGTGATGACAAGGCTGTAGCCAAGGCTGGAAAGAAAGCCCATCTTGGTGACACCGTAAACGTAGTTGCTCAGGCCCGCAAAGGTCTCGGCGGTGGGCAGCTTGAACACAGTGGAGGTGGTAAAGGTGCCCTCGATCTTCAAGCTGTTCAGCAGGATCAGCACGATGGGGTAGATCCACAGCAGACTCAGCAGCGTCATGATGACGGTGAGGATGTTATCCCACATTTTTTTTTGTTTAGGCATTACTGCTGCACCTCCTTGGAACGGGTAAAGTGGAGCTGGATCAGAGAAATGACCACGACGATCAGGAAGAACACCACAGCCTTCGCCTGACCAATGCCCTTCCACTGGGCACCGGAACGGCCATAGAAGGTGTTGTAGATGTTCAGGGCCAGCATTTCACTGGCGTTGGCGGGTTCGCCTGCGGTCAGGGCAACGTTCTGGTCGAACAGTTTGAAGCTGTTGGTCAGGGTCAGGAAGGTGCAGATGGTCACGCTGGGCATGACCATGGGAATCTTGATCTTGAACAGGATCTCGCGGTCGTTGGCACCGTCGATCTTAGCGGCTTCGATCAGGTCGCCGGGCACGCTCTGCAGGCCGGCAACGTAAATGATCATCATATAGCCGATCTGCTGCCAGCACATCAGGATGACCAGACCGACGAAACCGGCCTTGGCATCCAGCGCCAGCAGGGGCTTCTGCAGGTTGGCCAGCACACCGTTGAGCAGGATCTGCCAGATGTAGCCCAGCAGGATGCCGCCGATCAGGTTGGGCATGAAGTAGACGGTACGGAAGATGTTGGTGCCGCGGATGCCGCGGGTGAGCACCAGCGCAATGGCAAAGGCGCAGACGTTGATGAGCACGGTGGATACTACAGTGAAGGCTGCGGTAAAGCCGAAGGCGTGCAGGAAGGTGGAATCCTGAAATACGCTGATGTAGTTCTGGATGCCCACAAAGGTGGTCTTGCTAACAGTAGTGAACCGCTGGAACGAAAGGTAAATGCCCCAGATAAAGGGCCAGATAAAGCCGATGATGAACGCGAGCAGCGTGGGCAGCACGAACACTGGCCAATATTTGCTGATGGCTTTTTGCATGATGTACCTCCTATATGCGGAGTGGTTAACAAAAAAGGGGAGGCGGGGCGAACTTCTTCGCCCGCCTCCCTGTTCAGTTCTTTTTTTATGGAGCGATCAGGAGCTTAGCCGTTTGCCAGCTTGTATTCCTTGGCCCAGCCATCGACGAAGGCGGTCACAACGCCATCCCAGTCGCCGGTGCCTGCTGCGTAAGCGGTCAGAGCGGAACCAACGCCGTTCTTCCACTCTTCAGAAGGCATAGTGGAGAAGCACCAGTCAACACTGGTCTTGCCCGCAGCAACGTAGTCGTTTGCAATGGCGATCAGAGGATTGGTGGAGTCCTTGGCAGCCTTGAAGGGGATCACGAAGCCCATGTCGTCGGCCATTGCGCTGGTGCCGGCCTCGGAGGTGACACACCAGTACAGGAAGTCCAGAGTAGCCTGAATGTCGGCATCAGAAGAGGTGTTGTTCACGCACCAGAAGTTCTCGGAACCGGTGCACAGGCCCTGATTCTCCTCGCCATCCACGCCGATGTAGATGGGCAGCATACCCAGATTGTCGTCACCCAGATCCTTCACATCGCTGTAAGCCCAGGTACCGTTCTGGTAGAACACAGCTTTCTTGCCCACGAACTCAGCCACAGCGTCGTTGCCGGTCTTGGAAGCCAGCAGGGTGGGGTCGCAGGTGGAATCGGTGATGTACAGATCCCAGATCTGCTTGTAGTTGTCCAGATAGGTGCCCTTGATGGCATCGGTGGAGCTGATACCGTCTGCCTTGTACTCGTAGTAGATGGGCAGGTTTGCCAGATGGGTCTTGAAGCGCCAGTCAGAAGAACCGTCCATGCCGGCAGAAGTGAAAGCACCGTCCACGCCCAGCTCAGCCTTGCGTGCCTGAATATCGTCAGCGACCTTCTTCAGATCAGCAAAGCCCTTGATATCGTCCTGCGTGTAGCCGGCGGCGCTCAGCAGTTCCTTGTTATAGATGATGCCGTAGGTCTCGATGACATATGCAATGCTGGTAACAGCGTCGCCATCCTTCAGTGCGAAGGAGTCGCTGGTCAGCTCACCATAGACCTGACTGCCGGACAGATCGTAGCAGTAATCCTTCCAGTTTGCCAGACCCACAGGGCCGTTCACCTGGAACAGGGTGGGAGCTTCGCTCTTTTCCATCTCGCTCATCAGGGTGGTCTCGTACTGGCCGGAAGCAGCGGTAACGACAGTCACAGGCACGCCGGTCTCCTTGGTGTACTCGGCGGCCAGATCCTGCCAAGCCTGATCCTGCTCGGGCTTGAAGTTCAGGTAGTAGACCTTGCCGTCAGCCTTTGCAGCAGTGCTGGAAGCAGCAGCAGAACCGGCAGCAGAGGAAGCGGTGCTGTTGGAAGAGCCGCCGCAGGCAGCCAGACCCAGAGCAGCGGCGGAAACGCCAGCGGCCTTCAGGAAGTTACGACGAGTGATCATTTTCTTCATAATAAGTTCTCCTTCTTATTAAAAATAAACAATTTTAAAATCTCCGTCCCCTGACGGAGGGAATACAAAGTTTAGATGCTCCTCACGCTCTCACCCTGCTGCAGCTCCGGCTGCAAGGTGATGGTCTGGGCCGGGGCACCGTGCTCGATCTGCCGCACCAGCAGCTCAATGCTCTGCAGTGAGATCTGTTCGCTGGGCTGCACAACGGTAGTCAGAACAGGCACACAGTAACGGGACATCGTGATGCCGTCAAAGCCGATCACCGAAATATCCTCCGGCACCCGCAGCCCGGCGCTCACCAACGCGCGGATGGCACCTAAGGCGATCACATCGCTCATGGCGAACAGGGCGGTGAAGTCGGCCCGGCGGGCCAGCAGGCTGTTCACAGCGTGATAGGCAGACTCAAAATCGTAGTTGGAAAGGCCGTACAGCTTGTCGCTGAACAGGATGCCTGCGTCCCGCATCGCCTGCTGTGCACCCTCGCGGCGCATCACGCTGGGATAGCTGGTGACAGGACCGCCCAGCACTGCGATCTTGCGGTGCCCCTGCTGGATAAGGTAGTCCACAGCAGCGTAGGCTGCGGCGCGGTCATCCACGCCCACCATGGAAAGATTAGGAAAGTCCAGCTCGTCGGAGACCAGTGTGGTCAGCACCGAGGGGACTGTGATATTGGCAAAGCCCTTTTTGAAGTTGGCTACGCTGCCGCCCAGAAAAATCATACCTTTGGGCTTGATCTCCCGCAGGATCTTTTCGGCGGCATCGATCTCGTTGGCGTTTTCATCCAGATAGGAAACGATGCCATTGTAGCCATACAGGGTAGCGGCCCGCTGCAGCTGGACTAAGAAGTCCGAGAAGAAGAGATTGCGGGTGCCTTTGACCACGAACACCAGACTGCGGGACTGCTGGATCTTCAGCTGCCGTGCATTGGTGTTGGGCACGAACCCGGCCTCCCGCATTACCTTAAGTACATGTTCCTTGGTCTCGGGCCGGACATCGGGCCGGTCGTTGATGACACGAGAAATGGTGCTCACCGAGCAGCCGCTGATCCGGGCAATGTCCTTAATGGTCAGATTCGGCATTTTGTCGGAGTACCTCACTTTCGGTAATAAATTCGGGAACGTTGTCGGGAACGTTTTCAGTGGCTATAGTATGGCATAATTTGTATAAAAAATCAATAACCTAAAAGTGTTTTCGTGAAAATTGCACAGCATCTTGAGCTGTTTTTGTGCAGATTGAATTGCGTACAAATCAAAATATGCCGACAGTTCCGCAAATTCCCGGTACGAATCAGAAACAACCGGTAAAACCGTACCAATTTGTAACTTTTCAACATAGAGCAGTGGTTTTATAAAAGGAGAAAGAAAAAAGCAATGCCCGGCAGATAACACAGCCTGCCGGGCATTGCATGGTTTTGAAATGGTTTATCCGCTTTTTCAAAAATACGGGTGCTGATAGGGTTCGGGTTCCGGGCCGCAGTACAGGCCAAACGCATCGCAGATCCAGTAGCTGCCGTCCTCCATGGGCACGCGGCACCACTGGTGGCTGTACTGGTTCTCGTTCACATGCTCATAGGGGATGCCCAGAATGTCCAGACACAGAGCGGTGGCCCGGGCACACCCGGCACAGGATGCTGTGCGCAGTACAAAATAACCGTAGGGGTCGTTGTAATGGTTGGCTTCCATAGAGTAAGCCATGGAGCCATCATCCACCACCGCACGCAGGGCAGAGGCAATGCCGTAAAGCTGGTCTTCCCGGCTCATGAGCGCCAGCGGTGTGACCACCTTCAGCGCTTCCTGATATGCCTGCGCAAACTCCTCATCGGTGCATTTGCGCTTGAGAGACTTGTAGTGAGCCAGCTTGTTGATGGCCACCGGCGACCAGAGAGAAGAAAACTGCGCTTCGGTCAAAGACAGCTCGTCATCACCGGCAATGCCGTCCGCAGAAGGTTTGCGGCCTTCGCCAATGCCGTGGTCCAGATAATGACGCAGCAGCGCATCTTCGTCATTGCCGCATACGGCTGCAACATCCGGATACTGTGCAGCGTAGTATGCTGCATCAAAGGTAGAAAGCGCAGCAGCGGAAAGACCGGTCTGTGCAGCCAGCAGCACACCGGCCGTAAGCGCCGCAAGTCTAAGATACCGTTTTTTCATGACAGAAAACCTCCTCAGAAAAAATAAAACGCGCCCTGAACTCAGTATAGCACATCTGGGCCGGAAGGAAAAGACAAAAAAAGCGCTTCCACCTTGTCATCGGTGAGAGCGCTTTGCTGATTGCTGATTATTCTGATCGGGTTTGATTATTTTGATTAGTCGCTGACGTAGGGCATCAGAGCAACGTGACGAGCACGCTTGATGGCGATGGTCAGTGCGCGCTGATGATAAGCGCAGGTGCCGGTCACACGGCGGGGAATGATCTTTGCACGCTCAGAGACGTACTTACGCAGACGGGGCACGTCCTTGTAATCGATGGTGTCGATACGATCGACACAGAAGCTGCAAACCTTCTTGCGGCCGCGACGCATGGGGCGTGCGGGGCGAGAGCCTTCGGTTCTTTCAAAAGCCATTGCTTATTACCTCCTATTGGATTTTTAACGGATTGACCGTTTCGTGTCAGAACGGCAGGTCGTCGCTGTCGTCGATGACGGCGAAGTCGTCTGCACTGCCGGCAGAGTAGCTGGGAGCTGCCTCCACAGCGGCCGGGCGGGCAGGCGCTGCGTTCTGGTAGGCGGGAGCAGAATTATTCTGATAATTTGCTCCGCCGCCTGCATTGCTGTTTTTGGAGCCTGCAAAGTTGATATTGTTGGCTACCACTTCCACAGCGGTGCGGTTGTTGCCGTTCTTATCCTGATACTGGCGGGTCTGAAGACTGCCTTCAATGGCAATCAGACTGCCCTTCTGGAAATACTTGCAAACAAACTCGGCCTGCTGACGCCATGCAACGATATCGATAAAATCGGCCTGACGCTGCTCGCCCTGACGCGCAAAATTGCGGTCACAGGCAATGCGGAAGCTGCACACATTGGTACCCTGCGGGGTGGTGCGCAGTTCGGGATCCGCCACAAGACGGCCCATGATGGCAACAACATTCAACATTTTACGGTCTCCCTTTCTGTCACAGAAGGATTACTCCTCGTGAGCAATGATCAGGCTGCGCATAACGCCTTCAGTGATCTTGTACACACGGTCCAGCTCAGCAGGGAAGCTGGGCTCGCTGGTGAAGTCGATCACGGTGTAAACGCCTTCCTCCTCGTCGTTGATGGGGTAGGCCAGACGGCGCTTGCCCCACTCGTCGATGGAATCGATCGTACCGTTAGCCTCGATCAGGGACTTGAACTTACCAACCAGAGCGGCGGTAGCCTCCTCGTCGAGAGCGGCGCTGGTAATCAGCATGGTTTCGTACTTTGCCATTTTGTAGCACCTCCTTTTGGACTTAAGGGTCCTGCAATCACAGGACCAAGGGTACACACAAAACGCGGCATCGCGCCTTGTGTGCGGCGTGTCTGTTCAGACAGCAATTTATTATAGCAAGCTGTGTGGATTCTGTCAAGCTTTTTCCGAAAAAAGATATAATAAAAAATATTTTGATTTTTTTGTGAAAGAGGACTATAATATAGTAGCTTTCAGAGGATGAACGGCAAAGCAGCCGGGGATCGGCCGTCTCTCTGCTCTCTGTTATCCGTCTTCGAAAGGAATGTATATATGGTTCTGGGAATTTTATAGTAAAGGAAGGATTCTTTGTG
The DNA here is from genome assembly GCF_003603345.1 of Faecalibacterium sp. AM43-5AT. Taxonomy (NCBI): domain Bacteria; kingdom Bacillati; phylum Bacillota; class Clostridia; order Eubacteriales; family Oscillospiraceae; genus Faecalibacterium; species Faecalibacterium sp. AM43-5AT. Next base: position 14,573 of record NZ_QVGZ01000014.1, read on the forward strand.
TATTCGGTTTTCCGTAACCTGGCAATCATCATCCTCAGCGCAAAGTTCTTTGGCCTGGTGGCCCGCAAGTGCAAGGCCCCGCAGGTGGTGGGTGAGATCCTTGCCGGTTTGATCATCGGTCCGTGCATCCTGAACCTCGTGCAGACCAGTGACGCCATCTCCACCTTTGCGGAGATCGGCGTGGTCATGCTGATGTTCACCACGGGCCTTGGCACCAATCTGAAGGAACTGATCAAAGCCGGCCCCATCGCCACCCTGATCGCCTGCGTGGGCGTAGCCGTTCCGCTGGTGGGCGGCACCCTGCTGTACAGTGCGTTCTACGGCTTCTCTGCCGTGGGCAGCCCTGAGTTCTACCGTGCCCTGTTCATCGGCACCATCATGACCGCCACCAGCGTGTCCATTACGGTGGCAACGCTGCAGGAGATGGGCCACCTGAAGAGCTTTCTCGGCACCACCATCGTCAGTGCCGCCGTCATTGATGATGTCATCGGCATTGTGGTGCTGACCTGCGTGTTGGGCGCAAGCTCCGGCACCGGCACGGGTCTGGGCAAGGTGCTCATCAATACGGTGCTGTTCTTTGCCACTGCCGTGGGCGTGGGCGTTGTGGCTCACTTTGCTATGACATGGCTGGACAAGCGCAATCCCCACACCCAGCGCATCACCATCGTGAGCATGGCGTTCTGCTTTGCCATGGCCTACATCGCCGAGGAATACTTTGGCATTGCCGATATCACGGGCGCATACATTGCAGGCATCGTGCTGTGCACCATGGACGATGCCTCCTACGTGGAGCGCCGCGTGGATATCAGCAATTATATCATTTTTGCGCCCATCTTCTTTGCATCCATCGGCTTGAAGACCGACATCAGCGGCCTGACGCCGGAAATCTTCCTGTTCTGTGTCTGCTTCGTCATTGTAGCACTTATCACCAAGATCATCGGCTGCGGCCTTGCGGCCAAGATCTGCCGCTTCAACTGGGGCGACTCCCTCAAGATCGGCGTTGGCATGATGACCCGCGGCGAGGTGGCGCTGATCGTGGCCCAGAAGGGCCTGGATGTCGGCGTGGTGGACTCGGTCTACTTTACCGCTGTGATCCTGCTGATCGTGGTGTCCAGCGTGGCAACTCCGCTGGTGCTGAAGGCGCTCTTTACCAAGATGCCGCCGCAGAAGCACCCCAGTCAGGTAAATGAGTAAACAACAAAAAAGATCCTCCGACAGGTCTGCCGGAGGATCTTTTATTTTCAGGATAAGTTACAGTGTCTTGCAGAACTCCTTCAGGTAAGCGCGGAATTCTTCGCCGATCTCAGGATGCTGCAGAGCCAGCTCCACCTGCGCCTCTACCACCTTGAGCTTGTTGCCCATGTCGTAGTGCTTGCCGGTGAACTCAACGGCGGTCATGCCGCCGCGGGTGCGGGCATACTCGGCCATGGCATCGGTCAGCTGGATCTCGCCGCCTGCGCCGGGCTTGGTGTGGGCAAGGATATCGTAGATCTCCGGGGTCAGCAGCACGCGTCCCAGAATGGAGTAGTTGCTGAACTCCTGTCCCTTCTTGGGCTTCTCGATCATGTCGTCCACAAAGAAATAGTTGTCGTGGATGGGGGTGGTCTTCAGGCTGCAGTACCGGCTCACATCTTCCCATGGCACTGCGGAAACGCCTGCCGCCGGGCGGCCGAACTCCTCATAGGCGCGGATCAGCTGGGCACACACCGGGTCCTCGCCCCAGATCACGTCGTCGCCATAGATCACCACGAAGGGATCATCACCGGTGAAAGCCTTGGCAGTATTCACGGCATGGCCCAGACCCAGCGTTTGCTTCTGGCGCACAAAGAGGATGTTTGCCATGTTGGCGATGCCAAGGCACTCTTCCAGAGCCTTTTCCTTGCCGGGCTTTGCCAGCTTTTCTTCCAGCTCAGGGCTGCGGTCAAAGTGATCCTCAATGATGCTCTGGTTGCGGCCCAGAATGATGAGGATATCGGTGATGCCGGAACGCACGGCTTCTTCCACCAGATACTGGATGGCGGGCTTGTCCACGATGGGCAGCATGCCCTTGGGCATAGCTTTGGTGGCGGGCAGCACGCGGGTGCCAAGACCGGCGGCAGGGATGACGGCTTTGGTGACTTTCTTCATCATGATTCGTTTCTCCTTACTATTTCAATGCCTGCGACACCGGCCGTGCAGGCCGACCGCCGCAGGACCCCAATGCGTTTTCAGATCATGCCGGCCAGTGCATCCAGGTTGGGACCCATCAGCACGGTAGCACAGGCACCCAGCACCATCAGCAGTACAAAGGCACCGATCACACCGGCGATGCTCACGCCGCCCTGCGCAGACAGGACCGCACGGCGCTGGGCAGCGTCCGGGAACTCGGCGCGGATGCGGCGGATGCGCTCGGCTGCGCTTTTGCGGTACAGCCACTTGGCGTACAGGGTGCGCAGCATCACCAGTGCAAAGCTGAACACCGTCATAATGCGGGAAAGCACGACGATGGCAGTGCTGCTGATGCCCGCGGTGAGCGGACTGCCGGTGGCCTGCATCATGCTCAGCAGGGTGGGCAGGGCCACCACCAGCTCTGCGGCCAGAAAACCAAAGGCCGGCTTCCACGCCTTGCGGTAGAAGAAATAGAACGGGCCGAACACCAGCGCCGAGAAGCACATGGAAATTTTGGTGTGCTGCAGCTGCATCCGGCTGTAATCGTTCAGGTAGACGGGCGCGGCCTTGCCAATATAATCGTTCCAGTCGCTGTAAGGGATGCCGTCGATCAGCTCTTCCTTGCCAAAGGCCGCCTGCACGTTGCGGCGGGTGGGTTCCTCCACCGTCTGCTGATACTGGCGGTAAAGGTCGTTGTAATCAAAGCGTCCGTCTGCGTCGGTGCCGGGCTGGCTCTGGGTGGGCGGCTCCGGGCACTGGCTCTCCGGCGGAAGAACGGCACCGCAGCAGCGGCAGCGCTCTTCGGTGCGCAGGGTGCGCTCACCGCAGCTGGGGCAGGTGCGCAGAGCATCGTCTTTGTACGGGAACGTCCATTCATAGCCCGCGCCATGGGCGGGGGTGTGGATGCAGCGGCCAAGCTTTTCGTAGCACTCGCGGTGATAGGGTGCGCCGCAGTCCGGGCAGACCACGATATCATCGGTCAGCGCCAGCGGTCTGCCGCAGCCTTCGCAGGGACAGCCATAATATTTCGGCATGATTTCCTCCTGTTGTATGGTTCATACTGGTATTATACTCCCCTGAAAGAGAAAAGAAAAGGTGAAAATCTTCAAAATTCCAGCAGGATAATCCATTTACCCCTTTACTTTAGCATAGATTCTCGGTATACTAATGAAGTATCTGTGTATAAACTGTGTCTTTTGGCAAGTACAAAGGACTTTACCTTATTTATCATTTCGAGAGGGATTTAGAGAATGATCACGATTGACGAACTGAAGGTGCAGCTTGCCGATTACGGCAAGGCGGTCAAGGACTTGGAAGAAGCTCTTGCCATTGATGCCTCCCGCAAGCGCGTGCAGGAGCTGGAGCACACCATGAGCCGCCCCGGCTTTTATGATGATGCAGACCTGAGCAAGAAGGTCTTTGACGAAGTGGGCGACCTGAAGGGCAAGCTGAGCCGCTTTGAAAAGCTGCAGGGCCTGTACGATGATGCCGAGACCATGCTGGAAATGCTGGATGAAGAATACGACCCCGCCATGATCCCCGAAGCAGAGGAGTCTGTGAACGCTGTGGGCAAGGCTGTGGACGAGCTGCAGCTGATGACCATGCTGAACGGTGAGTACGACCACAGCAACGCCATCCTGACCTTCCATGCCGGTACCGGCGGCACCGAGGCACAGGACTGGGCCGAAATGCTGTACCGCATGTACAACAAGTGGGCTTCCAACCACGGCATGACCGTGGAGGTTCTGGATTATCAGGACGGTGATGAAGCCGGCATGAAGAGCGCCTCCATGATGGTGAAGGGTGCCAACGCCTACGGCCTGCTCAAGAGCGAGAACGGTGTGCACCGTCTGGTGCGCGTGTCGCCCTTTGACGCCAACGCCCGCCGCCAGACCAGCTTTGCTTCGCTGGAAGTGATGCCTGAGCTGGATAACACCATTCAGGTGGATATCCGCCCCGAGGACATTGAGATGCAGGTGTACCGTTCCTCCGGTGCAGGCGGCCAGCACATCAATAAGACCTCTTCCGCTGTCCGTCTGATCCACAAGCCCACCGGCGTCGTGGTCAGCTGCCAGACCCAGCGCAGCCAGTTCCAGAACCGTGACTACGCCATGGAAATGCTGAAGGCAAAGCTGTATCAGATCGCAAAGCAGCAGCATATGGATAAGATCGACGACATCAAGGGCGTGCAGAACGAGATCGCATGGGGTCACCAGATCCGCAGCTATGTGTTCATGCCCTACACCATGGTCAAGGATCACCGCACCAACTACGAGACCGGCAATGTGGATGCCGTGATGGACGGCGATCTGGACGGTTTCATCTTCGCATACCTCAAGGCTGCAAGCCGCGGGGAACTGCAGGATACCTGATCTTGAACGTATAAAATGCAAAGGCCGTGCTTCCTTTTATGGAGGCACGGCCTTTTTTGTGTTCTTACGCCAGATCGGGCAGAATGGTATCCCAGAGATTTTCCTCCTGCCGCAGGGCGTTGAAGCAGCAGTCCAAGTACATTTTGTTTGCCGCTGCAAGGATCGTGCTGCGGAGAAGCAGCTTTTCATCTGCGGCATCCACGGCAAGGTCGCGGATCTCCCTGGTGCAGCCGAATACAAACGGCAGGCAGTTCTCCATCTCGTCGCAGAAGTAGTCGTAAGCTGCCCCGGCGGAACAGTGCGCCCGCTGCATTTTAAACAGGGCATCGATGTTTTCCATTGAGAGCACCGTTTTGGAGACTGCAATGTACATCAGGGATGCGATCTGATCGCGGGCGTACTTCTTGCGCACCGGGTGGGACAAAATGCCCTTTTTAACGTAGTTGCTTACCATGGAAGAGGTGAGCTCCACGCCGCAGAAGGTGCGGAAATAGCTGTTGACGTACTGCACGGTCTGGTCAAGATAAAGCCCCATCTGCGGGAGATCGGCGTACCGGGGCAGGGCAAACCCGGCGGCGCAGGCCGCAACGCGGCATTTGGTTTCAGTTTTCATATCGTAAGCAGTTTTCTAAGGTTGGCGCAGCTGGGCTGCGCGGGATACAGAAAATGGTTTTCTGGCGGTATTATAGCGCAAATCGGTTCTCTGGTCAACGGATTTTTAAAACTTTTGAAAGAATGCATAAAATCCCTTGACAGGTTTTTGAAAAACTGCTATGATGTCTGCAGTGAACCGAAAACCATGCAGGCGGAAGTGCGTGTAAGGCACGGAAAATAAAAAAATGACCTGCTATCACAAAATAGATTTGGAGCGTGCATTTTATGAAAACCAAGATCGTTGTGGATTCTTCGTCCAGCCTGTATGCCCTGCCGGGCGTGGATTTTGCCTGTGTGCCGTTGAAGATCGTCACGGATGAACAGGAATATCTGGATGACGGTACTCTGGATGCTGTGGACATGGCCCGGTCTCTGCGTACTTACAAGGGCAAGACCAGCACCTCCTGCCCCAATGTGGCAGACTGGCTGGCTGCTTATGAGGGTGCGGAGCAGATCTTTGTTGCCACCATCACGGGCACACTGTCCGGCAGCTACAATGCTGCACTGCTGGCAGCGGAAGAATACAAGGAAACGCACCCGGAGGCCCGTGTTTTTGTTCTGGACAGCCTGTCCGCCGGGCCGGAGCTGCGTCTGCTGGCAGAGCGTCTGCGGGATCTCGTCCGGATCGGGATGGAGTTTGACGAGATCTGCGAGGCGATCCTGGCTTACCACAAGCACACACATCTGCTGTTTTCGTTGGAATCGCTGGCCAATCTGGCCCGCAATGGCCGTGTGAAGCCTGCTGTTGCCGCTGTGGCACGGATGCTGGGCATCCGGGTCATTGGTCAGGCCAGTGAGAGCGGCGAGCTGGAGGTACTGTGCAAGACCCGCGGCGAGCACGGTGCACTGGAGCGCATCGTGCTGGAATTGAAGGATCACGGCTTTACCGATGGCAAAGTGCATATTGCCCACTGTGATAACCCGGAAGCGGCCAAGCGCCTGAAGCTGATGATCCACGCGGTGTTTGCAGGGGCGCAGGTGGATGTGACCGAGTGCGGCGGCCTGTGCAGCTACTATGCTGAGCTGGGCGGGCTGATGGTGGGCTTTGAGGACGGAGAAACAGAGTAAAAGAGTTTTTGATATTGCAAGCAAGCCGGGCCTGTGGGTCTGGCTTGCTTTTTTTGAACAATGCAAAACTTGAAAAAGTTGTAAAACCGCGCTATACTTACACATATTATAAATGGGAATGGAGGGCAGGCCCATGCTTTTTCGTTCACCGATCGTGCGCTTTTTCAGCCGCATTCTGAACCGCGTCACCATCACGGTTGTGTTGGTGGCATTGCAGCTGCTATGGCTGTGCTGGGTGGCGTTTGCCATCACCACCGGCACGGGCCGCGTGTGGGTAAACGGCCTGCTCAACGCACTGAGCCTGCTCATCGTCCTGTACCTTGTGCGCAAGGATGAGAACAGCGCCTACAAGGTGGGCTGGATCGCGCTGATCGGTATTCTGCCGCTGCTGGGCGGTGCGCTGTATCTGGCCTTTGGCAACAAACGCCCGGCCAAGCGTCTGCGCCTGAAAATGCAGGCGGTGGAGGATGCCCACAAAAAAGACCTTGTACAGGAGCCGGGTGTGCTGGAAGGTCTGGATGCCCGCGAGCAGGGGCAGAGCCGATATGTGGCAAAGTACGGCCCCTATCCGGCGTGGCAGAACACTCGCACGCAGTATTTTGCCTGCGGCGAAGCCATGTATCCGCAGTTGCTGGCCGATCTGGAAAAGGCTGAAAAGAGCATCTTTCTGGAATTTTTCATCGTGAGCCACGGCTGCATGTGGAACGGCATTGAAAAAATCCTGCGCCGCAAGGCTGCGCAGGGCGTGGATGTGCGCCTGATCTACGATGATTTTGGCAGTCTGCTGGGTCTGCCCGCCGATTTCATCGTGCGCATGGAGCGGGCGCACATCCGCTGCATCCCGTTCAACCCGGTGGTGCCGCTGCTCTCGCTGGTGATGAACCACCGCGACCACCGCAAGATCGTAGTCATTGACGGTACGGTGGCCTACACCGGCGGCGTGAATCTGGCAGATGAGTATATCAATGCGGAGCAGCGCTTTGGCTACTGGAAGGATGCAGCCCTGCGTGTGGAAGGCGATGCCGCGTGGAACTTTACGGTGATGTTCCTCAACTTCTGGAACGCCTTCCGCCCCAGCGAGACGGATTATGATGCATTTCGTCCCATGCCGCTGGTGCCGCCGGTATCGGACGGCATCGTGCAGCCCTACGCGGACAGCCCGCTGGACGAGGAACCGATGGCCGAGACGGTGTACCTGAACATCCTTGCGCAGGCACAGCGGTATGTTTATATCTACACGCCCTACCTTGCCGTGGGCGAGGAAATGCTGGACGCACTGAAAAACGCGGCCAAGCGCGGGGTGGACATCCGGCTGGTGCTGCCGGGCATCCCGGACAAAAAGCTGGTGTTCCGGCTGAGCCGGTCGTACTATCTGCCGCTTTTGAAGGCAGGTGTACGCATTTACGAATATACGCCCGGCTTTCTGCATGCCAAGTGCTGGGTAAGCGACGATGTAACTGCCGTAGTGGGCAGCATCAACATGGACTACCGCAGCCTGTTCCTACACTTTGAGTGCGGTGTACTGCTGCAAAAGAACAGTCAGGTGGCAGTTCTGCGGGACGATGTACGGGCCACGCTGCCGCAGTGCCGCGAGATACAGGTGACGGAATGCCGCACCAGCCTGCCCGGCACGGTGCTGGACAGTGTGCTGCGGCTGCTGAGCCCCTTGATGTGATAAAAACTCCCTCAGTCACCTCCGGTGACAGCTCCCTCTGGGAGGGAGCCTTTGGCGCGGTGGTTTCGATAAGCCTCCCTCCGGGAAACAGACTTCCCCCGGCCGGGGGAAGATGTCACGTAAGTGACAAAAAGGGGAACAGGTGGATGCGAACGAAGTGAGCAGACGGAAGGAGTTCCGTTTCATAAAACGTTCCTTTTCCGGGCAAACTAGCCCAAAGCCCCTTCACGATCGGGGCAGGAAAGGGAGCGTTTTATTATAATGAAAAAGATACCTCGCATGATCCTGGGCTGCACGCTGGCGGCAGCTCTGGCCCTGACCGCCTGCAGCCGAAGCGATCCCGGTTCCTCCGGCAGCATGAGCACGAACATGGGCGGCAGTTCATCGCAGACGGGGCAGGCGGGCCAGAACGCTGCATACCGCACCGGCCTTGGCATCCTGACCGAAGCGTCTGATCAGGAACGCGCGGGCAAGATCGATACCATCGCAGCTGCCGTTCTGCTGGATGCCGAGGGCAGGGTGGCAGATGTGATGCTGGACGAGGTGGAGATCTCGGTCACGGGGGACAGCACCGGCAAGGTGACGATGCCCACCGATGATCGCACCAAGCGTCAGAAGGGCGACGATTACCCGCTGGCGGCGGTGTCCTCGCTGAAAAAGGGCTGGGCAGAGCAGGCGGATGCCTTTGGCAATTATCTTACCGGCAAAACCCCGGATGAGGTGAAGAAGCTTGCCACCGACGATGACGGCAAGCCGAAGGATGCTGACCTGCTCTCCACCTGCACCATTGCGGTGGACGGCTATCGGGATGCTGTGGTGCGCGCCTGCGAGAATGCAAAGGCAGTCGGCTCGGCCCGCGGCGACCGCGCTGTGCTGGGCGTGTCAGTGCGCAATGACACCAAGGAACTGACCGCCGACGATGACCACGATGTGACCGCGCAGGTGGACATCACAGTGGCAGCCCTGACGCTGGATGCTGACGGCCGTGTGACCGGTGCAGTGGCGGATGTGGCAGAGCCTGCCCTTACCGTGGGCGCGGATGGTACGGTGTCGGCACCGGAGATGGTCAAAACCAAGGTGGAACTGGGCGACAGCTACGGGATGCGCGGGGCATCCAGTCTGGACAAGGAATGGTACGAGCACAGCGAGGGCTGGTGCGATTACCTGAAGGGCAAGACCCGTACTGAGATCGCAGGCATCCCGGACGATGGTTCGGATGCCGACCTTGCGGCACTGTGCACCATCTCGGTGACGGAGCTGCAGAAGGCTGCGCTGGCGGCGTTTGCGGAAGAGTAAAGCGGAGAAAAGAGGAAAGGCGCAAAGCTTTTCCTCTTTTCTTTGTGCAACCAGACCAAAGAATTGGCGCAGAAAAGCCTTGAAAAAGACGAACTGCACTAACTTTTGCATTTCCTCTTGCCAAATGGCTGCAAACGCGCTATTCTATAGTCACAGTTTAACACTTTAGCATGATAAAATGCTAAACCGAGAGGGAACACATTTGGGAAACAAAAAAGGGAGGAGCCTTTTATGAAACGTCTTGTCTCTGCTTTTCTGGCTGGTGCCATGGCACTGAGCCTTGCCGCCTGCGGCGGTGCCGCATCCACTTCCACCGTGGCATCTTCTGCCTCTGCCTCCGGGAGCGCAGCCGCCTCCGAGACCGCAGCCAGCGATCTGGACTACATCAAGGAAAAGGGCAAGATGGTCATTGGCTACACCGTCTATGAGCCGATGAACTACACCGATGCCGACGGCAACTTTACCGGTTTTGATACCGAGCTGGCAACTGCCGTGTGCGAAAAGCTGGGAGTCGAGCCGGAGTTCGTGGAGATCAACTGGGATACCAAGGTGGTGGAGCTGGATGCCAAGAGCATCGACTGCATCTGGAACGGTATGACCCTGACCGATGACATCATGGCCAACACCGCCACCACCAAGGCCTACGCCAAGAACGCACAGGTCGTGGTCGTGAAGGACGGCACCGACTACAGCTCCACTGCGGATCTGGTGGGCAAGACCGTGGTTGCCGAGGCTGGCTCTGCCGGTGAAGCCGCCATTGAGGGCGACGAGAACCTTGCACAGGCCGATTACGTCTCCAAGAGCGTGCAGACCGACTGCCTGATGGAAGTTGCCGCAGGCACTGCTGATGCCGCTGTGCTGGATCTGACTCTGGCCAACGCCATGATCGGTGAGGGCACCGACTATGCAAGCCTGAAGATCGTGGACGAGCTGAACGCTGAAGAGTACGGCGTGGCCTTCCGCAAGGGCAGCGATGCCGCCGCAGCTGTGGATGCCGCCTTTGATGAGCTGAAGGCTGACGGCACCATGCAGGCTCTGGCCGACAAGTACGATCTGGCTCTGGCCGACTGAGTTCTATAAGAATGTAATTACTCCTTCCGTCATCGCTGCGCGATGCCACCTCCCTCGGTGAGGGAGGCTTTTTGTTGCCGATATGCGTGAGGCTCCCTCATTGAGGGAGCTGTCACCGAAGGTGACGGAAGGAGTTCAAAAAACGGATTGATGGGTGTGTTCTTGTGTCTGTGATTCTGAGTCGCCTTTCCGGCGCGTTTCTGCTCAACTGTGAGCTGTTCGCTCTGACCCTGCTGTTTGCGCTGCCGCTGGGTCTGGTGGTGGCTTTCGGCTCCATGAGCCGGTGCAAGCCGCTTTCCGGCGCGGTAAAGACCTTTGTGTGGGTCATCCGCGGCACGCCGCTGATGCTGCAGATCATCGTGATCTACCTTGGCCCCGGCCTGCTGGGCATGAATAACCCGTGGCCCTCCGGCTCCGGCGGACGCATGGTGGCGGCGGTGGTGGCTTTTGCCATCAATTACGCCTGCTACTTCTCCGAGATCTACCGCGGCGGCATCGAAGCCGTTCCCAAGGGCCAGACCGAGGCCGGTCAGGTGCTGGGCATGACCAAGACCCAGATCTTTTTCAAGGTGACGCTGCTGCAGGTGGTCAAGCGCATTCTGGCCCCCATGGGCAATGAGGTGATCACCCTCGTCAAGGATACCTCGCTGGCAAACACCATTGCCAACAAGGAGATCATCATGATGGCCAAGGAGTACAGTGCAAAGGGCTTGATCTGGCCGCTGTTCTCCACTGCCATCTTCTTCCTGGTGTTCGTGGGTGCACTTACCCTGCTGTTTGGCTGGGCCGAAAAGAAACTGGATTATTTCCGCTGATGAAAGGGAGGAAATTAGATCATGGCACTGCTTGAAGCCTCCGGCATCGGCAAAAACTTTGGCGATACCAAAGTACTCAAGGATATCTCACTCACGCTGGAACAGGGCGAAGCGCTGGCGATCATCGGCTCGTCCGGCTCCGGTAAGACCACCCTGCTGCGCTGCCTGAACTTTCTGGAACGGCCGGACACCGGCATCATCAAGGTGAACGGCGAGACCATGTGGGACGCTGCCGACCCCGCCACCCAGCGCGAGAGCGAGATCCGCAAAAAGCGGCTGCACTTTGGTCTGGTATTCCAGAACTTCAACCTCTTCCCGCAGTACACCGCCCTGCAGAACGTAATGCTGGCGGGTGAACTGCTGGCGAAGGAGTGCCCGGACTACAAGGCCAACAAAAAGGCCATCCATGCCGAGCTGGAGCAGCAGGCACAGGAACTTCTGGCCCAGATGGGCCTTTCTGCCCGGGCAGGCCACTACCCGCACCAGCTTTCCGGCGGTCAGCAGCAGCGCGTGGCCATTGCCCGCGCACTGGCTCTGCACCCGGACATTCTCTGCTTCGACGAGCCGACCTCGGCCCTCGACCCGGAGCTGACCGGCGAGGTGCTGAAAGTTCTGCGTGACCTTGCTGATCGCAAGACCACCATGATTATCGTCACCCACGAGATGCACTTTGCCCGTGACGTGGCCGACCGCATCATGTTCATGGATGGCGGCGTGGTGGTGGAGGAAGGCCCTGCCAAGCAGCTCATTGAGCACCCGCAGGAGGAGCGCACCAAACAGTTCCTTTCGCATTACGGAGAATAAGCAAAATCACCAATTCTTGCGGCAAAAATTTGGAAATGTTGATGCAATGCAAATCTTGTAAAACCCGTGGCTGTCCGCTATAATACCATTCATGAATGAAACCAACGTCCTGCCCTTTCCGGCAGGGCGTTTTTCACGGCAAAAATCACGACATCAAGCCGGTTCCCAGTGTGGCAGGAGGTTTTTATACGATGACAAAGGATATGACCCAAGGCAGTCCGCTCAAGCTGATCCTTGCGTTTGCGGTGCCGCTGATGCTGGGCAGCCTGTTCCAGCAGTTCTACAATCTGGCCGATACCATCATCGTGGGCCGCTTTGTGGGCGTGGAAGCGCTGGCGGCGGTAGGCAGCGTGGGCGGTTTGAACTATCTGGTGCTGGGCTTTGTGAACGGCATCGCCTGCGGTTTTTCCATCCCCATCTCGTGGACTTTCGGCGCAAAGGACTACAAGGAGATGCGCCGCTACACTGCCAACACCGTGTGGCTTTCCATCTTCTTTGCCGTGGTGCTGACCATTGTTACTGTGGCGCTGACCCGCTCGGTGCTGGTGTGGACGAACACCCCGGAAAACATCATCGACCTTGCGGATATCTACATCCGCACCATCTTCTGGGGCATCCCGTTCACCCTGCTTTATAATGTTACCAGCGCGCTGATGCGTGCGCTGGGCGACAGCAAGCGCCCGCTGTATTTCCTGCTGGTGGCAAGCTTTTTGAACATCGGGCTGGATCTGGTGTGCATCATCGTGTTCCATATGGGCGCGTTCGGTGCAGCCTTTGCTACCGTGTTCAGTCAGGCTGTGGCGGGTCTGGGCAGTCTTTTGTACATCCTGCGCCACTACCCGGAGCTGCGCTGGAGCAGGGAAGAGGGCCGCTTCAGCCTGGCCCACTGCGCAAAGCTGTGCAGCATGGGCATTCCCATGGGCCTGCAGTGCAGCATTACGGCCATTGGCAGCGTGGTGCTGCAGGGTGCCGTGAACGGCCTTGGCAGCGACATCGTGGCTGCACAGACCGCAGGCAGCAAGGCCGCACAGTTCCTGAGTGTGCCGCTGGAAAGCATCGGCACCGCCATGACCACCTACACCAGCCAGAACATGGGCGCAAAAGACCTTGGCCGTGTGGACCGCGGCGTGAACACCGCCCTCGGCATCGGCTGCGTATACAGCATTGCGTCCTTCCTCATCCTGCGCGTGACGGATAAGCTGCTCATCGGCCTGTTCCTGGATGCCAGCGAGACCGCCATCATGGCCAATGCCCAGAGCTTCATCTTCTGGAACAGCGTATTCTACATCCCGCTGGCGGTGCTCATTATCTACCGCTACACCATTCAGGGCCTGGGCTTCTCCGGCCTTGCCATGTTTGCCGGTGTGGCCGAGATGGTGGCCCGCGCTATGGTGGGCTTCTGGTTCGTGCCGCTGTGGGGCTACTTTGCGGCCTGCATCGCAAGCCCGGTGGCATGGTTCTTTGCCTGCTTCTTCCTCATTCCGGCCTACTTTGTGGTGCGCAAACGCCTGCAGAAGGAAAAGGATATCGAGAAGGAACACGATGCCCGCACCGCAAACGCTTAAAGAATGTTCGCAAGCTCTCCTGCAAAGGGGAGCTTTTTTGATGTTCGGGCTGTAGGGTAGGCCGCGTGCTGGGAGCTTTCTCCGCGAACAGCCCGGAACCCACGGTTCCGCCCCTGTGCTTACGCACGGGGCCCCACTTCCCGGACATTCGCTGGAGAAACTCCCAGCCCACAGCCCTTGGTTTCAGGGAACTTTATCAGGTGCTACTGTAGGAGCGTTATCTGAGCAAGTTTAAACTTTTAAACGATACAACGATTAAAAAGTGACTTCGGCAAGCTGCGTAAGTTCCAAAGGCTGCATAAGTTTGAACTTGCGCACGAAGTAGAACTTGCGCAACCTGATAAACAATCAAAATAGAACGTATGTATGCTTATAATTTTGAACTTGCGCACATATTTCTCCACGGTAGGGCTGCACTGCAGTCTGCCCGGATGATTTACAAATCCCGCCAAAAGCGTTATACTACTTATAATTGTGTAATTTGGCAGGAGGTGAGCGCATGGCAGAGCAGCAGCTGGAACAGATCGAGGGCACCGTGGAGGACATCATCTACGAGAACACCGACAACGGCTATATGGTGTTCGAGGTGTCCGGCGGCGGTGTGGTCACAGTGGTGTGCGGCATTGTGGGTGAACTGCACGCGGGCGAAAGCGTGGTCTGCCGCGGCCGCTACGAGAACCACGCCACCTATGGCCGCCAGTTCCACGCACAGGAGTGCGAGACCGACATGCCAAAGGATCTGGAAGCGGTGTACGCCTTCCTTGCCAGCCGGTCGCTGCCGTACATCGGGGCCAAGACGGCGGATAAGATCATCGACCTGTTCGGTGCCGAAGCGCTTGAGGTGATCGCCAACGACCCGGCCCGGCTCACGCAGGTGCCCGGCATCTCGGCGGACAAAGCCGACCGCATCCAGCAGGAGTTCAAGCGGATGTTTGGGATGCGGGAGCTGATCGCCTATCTGGCGCAGTTCGAGATCAGCCCGCGCCGCGCGATGGAGGTGTTCCGCACCTTCGGCCCCGGGGCCATGCAGGCCATTGCGGCAAATCCCTATCTGCTCTGCGGCGAACCGCTGCAGCTGGATTTCCGCCACGCGGACAGCATTGCCCAGTATTACCACATGGAAGGCGACTGCGCCCAGCGGCTGGAAGCGGCCCTGCTGCGCACCCTGCGCCACAACGCGGGCAACGGCCACACCTGCCTGCCGCGCACCCAGCTGCTGGAAACGGCATCCAATTTTATCCATCAGCCGCCGGAAAAGCTGGCTGCTGCGCTGGACGAGTGCATCCGCACCGAAGAACTGCGGGTGAAGCTGTTTGACGGCACACCGTATATTTATCTGCCCGACCTGCTGGAAGCCGAGGAGGACATTGCCGCCCGGCTTGCCATGCTGACAAAACGGGGCAAGAATACCGCCCACGGGCTGGATAAAAACATTCAAATTCTGGAACTGACGCAGGGCTTTGCCTATGCGCCCCTGCAGAAGGAAGCCATCCGCAAAGCCATGACCGAGAACTGCCTTGTACTCACCGGCGGCCCCGGCACCGGCAAGACCACCACCGTCAACGCCATTCTGCAGCTGCTGGAAGATCAGGCGGAACGGGTGGCCCTGTGTGCGCCCACCGGCCGCGCGGCTAAACGGCTGAGTGAGCTGACCGGCCGCAAGGCCAGCACCATCCACCGTCTTTTGGAGGTGGATTACACCGGCGGCGTGGTCAGCTTTATCCACAACGACAAGAACCTGCTCAAGTGCGATGTGGTCATTCTGGACGAAATGAGCATGGTGGATGTGAAGCTGTTTCAGGCCCTGATCGCAGCGCTGCGCTACAGCTGCCGCATTATCATGGTAGGGGATGCCGACCAGCTGCCCAGCGTCGGCCCCGGCAATATTCTGGGCGAGATCATCCGCTCCGGGCTGGTGCCCACCGTGTGCCTGAACGAGATCTTCCGGCAGGCAAAGCGCAGCCTGATCGTGGAGAACGCCCACCACATCATCTCAGGTGAACCGCTGCAGAAGGGCGGTAAGACCGACGACTTCTTCTTTTTGGAATCGGACGGCGATGCGGCCCAGCGGTTGGTGTGTGATCTGGTCACCACCCGCCTGCCGCGCAGCTACGGCTTCGATCCGATCCGGGACATTCAGGTGCTGTGCCCCACCAAGCTTGGCCCTACCGGCACACAGGCACTGAATGTGGAACTGCAGAACCTGCTGAACCCGGAACAGACGGGCAAGCCCCAGCTGCAAAGCGCCGCCCGGGTGTTCCGCGTGGGCGATAAGGTGATGCAGGTGCGCAATAATTACGAGATCATCTGGAACCGCATTGGCGGGGAGCAGGGCGTGGGTGCCTACAATGGCGACATCGGCATTGTGGAGAGCATCAACACGCGGGATCGCTCCATGGTGGTGCGTATGGATGACAAGCGGCTGGTCTACCCGGCAGAAAACCTCAACGAGCTGGAGATCGCCTATGCCATCACGGTACACAAAAGTCAGGGCAGCGAGTTCCCGGCGGTGATCCTGCCGGTGGCGCAGGTGCCGCCGCGGCTGTGCTACCGCAACCTGTTCTACACCGGCGTTACCCGTGCACGGAAGCTGTGCATCGTGGCGGGCCGCAGGGACGTTGTGAACCGTATGATGGGCAACATCCGCCAGAACCTGCGCTACAGCGGCCTTGCCTATCTTTTGCAGGCAGAGCTGCCGCCGGAACAGACGGAAGCAGAATAATTCCTTCCGTCACCTTCGGTGACAGCTCCCTCGGAGAGGGAGCCTCTGGCGAAGAGGAAAAGCTTTCTGCACTGCCAAAGCCTCCCTCCGGGAGACAGACTTCCCCCGGCCGGGACAGATTCTCCCCGCACCGGGGAGAAATGTCACCACAGGTGACAAAGAGAGGAACAGATGTCACGTAAGTGACAAAAAGGGGAACAGGTGGATGCGAACAAAGTGAGCAGACGGAAGGAGTTCAAAACCGGTATACTTTTTACGGCAACTATGCTATACTGTAGACTGGTATGATTTCCGGCCTGCATCAACAGGCCGTTGTTTCGATAGAGGAACCAGAGAAAGGAAAAAGAACTTATGGCACAGAACGATATCGGTATCGATCTTGGTACCACTACCATTATCATTGCGCAGGAGGGCAAGGGCGTTGTGCTCAACCAGCCCAGCGTTGTGGCAATGGATACCCGCAAGAAGACCGTGCTGGAAGCAGGCGATAAGGCCCTTGCTATGGTGGGCCGCACCCCGAACTATATTTCTGCCATCTTCCCGCTGAAGGACGGTGTGATCAGTGACCATACCATGACCCGTGAGCTGATCTGCCGTTTTGTCAAGCAGGTGTACAGCTCCCACATGGTCAAGCCCCGCGTGGCCGTCTGTGTGCCCGCCGCTATTACTGGCATTGAGAGTGATGCCGTAGTGGAGGCTGTGGTGGCCGCTGGTGCCCGTCAGGTGTACCTGATCGACGAACCCATTGCCGCTGCCCTTGGCTCGGGCATCGACATCACCCAGCCGGAGGGCCGCATGATCATTGATATCGGCGGCGGCACCACCGATATCGCAGTGCTTTCTCTGGGCGGCAAGGTCAAGGCCACCAGCGTACGCGTGGCAGGCAACCACTACGACGAGGAGATCCTCAAGTTCGTGCGCAACAAGTACAGCGTTGCCATTGGCCAGCGCACCGCCGAAGAGCTGAAAAAGAACGTGGCCTGCTGCCCCCAGAAGACTGATTTCCACGAGACCATGGAGATCAAGGGCCGCAGCCTGCTCACCGGTCTGCCGGTGCGTGTGAATGTTTCCACTGACGACCTGTACGAACCGGTCATGATGCTCAGCGAGCAGATCGGCACCGCAGCCCATCAGGTGCTGGAAAAGACCCCTCCGGAACTGGCAGGCGATATCTTCCGCAATGGTGTCATGCTGACCGGCGGCGGTGCACAGCTGCATGGCCTTACCGAATACCTGAGCGAAGAGCTGAAGGTGGAGGTGACGGTTTCGCCCGATCCCGTCAACTGTGTGGCACTGGGCACTGCCATGAGCCTTGGCCTGAACGACAAGCTGGAAACCGGCTTTTTGGATGCAACGCCCCGCATTGGCCGCAGATAATCAAAGCTGCACCATTTATCCATGAATCTGAACAAAAGCGCCAAAAAGAAAAAATATCTATTTTTGTTGAAATAAATTGGAAAATAAGGTATAATGTACCCAAATTGATTTTCTGCTGACGATCTTGTATCGGACGCAGTATACAAGAAACAGGAGGAAAACCATGGATTTAGGTTTTGACGTGGTCGTTACCATTACCGGCATCGTACTGGTGTTCTTGATCCTTATCCTGCTGATGGCGATTATCACGCTGGAAGGCAAGATCTTCGATTCGATGAACGCAAAGAAGAAGGCTGCCAAGGAAGCCGCCAAGGCTCCCGCTGCACAGCCCGCTGCACCTGTGCAGCAGGCCGCAGCTGCTCCCGCTCCTCAGGTGGAAGAGGGCATTCCCGGTGATGTGATCGCCGCCATTATGGCAGCAATCCATGCAATGGGCAACGGCAAGTACACCCTCAAGGCTGTGCGCCGCAGTAAGAACGGCTGGGGCAATGCGGGTGTAAACGACACCACCGCACCGTTTTAACAGAGGAGGAAGAGCATGACACAGTTTATTGATACTCTGGTCGGTATTTTCCAAAGCTCCGGCTTTGCGCAGTTTGGTGAGCCGGGCGGCTACCTGTACGCGATCATGATCTGCGTGGGCTGCTTTTTGCTGTACCTGGCCATCGTCAAAGAGTTTGAGCCGCTGATCCTGCTGCCCATGGCATTCGGTATGATCCTGGCAAACCTGCCCGGCAGCGGCATTATCCACATGCAATATTTCGTCGGTGACGGTCTGGAACACCCCATGTGGGTGGAGATCCTGAACAACGGTGGTCTGGCCGATATGCTCTACATGGGCGTTAAGCTGGGCATCTACCCGCCGCTGATCTTCCTGGGCATCGGCACCATGACCGACTTCGCACCCCTGATCTCCAACCCCAAGAGCCTGCTGCTGGGCGCTGCCGCTCAGTTCGGCATCTTCGGTACTTACATGGGCGCTCGCCTGCTGACCGCTACCGGTCTGGTGGACTTCACCCAGAAGCAGTCCGCTGCTATCGCCATCATCGGCGGTGCAGACGGTCCTACCGCTATCTTCGTTACCTCCCGTCTGGCTCCTGAGCTGCTTGGCTCCATCGCCGTTGCAGCATACAGCTACATGGCTCTGGTGCCCGTGATCCAGCCGCCCATCATGAAGGCACTGACCACCAAGAAGGAACGTACCGTCGTGATGAAGCAGTTGCGCACCGTCTCCAAGACCGAGAGGGTCATCTTCCCCATCATGGTCACCATCATCGTTTCCCTGATCGTTCCGGATGCCGCCGTTCTGGTGGGTATGCTGATGCTGGGCAACCTGATGAAGGAGTGCGGCGTTGTGGATCGCATCCAGAAGACTGCCGGCAATGAGCTGATGAACATTATCACCATCTTCCTGGCACTGTCCGTTGGCTGCACCACCTCTGCAAATACCTTCCTGAACACCCGCACCCTGTTCATCATCGTGCTGGGCCTGATCGCATTCTCCTTCGGCACTGCTGCCGGTGTGCTGTGCGGCAAGGTGATGTACAAGCTGACCGGTGGTCAGGTGAACCCGCTGATCGGTTCCGCAGGCGTTTCCGCTGTGCCTATGGCCGCTCGCGTTTCCCAGAAGGTTGGCCAGAGCGAGAATCCCTCCAACTTCCTGCTGATGCACGCAATGGGCCCCAACGTGGCCGGTGTTATCGGCTCTGCCGTTGCTGCTGGTATCCTGATCAACATTTTCAGCTAAGCGCTTTCTGAAAAGCATTTTTCCGCCCGTCGGTTCGCAAGAGCTGCCGGGCGGTTTTTGTTTTACGATTTGAAATGCCCGCCGCGTTTGCTTTGGGCATAAAGTAAGGAAATTATATTATTTATTTCGTGTTTGTCGCAGCCTGCGGGCTGCTCCAAACACATTTTCACAAAAAGGCCGTAACGAAAAACGGCTGCTGTTTTATCAGATGCAATTTTTCTCTACGACCTCTTTCGTGAAAAAGTAACTCCGAAAAGCCCGCAGGCTTTTCGGAGTTATAAATTATAAAAATATTTTTTCCGCTGAAAATAGCCAGAGCGAACGCGGCGGCTATTCTCAATCGTTTTGAAATGTGGTATACTGTACTTTGATAGTATAAACATAAAAGGAACAGGGGAAACCATGGCAACAGATCTCACACAGGAATTCTGCGCTCTGCGCGATACCTATATTGAAAAACAGTTTGGCCGCCTGAACGATATGCAGCGGCAGGCAGTGTTCACCACCGATGGCCCGCTGCTCATCCTTGCTGGTGCAGGCAGCGGCAAGACCACCGTGCTGGTAAACCGCATTGCAAACCTCATCCGGTTCGGCTCGGCCCACGGCTCCAAACAGACACCGCGTCCGGCCACGGAGGACGATATCAAGGCTCTGCGCAACGCCATCATGACCGGCACTGCCGCCCCCAGCTGGCTGGACGGGATGCTGCGCCAGAACGCTGTGCGCAGCTGGAACGTGATGGCCATTACCTTTACCAACAAGGCAGCAGGAGAGCTGAAGGAGCGTCTGCGCCGGATGCTGGGCGGCGAGGAGGGCGACGAAGTGTTCGCTTCCACCTTCCACTCGGCCTGTGTACGCATCCTGCGCCGCTGGGCGGAGGAGATCGGCTATCCGCGCAGTTTTACTATCTACGATACCGATGATTCCCAGCGCGTGATGAAGGCTGTCTACAAAGACCTGAATGTGGACGATAAGTTCCTGCCCATCAAGGCTGCAATCAACCAGATGAGCCGATGGAAGGATCAGCTGGTCAGCCCGGAACAGGCCCTTGCCAGCCCCGCAAAGGATACCAAAGGCGCGCTGACGGCCCGCATCTACGCGGCCTACGAAAAGCGCCTGAAGGAAGCCGGAGCATTCGACTTTGACGACCTGATCTACCAGACTGTGCAGCTGCTGGCCGAGCACAAGGATGTGCGGGATTTCTACCAGAACAAATACCGCTATCTGCTGGTGGACGAGTATCAGGACACCAGTGTGGCGCAGTTCCGTCTGGTGAGCCTGCTCACCGGCCCGGAAAAGAACATCTGCGTGGTGGGCGATGATGACCAGAGCATCTACCGCTTCCGCGGCGCTACCATTGAGAACATCCTTAATTTCGAGCGCATTTACCCGGGCACCAAGACCATCCGTCTGGAACAAAACTACCGCTCTACGTCCAATATCCTGAACGCTGCGAACTGTGTCATTCAGCACAACACCGAGCGCAAGGGCAAGACCCTGTGGACCAGCAATGGCGAGGGCGATAAGGTGCAGGTGTACACCGCCGAGAACGAGCAGGACGAGGCCAGCCACATCGCGGATGTGATCGGCCAGCACCTGAAAGAGGGCGGACATCTGGCCGACCACGCCATCCTCTACCGAATGAACGCCCAATCGGCCCCCATCGAAAGCTACTTTACCCGTGCAGGCATCCCCCACAAGATCGTGGGCGGCCAGCGCTTCAACGACCGCAAAGAGGTCAAGGATATCCATTCCTACATGTCCATCGTGGCGAACCCCCGCGATGATGTGCGCCTGCGCCGCATCATCAACGAGCCTGCCCGCAAGATCGGTGCCACCACCGTGGAGGTCATTGCCGATCTGGCCACGCAGGAGGGCGTGAGCATGCTGGACATCATCGGCCATGCCGACCAATATGCAAAGCTCAGCCGCGCCGTAATGCCGCTGCTCAAGTTCTGGCAGATCTATCAGCGCTTGCAGGATTCTTTGGAGACCCGCACGCTGGACGAGTTTGCAGCCGATGTGATCGAGCTGACCGGCTATAAGGCCATGCTGGAAGCCGATGCAGCCAAGGGCCACGAGGATGCGGCTGACCGCCTGCAGAACCTTGGTCAGCTGGTCAACAACGTCAAGAACTACTGCGACCAGCACGGTGAGGAAGCCACGCTGGAAGGCTATCTGGAAGATATCGCCCTCATCAGCGATATCGACAGCTATAACGAGAGCGCCGATCAGGTGGTGCTCATGACCATCCACTCCGCCAAGGGTCTGGAATTTCCGTATGTGTTCCTGATTGGCATGGAGGAGGGCGTGTTCCCCAGCGAGATGAGCAAGTATTCCGAAGCTGATCTGGAAGAGGAGCGCCGCCTTGCCTACGTGGGCATCACCCGCGCCAAGAAGGAGCTGTACATCTCCAACAGCGTTTCCCGGATGCTGTATGGCCGCACCCAGCGCAACGAGCCGAGCCGTTTTTTGCGAGAGATCGAGCCGGAGTATATCGAGGAGACCCGCAGCCCGGTACTGGAACAGCGCTCCCGCTTTGGCGGCTGGGGCGACAGCTATCGTGATACGGTGCCCGGTGGTGCGTCCGGTTACTCCGGGCCGTCCGGATGGGGCCGCAGCGCCAGTGGGTACGGTTCGGGCGGTTACGGAAGCGGCTATAGCAATCGCAGCGGCTACCTGAACCGCGAATACAACGCGGGCGAGGGCCGCGGCTTTGGCTCGGCCTATGCAAACCGGGGCCAGAGCCAGAGCGGATACGGTTCCGGCTATGGCCGCAGCGGCGCAGGTACTGGATATGGTTCTGGTTATAGTTCTGCATATTCTGACGGAACAGCGCAGAAAAAATCTGCAAAGCAAATCAACTTTACAGGCACACCGGCAGCAAAAACCGCTGCAAAAGGCGCAAAACACTATGAGCCGGGCGATCTTGTGGAGCACAAGGTGTTCGGACGCGGTCAGGTAGTGGCTGTGAAGCCTGCCGCCGGAGATCAGATCGTGGAGATCAACTTTGAAAAGGTGGGCATCAAAAAGACCATGGCCAATTTTGCGCCCCTGACCAAAATCACTGCGGAGGAATAACACACTTATGATGACTGTTCGTTTGATCGCACATACCCCGGAACCGGAAAAAGTGGTGGCTGCAGCGGCAAAGCTCTGCTATTCCGATGCGCACATCACCGACCTGCTGGACGGCCTGACCGAGGAAAAGACCGCGAAGTTCCTGACCATGCTCAGCGATCTGGGCCATGCCAGCCCCATTGAACATGCCAGCTTCACCTTTGGCATTGAGGGGGTCAGCCGCACTTTGCTGGCGCAGATCACCCGCCACCGCATTGCATCCTTCAGTGTGCAGAGCCAGCGCTATGTGCGGCTGGACGATTTCCGCTATGTGGTACCGCCCGAGATCGAAGCCATCCCGGAAGCAAAGGAAGCTTTCCTTGCCAGCATGGAAGAGGACGCAAAGCGCTACCTCGACCTTGCCCACAAGCTGGAAGAAGGCCACACCGCCCGCCTGATGGCTGAAGGAATGCCGGAAAAGCAGGCCCGCGCCAAGGCCAGCAAGCAGGCCAACGAGGATGCCCGCTTTGTACTGCCCAACGCCTGCGAGACCAAGATGGTGGTCACCATGAATGCCCGCAGCCTGCAGAACTTTTTCCACCTGCGCTGCTGCAGCCGCGCCCAGTGGGAGATCCGGGAGCTGGCCGAAAAGATGTTCGAGCTGGTGTACCCGGTGGCACCGCATATCTTTGCAAAGTCCGGCCCGGCCTGTGTATCCGGCCCCTGCCCGGAAGGCAGGATGTGCTGCGGCAAAACCGCCGAGGTGCGTGCAAAATATGCCGCGATCAAAGAAGGTGCCGAAGCATGAGCAAGGGAAAACTGATCGTACTGGAAGGGTTGGACGGCAGCGGCAAGGCCACGCAGGCAAAGCTGCTGGCAGCATATTTAAAGGAGCAGGGCTTTTCTGTGCGGGAGATCACCTTCCCGAATTATGAGAGCGACTCCAGCGCCCTTGTAAAAATGTATCTGGCAGGGCAGTTCGGCCAGCACCCGGACGATGTAAACGCCTATGCAGCCTCCAGCTTTTATGCGGTGGACCGCTATGCCAGCTACAAAAAGGACTGGGGCAGTTTTTACGAGAATGGCGGCATCATCATTGCCGACCGCTACACCACCTCCAACGCGGTGCACCAGTGCTCCAAGCTGCCGCCGGAGCAGTGGGAGAGTTTTCTCGGCTGGCTGTTTGATTTTGAATTCCATCTGCTGGGCCTGCCTGCGCCGGATGAGGTGATCTACTTACAGGTAGACCCCGCCGTGAGCCAGAAGCTTATGACCCAGCGTTACCACGGCGACGAGAGCAGGAAGGATGTGCATGAGAAGGACACCGAGTATCTTGCCCGCAGCCGCCGCGCCGCCGAGTATTGTGCCGCGCACCTTGGCTGGGCCGTCGTGCATTGCACCAGCGGGGACAACATGCGCAGCATCGAAGACATTCAGGCCGAAGTGCAGGAGATCGTGTTGAAGCAGCTGACATAATTTTCGATAAGAGGGGGCATCCTGACAGATGTATCGTTTGATGCAGCCGGAAGATAAACCGGCAGTGCTGGTTTTATGGCAGAGCCAGCGCAATGAATCAGAAGAATTTGCCAAAAAGGCCATTGAGCAGTTTGCAGGCGAGCAGAACGTCTATGTGGCCGAGGAAAATGACGAGATCGCTGCGGTGGTGCTGGCTGTGCCGGTCACGCTGCAGGGCCGCAGCGGCACCTACCTGTACGGTCTGTGCGGCGAGGGCAGCCTGATTCTGGCGGGCCTTGTGGACTATCTGTGTGCCCAGCAGAAGCTGCGCGGCGCAGGGTTTACGGTGGCAGTGCCCACCAGCCCGGAGCAGGCCGCACTGCTGCAGGATAAGGGCTTTGCATGGGCCTTCGCCCTGCGCTGCCTGCCGCGCGAGGTGGAGCGCAACCTGTGGAGTCAGGCGGAGTTTGACTCCGTCACCGCCAAAAAGCTGTGTGAGCTGCGGGAGCGCTTCTGGCCCGATACCGTGCAGCTGACCCCGGAACGCATGGCCGTGGTGCTGGGAGATTTGTACTCCTCCGGTGCCACCATCGTTTCCAGCGCCCACGGCTATGGTATTTATTTCCGCAAGGAGGATACGCTTTACTTTGTGGAGCTGCAGGCCGACAATGACCGCGCCGCCGAAGTACTGATGGAAGCCGCCCGCGAAAAGGAAGTCATCGTGGAAAAGGCGGTCATTACCGTGGGCGCATCCCAGCCGCTGTTCCTCGGCGAGGGCACCCGGCAGGACTACGGCATGATCCGCTTTGATGCTGAACCCTTTGATGTAGCCGAAAGCTACATGCGCCTGATGCTGGAAAACTAAGATAAAAGGAAGGTGCTTATGGCACACGAAAAAAACACCCGCAAAAAAGGCGGTGTAGGGAAGATCCTGCTGGTGCTGGTGGTACTGCTGGCGCTGGCCGTTGGCGGGGCGCTGCTGTTTGCGCACAACGAGATCAGCGGCAATGGCAGACCCGGCACGGAGGTAACGGTGAGCATCCCGCAGGGCAGCGGCGTTTCCGTCATTGCGCAAAAGCTCAAGGATGCGGGTGTGATCCGCTCGGCCTATCTGTTCCGCTGGTATGTGGGGCAAAAGGGCGCGGCATCAAAGCTGCAGTATGGCGATTTTACCCTGCAGAAGAGCGCCTGTTCTTACGATGCCATTATTGCGGTCCTGTCCACCTACGCCAAGGCCGAAACGGTGCGCGTGACCATCCCAGAGGGAACCACGGCCATTGCCATTGCCCAGAAGATGGAAGCCGCCGGGTTGTGCAGCGCCGAGGATTTCCTGAAGGAAGCCAACGAGGGCGATTTCAGCGAATACACCTTCTGGCAGCACGTGCCGGACGATGCCGACGCGCCGGACCGCTTTATGAAGTGCGAGGGCTATCTCTTCCCGGAGACCTACGAATTTTTAAAGGATGACACCGTGCACAACTATGTAGCCACCTTCTATGCCCAGTTCGATGCACAGATCACCGATGAGATGTATGCAGAACTTAAAAAGCAGGATATGACCCTGCCCCAGCTGATCACACTGGCATCCTTTGTGCAGGAGGAAGCAGGCAACAGTCAGGACTCAAACGTGGCACAGGTGTTCCGCAACCGTCTGGCTGCGGATTCACCCTACCCGCGCCTGCAGAGCAACACCTCCAGCTATATCCAGAGCGACAGTGACAACAATTACCTCTGGAACTGGGTGGCACCCTACTATGGCGGCTGGGATAATATCCCGGGAAATATCGTGGCTGCGTATGATACCTACAGCTGCAAGGGTCTGCCTGCTGGGCCGATCTCGAACCCCGGCATTGCGGCCATCAAGGCAGCGCTGGCCCCCCAGCCCAATGAGGAAGCCAAGGATGCCTATTTTTTTGTGACCGACCTCAAGGGCAGCTATTATTATGCCCGCACCCTGAGCGAACACAACGCAAACTGCCAGAAGGCAGCACAAGTGAACAAAACTGTGAATACGGAAAAATGAGAGGAATTTGAACTATGCTGCAAATCCCGGAACTGCTGGCCCCGGCAGGCGATCTGGAACGCCTGCGCTATGCCATCAACTACGGTGCCGATGCCGTTTACTGCGGCCTGCCTGAATTTGGAATGCGGTCTGCTCCGGCCAACTTTACGCCGGAACAGCTGGCCGAGGGTGTCATCTACGCTCACGCCCGCGGCCGCAAGGTCTACCTGACCATGAACACCCTGCCCACCAACGAGGAAGCCGACCGCCTGCCCGAGGCCATTAAGGAAGCAGCCAAGGCCGGTGTGGATGCCTTTATCGTGGCAGACCTTGGTGTGCTGGATGCCTGCAAGACCTTTGCACCGGACATCGATGTGCACATGTCCACCCAGACAGGCATCACCAACTGGGCTGCGGCCCGCGCTGCCTACAACATGGGCGCAAAGCGCGTGGTGCTGGCCCGTGAGATGACCCTGCAGGATATTGCGATCCTGCGCGATAAAACACCGCCGGAGCTGGAGATCGAAGCCTTTGTGCACGGTGCTATGTGCATGAGCGTTTCGGGCCGATGCCTGCTTTCCAACTACATGGCGGGCCGCGACGCGAACCGCGGCCAGTGCGCCCAGCCCTGCCGCTGGAAATACTATCTCAGCGAGGAGACCCGTCCGGGACAGCTGTACGAGATCGGCGAGAACGAGAACGGCAGCTACATCCTCAACGCCAATGATATGTGCACCGCGCCGTTCCTTGATCTGATCTGCAAGGCAGGTGTGGACAGCCTGAAGATCGAGGGCCGTGCCAAGACCTTCTACTATGTGGCAAGCGTTACCGCCGCCTACCGCAGGGCGCTGGACGCTTATCTGGCCGACCCGCTCAACGACAACTTTGAGCTGCCTGCTGAAGTGTACGAGGAGCTTACCCGTACCAGCCACCGCCATTACTCGCCGGGCTTCTACTTTGGCCGCGAGCAGGCCAGACAGGCCACCGACAGCGCTACTTACATCCGCGAGTGGGAGTTTGTGGGCACGGTAGACGGCTGGGAGAACGGCGTTGCCTCCTGCCAGCAGCGCGGCAAGTGGAGCCTGGGCGACACTCTGGAAGCCCTCTGCCCGGATGGCCGCAGCATTCCGCTGAACCCTGAGTGGATCGAAAACGAAGCCGGTGAACGGGTGGAGAGCACCCCGCATGCCATGGAAAAATACACCATTCCCACGCCGGAGCTGCCGCCCATGAGCCTGCTGCGGCGCAAAACGGTATAAGGAGACCACAATGGAAGCAACACGCCTGTGTCCATACTGCCTGCAGCCGCTGCCCGGAGCAGCACAAAGCTGCCCGCACTGCGGCAAAAGCTTTGCCGGGCGCAACCCCGGCGGCACCCTGCCGGTGGGCACCGTGCTGGCCGGGCGCTACACCGTAGGGGAAATGCTGAGCATCGACGGCGAGGGCATCCTCTACCGCGGCGCAGAGAATCTGGGCCGTTTCCGGGTGACCATCAAGGAATATCTGCCCATTACCCTCACGGCGGAGCGCACGGCAGAAAGCACCCTGCGGCCCAAGACCGGCAGTGAGGTGCTGTTCAAGACCACCCGCATGGATTTTGCGGACCTGTACCGCTCCATCCAGCGCATCACTCCGGCCAATGGTCTGGAAGCCGTGCTGGATGTGGTGGAAGCCAATAACAGCGTTTACGCCATTCTGGAAAATCTGGGCGGCACCCCGCTGGATCAGTGGCTGGAAAACCACCCCGGCACCATCCGCCCGGACGATGCCTGCACCATGCTGCAGCCGGTGTTTGAAGGCGTAGCCGCCATGCACAAGATCGGTCTGGTGCACCGCGGTATCTGCCCGGAGAACATCCGCGTGATGGAAAACGACCGCTGCCGTCTGGCAGGCTATGCCACGGTGGGCCTGCGCACGGCGGGCAGCGGCCTGCACGAACAGCTGTACGAAGGCTATTCCGCCCCGGAGCAGTATTCCACCGCAGAGTTCGAGGGCCGCTATACCGATGAATACAGCCTTGCGGCCGTGTTCTACCGCATGGTGTGCGGGCAGGCCCCGGTGCCTGCAGCGCAGCGCATGGTGGCAGACTCCAACCCACGCGCAAAATCGGTGAACGGCAGCCTGCCGCTGTACGTCTCGCAGGTGCTGCAGCTGGGCCTGCGCCTGCGGCCCATGGAGCGCATCCAGACCGTGCCGCAGCTGTATCAGGCCCTTTCTTCCAAGGAATACACCGCCGAGCTGACCCGCACCATGAAGCCGGAGACTCCGGTGCGCACAGCCCCGCCGGAGCCGGAACGCAAGGAGCATCTGCTCAGCTTAAAAGCGCTGCTGGCAGGCATCGTGATCCTGCTGTCCATCCTCATTCTGCTCACGCTGTGGAGCGTGCTGAGCCAGCACATTCACCAGCCTGCTGCGTCGGCTGCGGAGTCGGAACCGGCCAGCAGCGAGGTGATGGTGCCGCAGAACCTTGTGCCGAACTTTATTGGCATGGACTACACGCAGGTGCAGAACAACCGGGAATATACCAGTATGTATCTGTTCTACGTCACCGAGGAATACAGCGATACCGCCCCGGCGGGCCAGATCATCCAGCAGGAGCCGAGCGCGGACACTGTGCTCAAGGCAGGGGAGACCATACGGCTGGTGGTGAGCAAAGGCCCGCAGATGGCCGAGATGCCCAATATCATCGGCTTTACGCAGGATGGCGCGGTAAAGGAACTGGAAGCCCGGGGCCTTGTGGCCAGCTGCTTTATGGTGGTGAACGATGGCTCCTATGCATCCGGCTGCGTGGTGCGTACCAGCGAGGAGCCGGGCACCAAGGTGGAAGTGGGCACGGTGATCACCGTGTATATTGCGGCAGACCCCAGTGTGCAAATCACGGTAACACCGGAGGAACCCGCCGCTACCGAACCCACCACGACAGAGCCGGCCCCTCCGGAAACAACAGATCCTACCCCCACGGAACCGGAATACAATACAGACTAAAAAACAAAAGCAGAAGCGGGAGCCTTGCAAAGGCCCCCGCTTCTGCTTGTTTAGGATAGGAAAGAGAATAGCTTAGTTAGAGGTTGGTGTAGCCCATCAGGTAGCGGTCTACCTCGGCGGCGCAGTCGCGGCCTTCGCGCAGGCCCCACACCACAAGGCTCTGGCCGCGGCGCATATCGCCGCAAACGAACACCTTTTCCACGTTGGTCTTGAAGCTGTGGTCTGCCACGTTGCCGCGTGCGGTCAGCTCCACGCCAAATGCATCGGCCACGTAGCTTTCGCAGCCGGTAAAGCCTGCGGCGATGAACGCCAGCTGGCAGTTGTAGGTAAATTCTTCACCGGTGGGCACCATGCTGGTACGGCCGGTCTCGGGGTTCCGTTCCGGCTTCAGGTAGGAGATGATAGCACCGGTCAGATTGCCTGCATCATCCTTCAAAAATTCCTTCACGGTGGTCTGGTACACGCGCGGGTCCTTTCCAAACTTTGCAAGGCACTCGGTCTGGCCGTAGTCCACCTTCAGCACACGGGGCCACTCCGGCCACGGGTTGGAGGCTGCACGCTCCTTGGGCGGCTGCGGCATCATTTCCAGTGCCACCAGATCGGTGCAGCCCTGCCGCAGGGCCGTGCCCTGACAGTCGTTGCCGGTATCACCGCCGCCGATCACCAGAACATTCTTGCCCTTGGTATCGATGGCCTTGCCGTCCGCGAACTGGCTGTCCAGCAGACTTCTGGTCACGCTGGTCAGGTAGTCCACGGCAAAGTGCACGCCGTTTGCATCGCGGCCGGGCACATTCAGGTCGCGGGCCTTCTTGGCACCGCAGCACAGCACCACGGCATCGTAGCCGTTCAGCAGCTCTTCGGCGGCAACCGCCCCGCCCACATCCATGTTGGTGCGGAACTCCACGCCCTCAGCCTGCATGATCTTGATGCGGCGCTCGATGACGGATTTGTCCAGCTTCATGTTGGGGATGCCGTACATCAGCAGGCCGCCCACGCGGTCTGCACGCTCGAACACAGTCACGGCGTGGCCGCGCTTGTTCAGGTATTCAGCCACCGAAAGGCCGGAGGGGCCGCTGCCCACCACAGCTACGCTCTTGCCGGTGCGGGAGGGCGGCGGTGCGGCGTGCAGCCAGCCCTTGGCGTAAGCCGTTTCGATAATGGCGTGCTCGTTCTCGCGCACGGTCACGCTGCTGCCGGTCACATCGCCGCAGGTGCAGGCCGCTTCACACAGGGCAGGGCACACCCGGCTGGTGAACTCCGGAAAACGGTTGGTGGCCATCAGCCGATGCATGGCCAGCTCCCACTTGCCATGATAAACAAGGTCGTTCCACTCCGGGATGAGATTGTTCAGCGGGCAGCCGGAGGCCATGCCGCCGATCATCATGCCGGCCTGACAGAAGGGAACACCGCAGTCCATGCAGCGTGCTGCCTGCGTCTGCTGCTCCTCGCGGGAGAGCCAGACGTGAAATTCGTTAAAGTTTTCAATGCGTTCCAGCGGCGGAACATCCGTGCTGGTTTTGCGCGTATAGTCGATAAATCCAGTTGTCTTACCCATAACGCTGCCCTCCTTACTTCTTCTTCTGCACCGTGTAGAATGCTTCGATCTGTGCCTGTTCGCCGTCCAGACCGCGCTCCTCAACGGATGCGATCACACGCAGCATACGGTCATAATCGTAGGGCAGAACTTTCTTGAACTTGGGCAGGAATTCGCTGAAGTTGTCGAGGATCTCTTTGCCGCGGGGAGAGCCGGTGGCCTCCACATGTTCGCGGATCAGCTCTTTCAGGGTGGCAACATCGTACTTGTGCTCCACAGGCTCCAGGCTGACGGTCTCCTTGTTCACGCGCTGGTAGAAGTCCCAGTTCTCGTCCAGCACGTAGGCGATGCCGCCGGTCATACCGGCTGCAAAGTTCTTGCCGGTCTGGCCCAGAACCACCACCGTGCCGCCGGTCATGTACTCGCAGCCGTGGTCGCCAACGCCCTCCACAACGGCGGTGGCACCGCTGTTGCGCACGGCGAAGCGCTCACCGGCCACGCCGGAAATGAACGCCTTGCCGCTGGTAGCACCGTACAGGGCCACGTTGCCGGTGATAATGTTCTCTTCCGGCTTAAAGGTGATGTCCTTGGGCGGGCGCACGACGATCTTGCCGCCGGAAAGGCCTTTGCCCATGTAGTCGTTGCAGTCGCCCACAAGGTCCAGCGTCAGGCCGCCCGGGATGAACGCACCAAAGCTCTGGCCGCCTGCACCCACACAGTGGGCGGTGTAAACATCATCCGGCAGGCTGTTGCCGTATTTGCGGGTGATCTCGCTGCCAAAGATGGCACCAAAGGCGCGGTCGGTGTTGGAGACATCCAGCGTCACGCTCTGGGCATTCTTGCTGCTGAGCTTGAACTTCTTCATCAGCACCTTCATATCGAGGGTGTTTTCCAGATGGAAGTCGTAGGTATCCTCCTTCACGAAGTGAACATTGCTGTTCTCGATGGCAGGGTTGTGCAGGATGCAGTCGAGATCCATCTTGGAAGCGCGGCTGCCGGGTGCGGCAGGCTTGACCTTGAGCAGGTCGGTGCGGCCCACCAGTTCATCGATGGTGCGCACGCCCAGCTTTGCCATGTACTCGCGCAGCTCCTCGGCCACAAAGGTGAGGTAGTTGATGATGTATTCCGGCTTGCCCTTGAAGTTCTTGCGCAGCTCCGGGTTCTGGGTGCAGATGCCCATGGGGCAGGTATCCAGATTGCACACACGCATCATCACGCAGCCCTCGGCCATCAGCAGGGTAGTGCCGAAGCCGAACTCCTCTGCGCCCAGCATACAGCTGATGGCAACATCGCGGCCGGAGAGCAGCTTGGAGTCGCTCTCGATGCGCACGCGGGTGCGCAGGCCGTTCAGGATCAGGGTCTGATGGGTCTCGGCGATGCCCAGCTCCCACGGCAGGCCAGCGTGCTTGATGGAAGTACGCGGTGCTGCACCGGTGCCGCCGTCGTAGCCGGACACCAGAATGACCTGTGCGCCGCCCTTGGCAACACCGGCCGCAATGGTGCCAACGCCGGCCTCACTGACCAGCTTGACATTGATGTTGGCGCTGCGGTTGGCGTTCTTCAGGTCGTAGATCAGCTCTGCAAGGTCCTCGATGGAGTAGATATCGTGGTGCGGCGGGGGAGAGATCAGGCCCACACCGGTGGTGCTGTGGCGGGTCTTTGCGATCCACGGATATACCTTGGCACCGGGCAGGTTGCCGCCCTCACCGGGCTTTGCACCCTGTGCCAGCTTGATCTGGATCTCTTCCGCAGAAACGAGGTATTTGCTCGTCACACCAAAGCGTGCGGAAGCCACCTGCTTGATCTTGGAATTGCTCTCGCTGTGGTAGCGCTCTTCGGGTTCGCCGCCCTCGCCGGTGTTGCTGCGGCCGCCCAGACGGTTCAGGGCAATGGCAATGGTCTCATGGGCTTCACTGCTCAGGGCACCGTAGCTCATGGCTGCACCCTTGAACCGCTTGACGATGGAGCTTACCGGCTCCACCTCTTCCAGCGGGATGCCGCCGTCAGGAGCGTAGTTGAAGTCCAGCAGGCTGCGCAGATGCACGCCGTCAGCACCCATATTGTCCACGGTGCTGGTGAACTGCTTGAAAGCCGAGTAGTCGTTCGTCCAGCAGGCTTTCTGGAACAGGTGGATGGTCTGGGGGTTGAACAGGTGTTCTTCCTTGCCGCTGCGGAACTTGTGTGCGCCGCTGTCGGCCAGCTCCATGTTGATGTCCAGACCCAGCGGGTCGAAGGCTGCGTTGTGCTGGGCTTCCACATCGGCCTGAATGTCCGAAAGGGTAATGCCGCCCACACGGCTCACCGTGCCGGTGAAGTATTTGTCGATGACATCCTTGGAGATGCCCACAGCCTCAAAGATCTGGCTGCTCTGGTAGCTCTGGATGGTGGAAATGCCCATCTTGGAGGCGATCTTCACAATGCCGCTGAGGATGGCGTTGTCGTAGTCCTCCACGGCTGCATAGTAATCTTTGTCCAGCAGGCCTTCGTCGATGAGCTGGCCGATGGTCTCATGTGCCAGATAGGGGTTGATGGCGCAGGCACCGTAGCCCAGCAGAGCGGCAAAGTGGTGCACCTCGCGCGGCTCTGCACTTTCCAGGATCAGGGCCAGTGCGGTGCTCTTCTTGGTGCGGATCAGGTACTGCGAAACCGCGGACACTGCCAGCAGGCTGGGAATGGTCACGTGATATTCATCCACATCGCGGTCAGAAAGGATGATGATGTTTGCACCATCCTTGTAGGCACGGTCGACCTCCAGAAATACACGGTCGATGGCCTTTTCCAGACTGGTATTCTTATAGTAGTTGATGGACACCGTGGCTACCTTGAAGCCGGGCACGTTCATGTATTTGATCTTGAGCAGGTCGGTGCTGGTCAGGATGGGGTTGTGCACCTTGAGAACCTTGCAGTTCTCGGGCTTGTCCTCCAGCAGGTTGCCGTGTGCGCCAATATACACGCTGGTGGAAGTGACCACCTTTTCGCGGATGGCATCGATGGGCGGGTTGGTGACCTGCGCAAAGCGCTGCTTGAAGTAATTGAACAGCGGCGGATGCTGGTTGCTCAGCACAGCAAGCGGGGTGTCGGTGCCCATAGCGCCGGAAGGCTCTGCGCCTGCCCGTGCCATGGAGAGGATCATGGTGTTCACATCCTCATACTTGTAGCCGAACACCTTCTGCAGGCGGGTGAGCTGGTCGCCGGTATAGCTTTCCACCTTCACGTTGGGAATTTTTAGTCTGGCCAGCTCCACAAGGTTGCGGTCGATCCACTCGCCGTAAGGCTCACGGCTGGCGTAGAACTCCTTGAGCTTTTCGTCGTCCACCACTTCGCCCTTCACGGTGTCCACCAACAGCATTTTGCCGGGGCGCAGACGATCCTTGACCAAAATATTATCCGGCTCGCATTCCAGCACACCCACCTCGGAGGACAGGATCATGCGGCCGTCCTTGGTGATGTAATAGCGGCTGGGGCGCAGACCGTTGCGGTCCAGCACAGCGCCCATCACGTCGCCGTCCGAGAAGAGGATGGCAGCGGGGCCATCCCAAGGCTCCAGCATGGTGGCATAATACTGGTAGAAATCGCGCTTTTTCTGGCTGATGTTCTTGTTGTTCTCCCACGGCTCGGGAATGGTGATCATCACGGCCAGAGGCAGATCCATGCCGTTCATCACCATG
This sequence comes from Faecalibacterium sp. AM43-5AT, assembly GCF_003603345.1. Lineage (NCBI taxonomy): Bacteria > Bacillati > Bacillota > Clostridia > Eubacteriales > Oscillospiraceae > Faecalibacterium > Faecalibacterium sp. AM43-5AT. The sequence continues at coordinate 48,591 of NZ_QVGZ01000014.1, forward strand.
AATTCCAGCGCGTTATCCAACATGGCGGAGTCGGAGCCGGAAGTGTTGATGATGGGCAGGATCTTGTTCATGTCGTCCTGCATGATGGAGCTGGAGATGCTCTCTTCACGGGCCAGCATGGCATCCGTGTTGCCCTTGATGGTGTTGATCTCGCCGTTGTGCAGGATGAAGCGGTTGGGGTGTGCGCGCATCCAGCTGGGGTTGGTGTTGGTGGAGAAGCGGCTGTGCACCATGCCGATAGCGGATTCATAATCCTCGTCCTGCAGGTCGGTATAGAACAGGCGCAGGTCGTGCACAAGGAACATGCCCTTGTACACGATGGTGCGGCTGGACAGGCTGGGCACATAAGTGCCGTTGCTGGCCTGCTCGAACACGCGGCGCACAATGTACAGCTTGCGGTCAAAATCGATGCCCTTGCTCACCTTGGCGGGCTTTTTGATGAAGCACTGCCAGATAGCAGGCATACAGTCGCGGGCTTTCTGGCCCACGGCATCCGGGTTCACGGGAACCTTGCGCCATGCCAGAAATTCGAGGCCTTCCTTGCGGGTGACCACCTCGAACAGCTTCATGGCCTGCGCACGCAGGTGTTCGCTCTGGGGGAAGAAGAACATGCCTACGCCGTACTCGCGCTCGTTGCCAAGGCTGATGTTCAGCTCTTCAGCAACCTTGGAGAAGAACTTGTGGCTGATCTGCAGCAAAATGCCCACACCGTCGCCGGTCTTGCCCTCGGCATCCTTGCCGGCACGGTGCTCCAACCGTTCCACAATGGCCAGTGCATCGTCCACGGTCTGATGGCTTTTGCGGCCCTTGATATCCACCACAGCGCCAATGCCGCAGGCATCGTGCTCAAACTGTGGATCGTACAGACCAAGGGTGTTTTTCTGCTCTGTAAAGTTTTCCATAGACTTTCCCATCCTTATCTAAAATCCTCACCGGTGCGGCACCCTCCGCATTTTGACAAAAAAGAAAAAGCGCCCCGCAAGGGCATACTTTACCCTTGCGGAACGCCTTTGTTCCGGTACTTATTATTATAGCGAGCCGTGAAGAATCTTCAAGTGACAGCTGCACCAAATATAACAGCGGCTTTCCACTGCTTCTTGTGCGAAACGCCGCGTATGGCGGTCAGTTGTAGCTATAGTGAGAACAGTGCAGGCTCAATGTCTGCCCAGAATGGCCTGCAGGTCGGCTTCCGGGGTGGCAATGGGCTTGAGACCGTACCGTTCCTGCAGGGTGCGCACCACCCCCGGCGAGAGGAACGGGGGCAGGGTAGGCCCCAGCCGGATGTTCCGGATGCCCAGCGCCAGCAGCGCGATGAGGATGCACACGGCCTTCTGCTCAAACCAGCACAGCACCAGCGAGAGGGGCAGGTCGTTGACGCCGCAGCCAAAGGCGTCGGCCAGCGCCAATGCGATGCGGATGGCGCTGTAGGCGTCGTTGCACTGGCCCACGTCCAGGATGCGGGGCAGGCCGGTGCCCGGCACGGTGCCAAGGGGCAGGTCGTTCAGGCGGAACTTGCCGCAGGCCAGGGTCAGCAGGATGGTGTCGGGCGGGGTAAGGCGGGCAAACTCGGTGTAGTAGCGGCGGCTGGGCCGGGTGCCGTCGCAGCCGCCCACCAGAAAGAAGTGCCGCAGCTTACCGTCCCGCACCGCCTGCACGATCTCGTCCGCGTGCTGCAGCACGGCGGTGCGGGCAAAACCGGTGGTCACCGTGGAGCCGCCGTTCAGGCCGGGCAGGAGGGTGTCCTGCGCGTAGCCGCCCAGCTCCAGCGCCTTTTCGATCACCGGGGAAAAGTCGCGTCCTTCGTCGATGTGGGGCACGCCGGGGTAAGCCACCACCGAGGTGGTGAACACCCGGTCGGCGTAGCTGGCGCGCAGGGGCATGATGCAGTTGGTGGTGAACAGGATGGGCGCGGGGATGTCCTCGAACTCCCGCTGCTGGTTCTGCCATGCGGTGCCAAAGTTGCCCTTGAGGTGGGGGTAGCGGCGCTTCAGCTCCGGGTAGCCGTGGGCGGGCAGCATCTCCGAGTGGGTGTAGACGTTGACGCCCCGGCCTGCGGTCTGTTCCAGCAGCTGCTGTGCGTCGTAGAGGTCGTGGCCGGAAATCACGATGAACGGCCCCTTTTCAATGGTCAGGGGCACCTGCACCGGTTCCGGATCGCCAAACGCGCCGGTGTTGGCCGCGTCCAGCAGCTCCATGCAGCGGTAGCTGGCTTCTCCTGTGGCCTGCACCAGCTGCCACAGGGCGTCGGTGGTCTGGCCGGGGTCGCCCACGGCCTGCAGGGCGGTACAGAAGAACCGGTCCAGCTCCGGGTCGATGCGGCCCAGCACTCGGGCGTGGTAGTTGTAGGCGGCCATGCCCCGCAGGCTGAACAGCACAAAGCATTTCAGGCTGCGCCGGTCGGCGTCCGGTTCCCGCCAGAGGGCCTGCATGTCGTAGTCCGGGCCGGTGCCGGGGCTGGCGTCGTGCACCCGGCGGGTCAGTGCGTCCACGGCGGCGGTGTCAAAGTTCACGTTGGTAATGGTGGTGAACAGCCCCTGCATCAGCAGCCGGGCCTGTTCCGGGGTCGGGCCGCGCCCCGCCGCGATGAGCTGCCCGGCAAACGCGATGAGCGCCCCGGTGAGCCGGTCCTGTGCGGCGGCTGTCTCGGCCGACTTGCCGCACACCCCCGCTGCGCCGGTGCAGGCGGTGCAGCCCGCCGCCTGCTCACACTGAAAACAAAACATCTGCTCGTCCATACAAAACTCCCTTTCTGCCATAAGATACTGCCAGTGTGGGCAGAGCGGGGCGGGGTTATACCAAAAAAGAGCCGCACCCCTGCGGGCGCGGCTCTTAGACGATGCGGTATGACTTAGTAGGTGATGCCCTGAGCCATCATGGCGGTAGCGACCTTCAGGAAGCCGGCGCAGTTTGCACCGACCATCAGGTTGCCCTCGGAACCGGCAGCCACAGATGCATCGTAGGAAGCATGGAAGATGCCCTCCATGATGCCCTTCAGCTTGGCATCCACTTCCTCAAAGCTCCAGCTCAGACGCTCAGAGTTCTGGCTCATCTCCAGACCGGAGGTGGCCACGCCGCCTGCGTTGGAAGCCTTTGCAGGTCCGTACAGGATGCCGTTGGACAGGTAGACCTCGATGGCCTCCGGGGTGCTGGGCATGTTGGCACCCTCGCACACGACAGTGCAGCCGCCCTTCACCAGAGCCTCAGCGGACTCCTTGTTGATCTCGTTCTGGGTTGCGCAGGGCAGGGCGATGTCGCAGGGGACAGTCCAGACCTTAGTGCAGTCTGCCACATAGGTTGCACCTGCGTGGGTCTCGGCGTACTCCTTGATACGGCCGCGGCGCACTTCCTTCAGGTCCTTGACGTAAGCCAGATCGATACCGTTGGGATCGTAGACATAGCCGTTGGAGTCGGACATGGTCACGACCTTGGCACCCAGCTGGGTAGCCTTCTCGCAGGCGTAGATCGCAACATTGCCGGAACCGGAGATGACCACGGTCTTGCCCTCAAAGCTGTCGTTGCGCATGCACTTCAGAGCTTCAGCGGTGAAGTAGCACAGGCCGTAGCCGGTAGCCTCGGTACGGGCCAGAGAGCCGCCAAAGGTCAGGCCCTTGCCGGTGAGCATGCCGCCCTGGAAGCTGTTGGTCAGGCGCTTGTACTGGCCGAACATATAGCCGACCTCGCGGCCGCCGACACCGATATCACCGGCGGGGCAGTCCACGAACTGGCCGATGTGACGGTACAGCTCGGTCATGAAGCTCTGGCAGAAGCGCATCACTTCCATGTCGCTCTTGCCGTGGGGATCAAAGTCAGAGCCGCCCTTGCCGCCGCCCATGGGCAGGGTGGTCAGGCTGTTCTTGAAGATCTGCTCAAAGCCGAGGAACTTCAGGATGCCCTGATTGACAGAGGGATGGAAGCGCAGGCCGCCCTTGTAGGGGCCGATGGCGCTGTTGAACTGCACACGGTAGCCGCGGTTCACCTGAACCTTGCCCTGATCGTCTACCCAAGGCACACGGAAGGTGATGATGCGCTCCGGCTCGACCATGCGCTCGATCAGGCCGGCCTTCTCGTACTCGGGGTGCTTCTCCACAACGGGCTGGATGCTCTCCAGAACCTCGCGCACAGCCTGCAGGAACTCAGGCTCGTTGGCATTGCGCTTTTCCAGACCTTCGTAAACGCGCTTCAGGTATTCATTCGTCAGCATAGTAGAATACTCCTTTTCCCAATTACTCTATAAAATTTGAAAAAGACGAAACCGCCCGGCACACCGCACAGCGGACGCGCTGCTAAAACGCTATGGGACGATCCCGGATTTCCATTCTTACACACCGGCCAGCTTATGGCTGCAGACCGCTTTATTATTATAAAGCATTTCTGTGGGTTTGACAATAGAGAGAAAGCAGAAAATGCTTCAAAAAAACAGATGAAAAGTTGCGGCGGCTTCACAAAACGAAAAATAAAAGAAAAAAACTGCACAGAACCTTGTTTTTTAAAGCGCTGGCAGAACAAAAGAAATACGGAAAAGAACGTCTTTTCTCCATTTTGCTGCATTCTGCAGGCGCAGAAAGCCATATTTTCTGCAACCAAAAAGCCCTGCACCACGCAAACGGCACAGGGCAGAGAAACGATTTTTACTTTTTCAGCAGCTTTTCGCAGGCATCTGCGGCACCTTCCAAAAATTCGCCGCCGTAGGTCTCGATGAGACCGGCGTCCGACAGCTCGGCCAGCTTCGGGTCGATGGGACACTTGGCCAGCACGGGCAGGCCATGCTTTGCAGCCACCTCATCCACATGGCTCTCGCCGAACACATTGATGTGCTTGCCGCAGTCGGGACAGACGATGTAGCTCATGTTCTCCACGATGCCCAGCATGGGCACCTTCATCATTTCAGCCATGTTCACGGCCTTGGCAACGATCATGCTCACCAGCTCCTGCGGGCTTGCCACCACAACAATGCCGTCCACCGGCAGGCTCTGGAACACGGTCAGGGGCACATCACCGGTTCCCGGGGGCATGTCCACGAACAGAAAGTCCACGTCCTTCCAGACCACATCGGTCCAGAACTGCTTGACAGCACCGGCAATGACCGGGCCGCGCCACACAACGGGGTCTTCCTCATTTTCCACCAGCAGGTTGATGCTCATAACATCAATGCCCATGCGGCTCTGGATGGGCCAGCAGCCCTTGTCGTCGGCCATGGCGCGGCCATGGATGCCGAAGAGCTTGGGGATGGAAGGGCCGGTGATGTCGGCATCCAGAATGCCACAGTGGTAGCCGCGGCGTGCCATGGCGCAGGCCAGCAGGGCGCTGGTCATGCTCTTGCCAACGCCGCCTTTGCCGGACACAACGCCGATGACCTTTTTGACGCTGCTGTTGGGGTTGGGTGCGTCATGCTTGGGCGCTGCATCGCGGGAAGAACATGCTGCTCCGCAGCTGGAGCAGTCATGGGTGCATTCTTCGCTCATTCTCTTTTTGCGCACGGCGGGCGCGGGGCGTTTGCCGTGTGCTTCCTCCTTGATCAGAATACGGCTGCAAAGGCCGCCCCTTTACTATACCATAAAAGTGCGCGGGAAACAACCCGCCGCGCCGCTCGTCTTTTTCAGAGCGCAGATGCATAGGCTGAAAAGGGAGACTGTGACCGTCAGGAGGGTGTGTGCCATGCGGCAGAGCTATTTAAAAAATGCAGCGCTGCTTACCGGCTCAGACGTGGTGCTGCGGCTGGCCGGCATGGGCCTGCGCATCTGGCTGGCAAACGAGCTGGGCGGCGAGGGGATGGGCCTTTACCAGCTGGTGCTGGCGGTGTATTCACTGTTCGTCACGCTGGCAACGGCGGGCATCTCGGTGGCAGCTACCCGGCTCATGACCGAGGAGCTCAGCGGCCCGGACGCTGCCCGCGGTGCGGCCCGGGGGATGCTGCGGCATCTGCTGGCGGCGGGGCTTGTGCTGGGGCTGTTTGCCGCCGCACTGCAGCTGGCAACAGCGGATCTTTCGGCCCGGTGCTGGCTTGGCGATGTCCGCGCTGCCGGCGCTTTGCGCGTTTCAGCGCTGGGAATGCCATGGATGGCGGTCTCGGCGGTGCTGCGCGGTTTTTTCATCGCCCGACGGCATGTAGCTCCCAATGTGTTCAGCCAGCTTACGGAGCAGACGGTGCGCATCGCGCTGGTGGCACTGGCGCTTACCCGCACCGAGGGCCTTGCGGTGGGCGTGCGCTGTATGCTGGTGCTGGGAGCTACCGCCGTCAGCGAAGCGGTGTCGGCGCTGTGCATGCTGGTCTTTTACCGGCGGGATGCCCGCAGTGCCTTTGCGGGGCAAAAAGCCGTCCGCCCGGCAGACCCTGCCCGCCGTCTGTGGGAGATCCTGTGGCCGGTGGAGGGCGGGCGGGTGCTGGCAAGCGCTCTGCATACCGCAGAGAACATGCTGGTGCCCGCCTGCCTTGCGGTCTATCTGATCAACGCGGGCGGACGCACCACCGCGCTGGAGCAGTACGGAGAACTGAAAGGCATGGCTCTGCCGCTGCTTACGTTCCCATTTGGCCTGCTGGGCAGTCTTTCGGTGCTGCTGATGCCGGAGATCACGCAGGCTCATATTCTGGGCCAAACCGAACGGCTCAACGCACTTTTGAACCGGATGCTGCGGCTCACCGGCTATTTTTCCGCGCTGGCAGGGGTGCTGTTCTGGGTGTGGGGACGGCCGCTGGCACAGCTTTTGTACCAAAGTACGGATGCCGGATTTTATCTGGAAACGCTGGCTCCTGCCATGCCGCTGATGTATCTGGAAAGCATGGTGGACGGTGCCATGAAAGGGATAGGGGAGCAGAAGGCGGCCTTCCGCTACAGCGTGTGGGATTCCATCCTGCGCATTGGCGGGGTGGTGGCGCTGCTGCCGCGCTTTGGCATGAAGGGCTTTTTGGCAGTGATCCTGCTTTCCAGCCTGTACACCTGCGCGGCCAACACCGGGCATCTGCTGTTTTCCAGCGGCACGCAGCATGCATTCCGCCGCTGGCTGGGTGCACCGGCACTGGCAGCTGTGCTGGCCGCGGCGGCTGGCATGGCGTTGCGGAAGCTGCTTGCGGATGGGTTTGCGGCTCGGCTGCCTTTGCAGCTGGCCGCGTTGGGCGTAGGCGGCTGCGCTACCACAGGAGTGTTCCTGCTGGCGGCATGGCCGCTGGGCCTTGGAGAGGAAGCAGCCGCGCTCTGGGCTGCGCACCGGCCCGGCAGACCGAAAAAATAGAGGGAGTTTGGCAGCGGATTCAAATTTTCTGGACATTCTGCAGTGTTCTGAGTATAATATAAAGATAGGGCTGTCCGGTGCGCCGGGCAGGACGGAACGCCGGAAGCTCCTTCCGACAAAAACAGCGGCGTTTTACGCCGTGTGCAAAAAGAGGACTTTTTTGTGAAAGATAAAAAGAACACGCCGCAGGTGCTTGCGCGCCGGGCGTTGCTTGTGCTGCTGGATGCAGCCATTGTTGCATTCAGCTTTTATTTTGCGCTGCTGCTGCGTGCAGACGGTGCAGTGGAAGCCACATGGTGGCCCCACAACCGTGCCATTCTGTACGCAAACCTGCCGTGGATCGTGGCGGTATATATTATCTGCTTTCTGGCAGGCGGGTTGTACTCCGTTCTGTGGAAGTACGCCGGTGAGCGCGATCTGATCCGCCTTGCCGGAATGATCGGCGTACCAACCGTCATTGTGTACTTTGTCAACCGGCTGTGCATCCACGGAGTGCTGTTCAACTCCGCCAACTGTATGGCGGCGGTGCTCATCTTCCTGCTGGTGGGCGGCAGCCGTCTGGCATGGCGGCTGTTTTTGAACCATCCGCTGGGCGAAAGGCTGCGCGGCGCTGCAAGCAAGGACCCCAACCGGCCCGTGATGATCGTGGGTGCAGGGGAGGCCGGTGCATGGGCCATCAACGTGTGCAAGTCCAATAAGGAATACGGCCACGCGGTGGTGGCGGTGGACGATGATCCCACAAAACTCAACCAGACCATCCACGGGGTGCCGGTGAAGGGCACGCTGGAAGAGATCCCGGACCTGTGCAAGCGCTACGGCATCCACAGCATCATCATCGCCATTCCTACCCTGAAGGGCAGCAAGCTGAACCATGTCATCGACCTGTGCGTCAGCACCCATTGTGCGGTGCAGCTGCTTAGTGACCCGCAGCTGGTGGGCAGCGGTACACCGCAGCAGGGAGCCTTCCGCGAGTTGAACCCGGCGGACTTCCTTTCCCGCGATGAGGTGACTCTGGATACCAATCAGATCTCCGGCTACCTCACCGGCAAGACCGTTCTGGTCACGGGCGGCGGCGGCTCCATCGGCAGCGAACTGTGCCGTCAGGTGATGCGCTTCAAGCCCGGCAAGCTGCTTATTTTTGATATCTACGAGAACTGCGCCTATGAGCTTTTGATGGAGCTGCAGCAGAAGTACGGCCGGGATATCCCGGTAACGGTGCTCATTGGCTCCATCCGCGATAAAAAGCGTCTGGATGAGGTTTTTGAAACATATCATCCCACTGTGGTGTTCCATGCGGCAGCACACAAGCATGTGCCGCTGATGGAAGTCAGCCCTGCAGAAGCGGTCAAGAACAATGTTCTGGGCACCAAAAATCTGCTGGTGAGCGCCAGCGAACACGATGTGGAGCGGTTCGTGCAGCTTTCCACCGATAAGGCCGTGAACCCCACCAGCGTGATGGGCTGTACCAAGCGCATCTGCGAAATGCTCATCCAGACCTTTGCAGGCAACACGGATATGAAGTGTGTGGCTGTGCGTTTTGGCAATGTGCTGGGCAGCCACGGCAGCGTCATTCCGCTGTTTGAGGCTCAAATCAAAAAAGGCGGGCCTGTCACCCTGACGGATCCCAACATTGAGCGTTACTTTATGACCATTCCGGAAGCGGCCCAGCTGGTGCTGCAGGCCGGTGCGCTGGCCGAAAGCGGCAATATCTATGTGCTGGACATGGGCGAGCCGGTCAAGATCATGGATCTTGCAAAGCAGCTCATCCGCTTTTACGGCTATGAGCCGGGCGTGAATATGGAGATCAAGATTGTGGGTCTGCGTCCGGGCGAGAAGCTCTACGAAGAGCTGATGATGGACGAGGAACAGGATAAGATGCGCCGCACCCAGCACAATAAAATTTTTGTGGCTTCGCCGCGCAGCATCGATCTGGCCGAGTTCTACGGGCAGCTGCAGGAGCTTGCCGCTGCGGCAGAGCACAACGACGAGGGCGTGGTGCAGCAGCTGGCAAAGATGATCCCCACCTTTACCCCCACCCGCCAGAATCTGAAGCTGTAAACTCCCCCAGTCTGCTGCGCAGACAGCCCCCTCAAAGAGGGAGCCTGTCCGTGCGGCAAAGCCTCCCTCAGTCTCCCTCATTAAGAAAGACTTCCCCCGGCCGGGACAGATTCTCCCCGCGCCGGGGAGAAATGTCACCACAGGTGACAAAGAGAGGAACAGATGTCGCGCAAGCGACAAAAAGGGGAATGGGTGGCATCGCATCAGCGATGACGGAAGGAGTTTCTACTGATGTCACTGCGGCGATCGGCCGCGTGCATATAAAATGAGAGGGATGTTACTATGGAAAAGAAACCGTTTCTGACCGAGGCGATGGCACAGGAGATCATTCAGGATGTGCCCACGCCGTTCCATGTCTACGATGAGAAGGGCATCCGTGAAAATGCCCGCCGCATCAACAAGGCATTCAGCTGGAACAAAGGCTTCAAGGAGTATTTTGCCGTCAAGGCTCTGCCAAACCCTGTCATCCTGCAGATCCTCAAGGAGGAGGGCTGCGGCGTGGACTGCTCGTCTCTGACTGAGCTGATGCTCAGCGAGGTGTGCGGTTTCTCCGGCAGTGAAATCATGTTCTCCTCCAACCAGACTCCCGTGGAGGATATGAAGAAGGCCTACGAGCTGGGTGCCTATATCAATCTGGACGATGCCACCATGGTGGAATTTCTGGAGCGTGTCGCCGGTGTGCCGGAGAATATCTTCTGCCGCTATAACCCGGGCGGCACCTTCCGTCTGGGCGAGAGCGAAGAGGGCTTTCAGGTCATGGACAAGCCCGGCGATGCCAAGTACGGCATGACCGAGGAGCAGATGATCGAAAGCTACAAGAAGCTGGCCGCCAAGGGTGCCAAGAACTTCGGCATCCACGCTTTCCTTGCTTCCAATACTATTTCCGACGAGTACTACCCCGAGCTGGCAGCAATCCTGTTCCAGCTGGCTGTCCGGGTGCAGAAGGCCACCGGTGTGCACATCGGTTATATCAACCTGTCCGGCGGTGTGGGCATCCCGTACCGCCCGGAGCAGACCGAGAACGACATCATGGCCATCGGCGAGGGTGTGCGCAAGAAGTTTGAGGAAATTCTGGTGCCCGCAGGCATGGGCGATGTGGCCATCTTTACTGAGATGGGCCGCTTTACCACCGGCCCCTACGGCGCACTGGTGGCAACTGCCATCCACGAAAAGCACATCTATAAGGAATACATCGGTCTGGACGCCTGCGCAGCCAACCTGATGCGCCCGGCCATGTACGGCGCTTACCACCACATCACCGTGCTGGGCAAGGAAAATGAGCCCTGCGACCACATGTATGATGTGGTGGGCGGTCTGTGCGAGAACAACGACAAGTTTGCCATTGACCGGATGCTGCCCAAGATCGACATTGGCGACATCGTTTATATCCACGACACCGGTGCACACGGCTCTGCCATGGGCTACAACTACAACGGCAAGCTGCGCAGCGCCGAAGTGCTGCTGTGCGAGGATGGCACCCACCGTCTGATCCGCCGTGCCGAGACTCCGCGCGATTACTTTGCAACATTGGATTTCCTGCCCCTGATGAAGCCGCTGTTTGAAGATTAAGAGGTATCATAAATGTTTTTTGGCTTTCAGCTCACCCTTGGCCTGATGATGGTATTCTACGGCTATTCGGTCATGAAAAATCCCCGTGTCTGGGGAGATCAGGGCCGCCGTGCCGTCAAAGCGGAACACTTTGAGGAATACTGCCGCCAGAACGGCCTGTTCTTTTTGAAGGCAGGCTGCGTGGTGGCGGTGATCGGTGCACTGGATGCGCTCATCACGCTGGATGCCCTGTTGTACGCTCTGCTGTACCTCTTCGGTCTGGCTTTCGCCTTCTATCCGCTGGTCAAATGGTGCCGTGAGAATGAGGGCTTCAGCTGGCCATGGCCCCATGTAAAGAGCGAGAAAAAGCGCATCAAGGAGCTGCGGCAAGAGCAGGAGAGACAGGAAGAACAGGACAAAAGGTAAATCCTGAAACGGAAAAGGCTGCTGTACGGTTTTGTACAGCAGCCTTTTTGCGTGCAGTAAAGTTCACAATGTGTTGATGGCACGTTGCAGTTTCTGGTAAAACTGCCCCAGATGATACCCGTCGATGAACCGGTGGTTCACTTCCACGCTCATACCAAGCGTTTCGCGGCCGTCTGCGGGCACATATTTGCCCCAGCAGATGCGGGGAATGTTGTCGTCCCGGTCGAAATCCCGCTCGTTGGTGGCGGCGGTCAGGTCGAACCACGGCACGCAGGAGAAATAGATCAGGTCGTCCAGTTCGCCGCTCTGGTCAAGAAAGCTCTGCTGGGCGTCACTTTTCGCTTTGGCGGCGTGGCAGAACCCGTCCAGTGTGCTGGTTTTTGGCAGGGTAACGATATGGAACTGCTCACTATCGGGTTTCAGGTCGGTGAAGCTGGGGATGCGCCCGTCCAACAGAAAAACCTCGCCGTCCCGGATGGTGTAGCGGAAATTCTCCACGGCGTTCACAGCATCGGTAGCCAGATAACACAGCGCATAGTAGAAGGAAATGCCGTGGGCTTTGGTGTAGGCGTGGAGGTTCGTCACATCCACCCGGAAGGTGACGCTGTAAAACGGGTCGGATACGGTGGAAAAGAACCGGAACAGCTCCGCCCGCGGCCAGACGGCAAGATCAATTTTCTGCATGGGAGGCTCCTTTGTCCGGTTCCGCCTTGTTTTTATCCAGCGCATCGAACTGCTTTAGGATCTGCGGATCCTTCAGCTTGATCACCTTGCCGGAGAGATAATGCAGGGTGTTTTCCTCGGGAATGTCAAGAAAAGTGACCCGCACAGCGCACAGGGCCTGCGTTTTGGTTCCGGTGCGCTCGTTCATCTTGCGGTTGCCGTACTTGATATCGCCCAGAACCGGACGGCCCAGATAGGCCAGATGTGCGCGGATCTGGTGGGTGCGGCCGGTGACAAGGCCGATTTTGCACAGCGCAAACGGTCCGGCGGTGCGCAGCACGTCCACATCGGTGATGATCTGCTTGCGGCGCTCGTCCTGCGACTGGTGTGCGTGGATGCTTACCTTGTTGTTCTTCTCGTCGTGCTCCCACCATGCGGTGAACCGCCCGGACTGCGGGATACCCACCGTGATGGTGTAGTACTCCTTTTTGAGTAGATCAGTGCGGATGATCTCGTTCATGTCCCGCAGGGCGGTGTAGCTCTTGGCGGCGATCACAAGGCCCTCGGTGCCGCGGTCCAGCCGGTTGCAAATGCCGGGCTTGAACCGGTTCTCGCCGTGGGGGTCGTATTCGCCTTTTTCGGCCAGATACTGGGTAAAAGCGTCCACAAGGTTTGTATCGCCGGTGCGGTCGCTATGGCACAAAAGGTGGGTGGGTTTGTACAGCACAGCAATGTTTTCGTCCTCATAAATGACATTGACCTTGGGCTGATTCTGCTTTTTTTTCGGCGCGGCCTTCTGCACGGTTTTTGCGCCTTCCGGCGGGAAAAACTCGTCGTTGATGTACAGCTCGATCAGGTCGCCTGCCTGAATGCGGTACTCCGGCACGGCCTTTTTTCCGTTTACCTTCACGCGCTTATTGCGGAAGCTCTTGTACAAAAGGCTGGTGGGAAAATCGCGGGTCACGCTCTGCACAAAGCGGGAAAGACGAACGCCGTCGTCGTTGGCGGTTGCGGTATATTGTTTCATAAATGTTCCTCAATTTTCAAGAGATACCTTTATAGTAATACAGCCTTGGCTGCAAGTCAACGCGGAAACGCCCCGGATCAAAACTATTTTACCGCAAAGCCTTGAGTTCCGGGCGCAAAATGGGTACTATTATAAGGAATGAATCAGAAGGAGAGTACCGCAATGGCAGAACACAAACGGCATCAGGGACACCGTCAGCGGATGCGCGAACGGGTGCAGAACTACGGTCTGGACAGTCTGGCCGAGCACGAAGCGCTGGAATATGTGCTGTACCTCACCAACGCCCAGAAGGACACCAACGGCATCGCTCACGACCTGATCGACCGCTTTGGCGATTTTGCCGCTGTGCTGGAAGCCAGCGAGGAAGAGCTGTGCACTGTGGAGGGTGTAGGCCCGGCCACAGCCCGGATGCTGCATCTGCTGCCGGAGATCAGCCGCTACTATGGCCGCAGCCGTACCAGCACTACCCGCTGCATCAGAACTACGGAGCAGATGGGCAGCTATCTGATGGCGAAGTTTGCGTGGTCGGATTACGAGCGTGCAATGCTGGTCAGTCTGGACAGCCGTAAGCGGGTGCGCGCGGCGGTCTGGCTGCGGGAAGGCACCACCGACCGGGTAAGTCTGGACATCAAGGATGTGGTGTCTGCGGCCATCAAGGGCGGCACCGACACGGTGGTGCTCAGCCACAACCACCCCAACGGTGCGGCCTTGCCCTCCATGGAGGATCTGGAGGCCACTGGCAATATTGCCCGGGCATTGGGCCTTGTGAACATCCATCTGCTGGATCACTTCATCCTGACCGATACGGAGTATTTCTCCATGCGGGACGCAAACCGCCTGCCGATCTATGACTTTAAAACAGGTACGCTTTTCTGGCCTTGATCTGTGAAACAACAAAAAAGTGTTTACATTATAAAACTGGTGTGCTATAATCAAACCGTAAAATACAACTGATTGTGGTTCTTTGCGCGAGGGCCGGAGAGGAGAGGGAAGATGGCAGACGAAAAATTTGAACTGGTATCCTCTTACCAGCCCACCGGCGACCAGCCGCAGGCCATTGAAACACTGGTGAAAGGCGTGGAGCGGGGCGACCGCTGCCAGACCCTGCTGGGTGTTACCGGCAGCGGAAAGACCTTTACCATGGCAAATGTGATTGCAAAATGCAACCGGCCCACGCTGGTTCTGGCCCACAACAAAACGCTGGCGGCCCAGCTGTGCACCGAGTTCCGGTCGTTTTTCCCCAACAACGCGGTGGAGTATTTCGTCTCCTACTACGATTACTACCAGCCGGAAGCCTATATCCCCAGCACGGATACCTATATTGAAAAGGACAGCGCCATCAACGACGAGATTGACCGCCTGCGCCATTCGGCCACGGCGGCGCTTTCGGAGCGGCGGGATGTGATCATTGTAGCATCGGTGTCCTGCATCTACTCGCTGGGCGACCCTATCGACTACCGCAGCATGGTCATCAGCCTGCGCCCCGGCATGCAGATGGAGCGCGATGCGCTGTGCCAGAAGCTGGTCACTCTGCAATATGAGCGCAACGACGTGAATTTTGTGCGCAACAAGTTCCGTGTGCACGGCGATATCGTGGACATCTACCTTGCCTATATGAGCGAGCTTGCCATCCGTGTGGAATTTTTTGGGGACGAGATCGATCGCATCACGGAGTTCAACCCTCTCACCGGGGCCAAACAGAATGTAGTCAAGCATGTAGCCATCTTCCCGGCCAGCCACTATATCGTCAGCGCCGAGAAGAAGGCCGCAGCACTGGAAAAGATCCGCGCCGAGTGCGACGCACAGGTGAAGCAGTTCACCGCCGAGGGCAAGCTGATCGAGGCGCAGCGCATTGCCCAGCGCACCAATTACGACATTGAGATGCTCAACGAGGTGGGCATGTGCAAAGGCATCGAGAACTATTCGGCGGTGCTTTCGGGCCGTGCGCCGGGCAGTATGCCCACCACTCTGCTGGATTATTTCCCGGATGATTTTCTGCTGTTTGTGGACGAGAGCCATGTTACCCTGCCGCAGGTGCGCGCCATGTACGGCGGCGACTATGCCCGCAAAAAAACGCTGGTGGAGTACGGCTTCCGCCTGCCGTCCGCCTTCGATAACCGCCCGCTCAAGTTCGAGGAAGTGGAGTCCAAGCTGAACCAGATGATCTTCGTTTCGGCTACGCCCGGCGACTACGAGCGGCAGAACAGCACGCAGGTGGCGCAGCAGGTCATCCGGCCCACCGGCCTTTTGGACCCGCTCATTTCGGTGCGCCCGGTGGAAGGGCAGGTGGTGGATCTGTTGGGCGAGATCAATACCCGCATCCAGCGGCACGAGCGCGTTCTCGTGACCACGCTGACCAAGAAAATGGCCGAAGACCTGACCGACTACCTTACCGAACAGGGCATCAAAGTCAAGTATATGCACCACGAGGTGGACACCTTTGAGCGCATGGAGATCATCAAGGACCTGCGTCTTGGCTCCATTGATGTTGTGGTGGGCATCAACCTGCTGCGCGAGGGTCTTGACCTGCCCGAGGTGAGCCTTGTGGCCATTCTGGATGCCGACAAGGAGGGCTTTCTGCGCAGCGAGACCAGCCTGATCCAGACCATTGGCCGCGCGGCCCGCAATGCCGAGGGCCTTGTCATCATGTACGCGGATGTCGTCACCGACAGCATGGACCGCGCCATCACCGAGACCGAGCGCCGCCGCGCCATCCAGATGGCCTACAATAAAGAACGTGGCATCGTGCCAAAAACCATCGTCAAGGCCATTGCAGACAGCATCGAGATCAGCGATAAAGCGGAGAACGCTAAGCTGAACACCCGCCGCATGGGCAGGATGGAGCGGGAGGCCGCCATCGAGCGCCTGACCCGTGAGATGAAGGAAGCGGCGAAGCTGCTGGAGTTTGAGCACGCGGCCTTCCTGCGTGACCAGATCGACCGACTGCGCCGGGGCGAGAACCCGACGGTGGACTCTGCGGCAGAAACGGAGCGCAAACAGAATCATTCACAGACACAACGAAAAGGGAGAAAATACCTTGGCAAACGATAAGATCGTCATCAAAGGTGCTCGCGAGCACAACCTGAAAAATGTCAACCTGACCCTCCCGCGGGAAAAGCTGATCGTCATGACCGGCCTTTCCGGTTCGGGCAAGTCGAGCCTTGCGTTCGACACCATCTATGCCGACGGCCAGCGCCGCTATGTGGAAAGCCTTTCCAGCTACGCACGCATGTTTTTGGGCCGCATGGACAAGCCCGATGTGGACGAAATTACCGGCCTGTCACCGGCAATTTCCATCGACCAGAAAACCACCAGCCACAACCCGCGTTCCACCGTGGGCACCGTGACGGAGATCTACGATTATCTGCGACTTCTGTACGCCCGCGTGGGCGTGCCCCACTGCCCGGTGTGCGGGCGGGTGATCAGCCAGCAGACCGTGGACGAAATGGTGGACGCGGTGCTCAAACTGGACGAAGGTACGAAGTTTCAGGTGCTGGCTCCTGTGGTGCGCCAGCGCAAAGGCACCCAGCAGAAAGAGCTGGATGCTGCCCGCCGCGGTGGCTATGCTCGTGTGAAGATCGACGGCAGCCTGTATGATCTTGACGAAGAGATCAAGCTGGAAAAGAACATCAAGCATACGGTGGAGATTGTGGTGGACCGCCTTGCCATGCGCAAGGGCATCCGGGGCCGTCTGGCAGATTCGCTGGAAACCGCGCTGGCGCTTACCGGCGGTATCGCCGAAGTGGACGTGATCGGCGGCGATTGTATGACCTTCAGCCAGAACTTTGCCTGCCCGGAGCACGGCATTTCCATCAGCGACCTGTCGCCGCGGCTCTTCTCCTTCAATAACCCGCTGGGAGCCTGCGAAAAGTGTACCGGCCTTGGCACTTTTATGCGGGTGGACGAGGAACGCATCCTGCCCAACCGGAACCTTTCCATCCGGGAGGGTGCTATCAAGGCCAGCGGCTGGTACTATGCCGAGGGGTCTGTATCCGAAATGTATTATCTGGGTCTTGGCAAAAAGTACGGCTTTACGCTGGATACGCCCATCAAAGAGATGAGCACCGAAGCTGTCAATGCGTTGCTGTACGGAACCAATGGCGAAAAAATTGAGATGCACCGCACGAATGAGTTCGGAAGCGGTGTGTATTATAATACCTTCGAGGGCATCGTGGAGAACCTTGAGCGCCGCTTCCGCGAGACCAACAGCGAGTGGATGAAGGAAGAAATCGGCAGCTTCATGTCCGGCGTGGAGTGCCCGGACTGCCACGGCAAGCGCCTGAAACCCGTGGTGCTGGCTGTGACCATCGGGGATAAGAACATCAGCGATTTCTGCGAAATGTCCATCCGGGACGAGCTGAAATTCATTGCCGAGAACGAACCGAGCCTGACCGAAAAGCAGAAGCAGATCGGCGGGCAGATCATGAAGGAGATCCGGAACCGCCTGCAGTTTTTGCAGAGCGTGGGTCTGGATTATCTCACGCTGGCCCGCTCAGCAGGCACTCTTTCCGGCGGCGAGAGCCAGCGCATCCGCCTGACCACTCAAATCGGCAGTGCGCTTTCCGGCGTGCTCTATGTGCTGGACGAGCCGTCCATCGGCTTGCATCAGCGCGATAACGACAAGCTCATTGCCACCCTGAAAAATCTCCGCGACCTCGGCAATACAGTCATTGTGGTGGAGCATGATGAAGATACCATGCGCAGCGCGGATTATATCGTGGATGTAGGCCCGGGCGCAGGCGTGCATGGCGGTGAGATCGTAGCCGCTGGCAGCGTGAAGGACATCTGCAAGGCAAAGCGCAGCATCACCGGCGATTATCTCTCCGGCCGCAAACGCATTGCCGTACCGCAGACCCGCCGCACCGGCAACGGCAATTACCTTACTGTACGGGGTGCACGGGAAAATAACCTGCGCAATATCGACGTGAAATTTCCGCTGGGAGAGTTTATTTGCGTTACCGGCATTTCCGGCTCCGGCAAGTCCAGCCTCATCAACGAAATTCTGTATAAGACGCTTGCCTGCGAGCTGAACGGTGCGCGTTCCCGCGCAGGCAAATGCGATGGGGTAGAAGGGCTGGAATTTGTGGATAAGGTCATCGGTATCGACCAGCAGCCCATTGGCCGTACGCCGCGCTCCAATCCGGCCACTTATACCGGTGTGTTCAATGATATCCGCACGGTATTCTCCCAGACACAGGATGCCAAAATGCGCGGTTACGGCCCGGGGCGTTTCAGTTTTAATGTCAAGGGCGGCCGCTGCGAAGCCTGTGAGGGCAACGGTATTCTGCAGATCGAGATGCACTTCCTGCCGGATGTGTACGTGCCCTGCGAGGTATGCAAGGGGGCGCGTTACAACCGCGAAACGCTGGAAGTGAAGTATAAGGAAAAGACCATCTCCGATGTGCTGAACATGACCGTGGAGGAAGCAGTGGTATTCTTTTCCAACCAGCCCAAGATCGCCCGCAAACTGCAGACCCTGTTGGACGTGGGTCTTGGTTATGTAACACTGGGCCAGAGCGCCACCACCCTTTCCGGCGGCGAAGCACAGCGCGTGAAGCTGGCCAATGAGTTGGCCCGCCGCAGCACTGGCAAGACCGTGTATATTCTGGACGAGCCTACTACCGGCCTGCATATTGCAGATGTGCACCGCCTGATCGAGGTGCTGCAGAAGCTGGTAGATGCGGGCAACACGGTTATTGTCATCGAGCACAATCTGGATCTTATCAAGTGCGCCGACCATATCATTGACCTTGGCCCTGAAGGCGGCAGCGCAGGCGGCGAGATCGTGGCCGAAGGCACGCCCGAACAGGTGGCAGAGGTGCCAGGCAGCTTTACCGGTCAATATCTGAAACCGCTTTTGGAAAAAGACAAGCTCCTGCAAGAAAAAGAGCAAAATAAATAAAGCGCGTACTTTCGCAAAAATCAGACTTTTTACGAAAAAAGCAAAGAAAATTGCAAAAATCGGTTGACAAAACTGCTGTATCTGAGTATAATATCTCATGTCGCCACGCTTCGGTAGGGAAGCGGCGGTCGATATCCGGGTGTAGCGCAGTTTTGGTAGCGCGCTTGAATGGGGTTCAAGAGGCCGTGAGTTCGATTCTCGCCACTCGGACCAAACAAAAATAATCCGAACTTGTTTCCGATAGGAGATGGGTTCGGATTATTTGTTTTCTTCGGAAAACTCAATATGGGTGTCCGTGGAAGATGAAATCCGAAATCATAGATTGACCGACATAAGCTACGACATGATTTCAGGAGGACACAAACATGAAGTACGATGCAAGAGCTTGCCATTTCAACATGGACACCGGCTGCGTGGAGCTGCTGCTCCGGGATGGAAGAAAAATTTCCATCAATTGCACCGGGGTCGAGGATGCGCTGGATGTGACCATGGCGCAGAGGTCAGAACTGGATTATCTCATCTACAATGACCCACTGGGCTATGCCGATTTGATCCTGAATGGTGACCCAGAGGAATATTTGAAGAATGTGACCGGGAGCTGTGGGTTGGAGGACTAACTGGTAGCTCAAATTATACAAAAGCGCAGCACTTTTTGGGAGGTGCTGCGCTTTTGCATTTGAATGCATAAAACGTCATTCGATTACTTGACTTTTTACAAAATTTATGTAAAATATGAAGTGTAAGAAAATTCCACCGCTTATAATTTCATCTGTGAAGGAGGTTCACATGAAAAAAGCATTTTTTGAAGATTCCGCAATGGCAATGGCAAAACTGATTGTTGAAAGCATCTACCATGGCATGGAAGAAAATGAAGGTGTCTATGCCGATTTGATGTATTCTAACGGAAAAGGACAGCACGGCTGGGCACATATCTTTCAAAATGAACATGAACATTTAACAAAGGCAGGATATCGTGTGGTTTTGATGGTCTCTGGAAGCTGGAAGTATGCTGTGGCATATGATCCTCACAGCAAAACAGCCATTATGATTCTTCGCCAAGAAAATTTCCGCAATAGACTTGTCAAATTGCAGAATGGTGAGATGCATTACGTTTTTTCGGGACTTCCGGCTAATCAAGATTTGAATGAAATGGTTCCCCAGTATGAGCAGATGTCACTGTTTGGACAAGATAAAGCTGTGCAGCAAAAAGCCGAAAAGCCCTTCGATGAATTGGAGCAAGCAGTAGACGGTGAAGTCTTGAGATTTGGAATTTTAACGTACCGCTTGGATTTAGCTCAATTGATCAGAAGCTGTACATTGGAAATTTTGAATGCAAATGGTTGCATCGTTGATGAAATGAATTTGGATTCTGCAATTCCGATGAATTGGAAAGAAGCTGTTCCGGAAGATGAAATTACTAAGTTTAAGGAAGAAACTGGTAATGAGTATGGCGTTCAAATCGACAGTATTCCGGAATTCAAACCGCGGAAAAAATTTGTACGGAAAGATGGGTAAAAAATGGGTGCCATTGTTACATCCGAGTTTAATGGAATGCGGCTGACATTGGCTCGTGAAATCCAAAATATTTCCAGTCCTAAGCTAGCAGAAAAGATAGGGGTGACAAAGCAAACTGTCTCTCAGTATGAAAATGGTTTAATCAAACCAAGTGCCGATAAAGTATTAGCAATTTCGCAAGAATTGAAATTTCCACCGAAATTTTTCTTTGAAGGTAGCAGCGATAATTTTAGTCCCGGAGTTGCATATTGTAGAGCAACTACAACCACGACAAGAGCCGTAAAACTACGGCAAACAAACATTGATGTATTGAAATCATATATTTATGACTTTTTTGCAGAATATATTGAATATCCATCAACCGAACAATTGATCGATTGTATGAAATCTGTAGCAGAGTGTTCTGACATGGAACTAATCGCAAAAAAAATTCGGGAAAAATTGGACTTGTCGGATAGGCCCATTCGTAATATGAGTTATCTGTTACAAAATCTTGGAATTGTGGTAACTTCTTTCTCGGAAAACGTAGGGCATTTGGACGCAATCAGTCACATTCCGGTCCTTGCCAATAATGGAGAAAGCAAGAGGTTCTATTTCACAACATATAATACAGATAAAACAACACCTGCAAGATTGAACTTTACGTTGGCTCACGAACTAGGACACTGGATACTCGGTCATATTGTTTCAGATGTGAAATCGCAAGCAGATGCCGAGTATCGGAGCAATGAATCAGACGCAAATCAATTTGCATCTGCATTTTTGCTGCCAAAAGAAGCATTCTTGAAAGATCTTCAATATCCAACGGTTTTAAATGAATATTTAAGATTAAAAGAAAAATGGCATGTCTCAATTGCGATGATGATTCGTAGAGCATATATGTTGGAGGTACTATCTCCAAGTCAATATCAATATTTGTTTAGACAGCTTGGAAGTCGTGGATGGCGAACATTTGAACCGGGAGATATGGTTGAAGTTCCCACGGCATCTCTTTTTTCGGTGTCTGTAAAGATTCTGGATGACAATGGAATTATAGAAAAAGGAAATTTGCTGAAATATCTGAACGAAAACTGTTTTACGGCACAACAAAAAACATTTGAGGATTTGATGGGATTGGAACAGCATACGCTTGATCCGGCTATGTCGGGTTCTTTTAGTAGAGTTGAGTTCAAGCCAAACTAACAAATCTTTTTATACAGAAAAACAGGGTGCGCCCACCAGCAGAGTTCCCATAAAACAGTATTTGCAAAAG